>NZ_JBEOSJ010000003.1:192576-493393 GCF_040302905.1 Streptomyces sp. NPDC096193 | reverse complement strand
CAGCTTGAACTTGTCGATCGTGATGACCCACGAAGCCAGCAGACCCGCCGCACCCGTGATCACCAGAAGCCAGGCGAACGCCCGGCCGGCACCGACTCCTTCACGGCCCTCCCGGTGCCGTCCGCGCTCTTCGACGGACGCTGATTCCGTCGCCATGATTGTCATTTGATTTCACCGATTCGATTGCCGTGTGGACCGGGACATTGTGCACCCGGCACCGAATTCTTCGGGCGCCCGGAATTCATTCGGCAAACGGGTGACATATGGCCGGTGCGACCGCGCACCGGTGCTTGAATGGCCGAGCAGGCCGCGCATGGGATCTGCTTCCGGGTGAAAGCCCCCAGCCGGCGGCGCACTGCGCCGTGGGGCGGTCATGCGCGTTTCCGCATGACGCACCCGTTTTGTGGATCCGCTCCATCGGCGGAGGGCCGCGTGTCGGCCTTCCGCCGATACACCGTGCCGGGCGCCAACAGATTGTGGCATTCGGGTGAAAGTGCGGAACCAAACCCGTCGAATGCAGTTGATCAGCCTGCTCCACGATCGATCGTTCAAAGCGAAAAGGGACAAAAAGTGATCAAGAAGATTCTGGCTACCGCAGCGGTCACCGCTTCGATGGTGGGCGTCGGCGCAGCGATGGCTCCGCAGGCCCTGGCCGTCGGCGACGGCAACGAGACCACCGCACTGAGCGGCAACGGCGCCTCGCAGGCCTACGGCAACTTCGCCACGGACGGCGACATGAGCCCGCAGATCGGCCTCATCCAGGGCTCGCTGAACAAGCCCTGTGTCGGCCTGCCGATCAAGGGTGACATCGGTTCCGTCGTGGGCCTCATCCCGATCACGGTCCAGGACATCCTGACGACCCAGCAGAACCAGCAGTGCACCGAGAACTCGACCCAGGTCAAGGGTGACGACCCGCTGTCGCACATCCTCAGCCAGATCCCGATCCTCTCCGGCAACGGCGCTGCCAACGACTGATTCCCTCAGTCACCTGTGCGCCCCTGAGCCTTGTGCGCTCGGGGGCGCATTCATGAGGGGCGTCATTTTTCCGCGACACGGGGAAAATGATTTTCCATCTCATGGGCTTCTGGAAGTTTCCTTGCAGGAATTCGATCGTTACTCATTCCGCAGGGGTGTTCATGAACAGGAAACTGGCAGCGCAGCGCGACGGTCGCACCTGCGTACGACACCACTGCTGAAAGGATCCAAGATATGAAGAGCAAGAAGGTTGCAGTCGTCTTCGCGGGCGTCGTCATGGCCCTTGGTACCGCTGCCCCCGCCATGGCGGACGCGGGTGCCGAGGGTGCCGCTGTCGGTTCGCCCGGCGTGCTGTCCGGCAACCTGATCCAGATTCCCGTCCACGTGCCCGTGAACGTCTGCGGCAACACGGTGAACGTGATCGCGCTGCTGAACCCGGCCTTCGGCAACGTCTGCGCCAACGACTGACATTCAGCGCACAACGGCCCCGAGGAGCACGAAAGCGCCCTCGGGGCCGTTGTCGTGGGGGCCGGGGGTTACCGCGCGCCCCCGTTCAGGCCGGAGTAAGGCCGATAACGCACCTAGCCAGCCCCTGCGTCGGTACCTAGCATTCCACTCGATCCGGCTCTTCGAGAAACACCCGAAATCTTTGAAGGGTTGACATGTCCATGGCTAACCCATGCATTCTTCCGGATCGACCCCTCACGTTTCCCACGATGGGAGAATCATGTCCCGTGCACTTTTAGCGGGTGGCGCGACAGCCGCAATTCTGGGTTCGCTGCTGGCCGCTCAGAACGCGTCCGCCTCCATCGTCGCGCCCCCGGACAAAATCGTGATCGAGGTCGCGACGGTCAACGGATCCGGCTGCCGCCCCGGCAGCGCCGCGGTGGCGGTCGCCCCGGACAACACGGCCTTCACCGTGACCTACAGCGAGTACCTCGCGAAGGTCGGCGTGGGAGCCTCGCCCACCGACTTCCGTAAGAACTGCCAGCTCAGCCTGATCGTGCACGTGCCGCACGGCTTCACGTACGCGGTCGCCAGCGCCGACTACCGCGGCTTCGCCAGCCTGGAGAGCGGCGCGACCGCCACCCAGAAGGCCTCGTACTACTTCCAGGGATCGCCCGACACCGCGGCGAGAACCCACCCCTTCAGGGGGCCGGTCCAGGACAACTGGCAGGCCACCGACAACACCGAGTGGGGCCAGCTCGTCTGGGCCGCGTGCGGGGCGAAGCGCAACTTCAACATCAACACCGAAGTGCGCGTGAACGCCGGCACCTCCGACCCGAAGAAGACGACGAGCTTCATGACGATGGACTCGACGGACGGAGCGATCAACACCATCTACCGGATGGCCTGGAAGGAGTGCCCGTAGCCCCTTCTGAGCAGACCTGAGTAAGCACGGCGTCCCGGCCGCCCGCGTGGTGGCCGGGACGACGGGATGCCCGACCGCTCCCCGGCGGCCCCGTCCGGTGGCGTGACGAGCGCAACATCCCCGGTCCGTGCGCCGGGTCCGCGCCGGGCACATCGCAGGCGGACGGCCCGCCTCGGGTGACGTTTCGAAGGGCCGAGGCCTCCTCGACCGAGGCCGCACACCAAAGGGGACATTCCCACCGGCTGTGGTGGGCGAAAACACGCAGCGATCACCGTTACGCGCCCGTAAGCTCACGGACATGCAGGTGATCCAGTCGACGAAGCTCGCCAATGTCTGTTACGAGATCCGGGGCCCGGTCCTGGAGGAAGCGATGCGGCTGGAGGCAGCAGGTCACCGCATCCTCAAGCTCAACACCGGCAATCCCGCAGCCTTCGGGTTCGAGTGCCCGCCCGAGATCCTGGAGGACGTCCTCCGCAATCTCGGTGACGCCCACGGGTACGGCGACGCCAAGGGGCTGCTGTCCGCCCGGCGCGCGGTCATGCAGCACTACCAGACCAAGGGCATCGACCTGGACGTCGAGGACATCTATCTCGGCAACGGCGTCTCCGAACTGATCCAGATGTCCATGCAGGCGCTGCTGGACGACGGCGACGAGGTGCTCGTCCCCGCTCCGGACTATCCGCTGTGGACGGCCTCGGTCTCCCTCGCCGGCGGCACCGCCGTGCACTACCGGTGCGACGAGCAGTCCGACTGGATGCCGGACCTCACCGACATCGAACGGAAGATCACCGACCGCACCAAGGCGATCGTGGTCATCAACCCGAACAACCCCACCGGCGCGGTGTATGACGACGAGATGCTGCGCGGCCTCACCGAGATCGCCCGCAGGCACGGTCTGATCGTCTGCTCCGACGAGATCTACGACAAGATCCTCTACGACGGCGCCACCCACACGCCGACCGCCGCCGTGGCGCCCGATCTGATGGTCCTCACCTTCAACGGGCTCTCCAAGAACTACCGCGTCGCCGGCTACCGCTCCGGCTGGATGGCGGTCTGCGGCCCCAAGTCCCATGCCTCGTCCTACATCGAGGGCCTGACGATCCTGGCCAATATGCGCCTGTGCGCGAACATGCCCTCGCAGCACGCGGTGGCCACCGCGCTCGGCGGCCGGCAGTCGATCGAGGACCTGGTGCTGCCCGGCGGGCGGATCCTGGAGCAGCGCGACGTGGCGTACGACCTGCTCACGCAAATCCCCGGGGTCACCTGTGTGAAGCCGAAGGGGGCGCTGTACCTCTTCCCGCGGCTGGACCCGCAGGTCTACAAGCTCAAGGACGACCGCCAGATGGTCCTCGACCTGCTGCGCGCCGAGAAGATCATGGTGGTCCACGGGACGGGCTTCAACTGGCCCGAGCCGGATCACTTCCGCATCGTCACCCTGCCCGCCGCGAAGGAACTGGCGGACGCCGTGACCCGGATCGGGAACTTCCTGGACGGCTACAGCCAGCCCTGAGCCGTTCGCGCCCCATGATTTCCGACGGGACTCAACTTTAGACTGAATCCAATGTAGGATGGTCTCCTGACAGTGAGCAGGAGGCCATCCCCATGTACGAGCCGATCCGCACCAAGTCCGTCCACTCGGTGGCCGACGACGACGCGTACCCGCACCGCAGCCGGGAGGAGGAGCTGGACATCCAGCTCGCCGGCCACCTCTCCGCGCTGCTCGCCGTCACGGACGAACTCGGCATCGACGACGCCGCCGAGCAGATCGCGTCCCAGATCGCCCGGCTGCGCGGCACGCCCCCCGTCCGGCACGCGGGCCTGCGCGGCAGCGACACCCCCGCCCTGCACCGGCGCGCCCACGATCTGGCCGGCCGCGCGCTGGTCGTCGCGGCGTCCCGCGCCGACACGGCGGTCGCGATCCTCTCCGCCGAACGCATGGACGCCCACGCGGCCGCACTGGCCGAACCGCGCCTGGTCGGCGCCCCCTGACGGCCCCGGTCCACGGGCCGCCGAGGCGCGTGGACCGGGTGCCACCAACAGCCCCCGGAACCCGACCGGGGTGGAGTTCGGGGCCGGGCGCCCCTGACGTTCTGACTGGCTGATTCCGGTTGCATTCTGGGATCGGCCCTTCACTTCGCGTCCACCGGAATCCTCCCGGAATGTGTAATTCCGCGAGCACTCTCTGTGCTGTGAGACGCATCGTGGGAATCGTCCTGGCGGTGCTGCTGATCGGCGGAGTGGCAGTAGCCGTCGTCGCAGGCCGCGAGAGCCAGGACCCGAGCACGGCAACGAAGACCGTGCGTGGAGTGATCGGATCGGAGAAGGCGGAGTTCTTCGCCGATCCCGACGTGGTGAAGGCCCTTGCTGCCAAGGGATTCACCGTCAGGACAGAGACCTCCGGCTCCTGGGCCATGGAGGAACTACCCCTCAAGGACCAGGACTTCGCCTTCCCCTCGTCCAAGGCGCCGGCCGACGAACTGCGGCGCAGGTCGAGCGTCGGCGGCGGTCCGATCCGCCCCTTCTACTCGCCGCTGGTCGTCGTCGCCCACAGCGCCGCCGCCAAGGTGCTCGCCGGCAACGGTCTCGCCACCCTCAGCGGCTCCTCCACGGGCACCCTGCGCATGGGTCCGTATCTGGCCGCCGCACGGGCCGACCGGACCTGGCAGCAGCTCAAGGGAGCGGGCCCGCACCCCGAGTTGACCGGAACCGTCTTCATCACGAGCACGGATCCCGTCGCCTCCAACTCCGGGGCGCTGTACCTGGCCGCGGCCTCGTACGTCGCCGACGGCGGCCGGGTCGCCGCCGACAAGGCCGCCGTCGCCCGCACCGCGCCGCTGCTGAAGAAGCTCATCAGCGTCCAGGGCGCCCAGCAGACCAGCAGCGACGCACCCTTCCGGGACTTCATCAGCGGGGTCGGCAATCCGCTGGTCCTGGTGTACGAGTCGCAGGTGGCCTCCCTGCTGATCCAGCACCAGGAGGTCGGCGACCTCGTCGTCCTCTACCCCGACACCACCGTCTCCAGCGACCACACGCTCGTCCCGCTCACCGAGGACGGACGGGCGCTCGGCGAACTGCTCGGCTCCGACCGGCGGCTGCGCGAACTGGCCGTACGGCACGGCTTCCGGCCACAGGGCGCCGCCGCCGAGTTCACCGCCGCGACCGCAGGTCACACCGCCTATCTGAACCAGAAGCTGACCGGTGTGCGCCAGGCGCCCGTGCCGACCTCCGAGGTCCTGCACACGATGGCGCAGCGGACCCGGTCCCAGGGGGGATCCGAATGACCGAGAACAGCACGGAAGCACTCGTCCTCACCCCGCCCGAACCGGTGGCGCCCGTCCGCACGGAGCAGGCGGCCGGCCTCGTGCCGGTGGACGACGCCGCCCGTACCGAGATGACCCGGCGGGCCACCGAGTACGTCTCCTCGCTGGCGGGGCTCGACGCCCGCTCGCCGGAGTTCGCGACCCGCATCGGTGAGATCGCGGCACTCGGCTCCGGCGACATCCGCAGCGCCGCCCAGCAGTCCAACCGGATGCTCGACCGGACAGTGCGGTCGCTGTCCGCCGGTGGCGAGGACGCGCAGTCCCGCGTCGGCTCCTCGCTCGTCGAACTCAGGCGCACGGTGGAGGACCTGGACCCGCGCGAGACCCCTGGCAGGGGTGCCCGCCGGCTGCTTTCCCGGCTGCCCGGCGGCAACAAACTCCGCGACCACGTGGCGAAGTACGCCTCCTCGCAGTCGACGCTCAACAGGATCGTGGGCTCCCTCCGCGGCGGCCAGGACGAACTGCGACGCGACAACGCGGCTCTCCACACCGAGCGCACGCGCCTGTGGGAGACGATGGGCAAGCTCCAGGAGTACGCGGTCCTCACCGAAGCGCTCGACAACGCCGTCGCGGAGCGCATCGCCTCCGTCGAGGGCACCGACCCCGTACAGGCCGACGCCTTGCGCGCGGACGTCCTCTTCCCCGTCCGGCAGAAGCACCAGGACCTGCTGACGCAGCTCGCGGTGTGTGCGCAGGGCTATCTGGCCATGGACGTGGTGCGGCGCAACAACGAGGAGCTCATCAAGGGCGTCGACCGGGCCGCGACGACCACGGTCTCGGCGCTGCGGATCGCGGTGATGCTGGCGTCGGCGCTGGAGAGCCAGCGGAAGGTCACCGAGCAGGTCACCACGCTGCGCTCGACGACGGAGGACCTCATCCGCGGCAACGCGGAGATGCTTGCCACCCAGAGCGGGGAGATCCAGCGCATCGCCGCGGACCCGGCGGTGGGGGCGGAAACCCTGCGGACCGCGTTCCAGCAGATCTACCGGACGCTGGACGCGATCGACACGTACAAGGTCCAGGCGACGGAGTCGATGGCGGCGACGGTGGAGTCGCTGGCCGGGGAACTGCGCACGGCCGGCGCGTATCTGGAGCGCACGCGGACGACCGACGCGCTGGACGGGGGCGCGCTGTGAGATCCGCCCGCACCCGAGGACTCCGCCCTCGCGCCTCCGGGGCGGTCGTGGGCCTCACGCTGATCGCGCTGCTCGGCGCCTGTACGACGGACACCGCCGACCCCGAGCCGGATTCCGGCCAGAACTCGCCTACCACGCTCCGGGTGCTCGCCTCCAGTGAACTCGCCGACATGCAGCCCGTACTCGACGCGGCACGCGAGGCCACGGGGGTCGGCGTCAAGGCGACCTACGGCGGAACGCTCGACGCCGTCGAGCAGATCGCCTCCGGAAAGGCCGACGGTCAGTACGACGCCGTCTGGCTGTCGTCCAACGACTATCTGCGGTTGCGGCCCGGCACGGCCCGGCGGCTCAGCAGCGAGACACCCGTCATGACCTCGCCCGTGGCCATCGGTGTGAAGCCGCAGACCGTAGCGCGGCTCGGCTGGAACCCGGAGCAGGTCACCTGGACACAGGTCCACCGGGCCGTCGCCGACGGCCGCCTGACGTACGGGATGACCGATCCGGTGCGCTCCAACTCGGGCTTCTCCGCGCTGATCTCGGTGGCCTCGGGGCTCTCCGGCGCACAGTCCGCGCTCACCGACGACGATGTCCGGCGCGCGACCCCGAAGCTGACGGAGTTCTTCGCCGGGCAGCAGCTCACCTCCGGCTCGTCCGGGTGGCTGGTCACCGCGTACGCCCGGCGCGGCAATGTCGACGCGCTCGTCAACTACGAGTCGGTCCTGATGTCCATGAACCGGGAGAAGCCGGGCAGTCTCACCGTCGTCCGGCCGAAGGACGGTGTCGTGACGGCGGACTATCCGTTCACGCTGCTCAACTCGGCCCCGCGCGGCGCCCGCGAGGCCGGCCGCACTCTCACGGAGTACCTCCGCGGGGAGGAGGCCCAGCGGGCGATCACCGAGAGGACCCTGCGGCGCCCGGTCGTGGCGAGCGTGCGGCCCGCCGCCGCGCTGGCGAAGGGCACACGGCGCGAACTCCCCTTTCCGGGCACCCGGTCGGTGGCGGACGGCCTGCTCGACGCCTACGAGAACAAGCTGCGCCGTCCCTCCCGGACCGTCTACGTCCTCGACACCTCCGGCTCCATGAAGGGTGACCGGCTGGAGCGGCTCAAGACAGCGCTGGGTGAGCTGACCGAGGATTTCCGGGACCGTGAGGAGGTGACGCTGATGCCGTTCGGCTCGGCCGTCAAGCGGGTGAGCACGCACCGGGTCGATCCGGCCGACCCGGCCGCCGCCCGTACGGCGATCCGCGCCACGGCCCGTTCACTGACCGCCGAGGGCGACACCGCGATCTACAGCAGTCTCCAGGAGGCGTACGAACGGCTGGGACAGGCCGATACAGCGGAGACGTTCACCTCGGTCGTCCTGATGACGGACGGCGAGAACACGGCGGGCAAGGCACCCGGCGCGTTCGACGCCTACTACCGGGGCCTGCCGGTGAACCGCCGGCACACACCCGTCTTCCCCATCCTCTTCGGCGACTCCGACCGCGCGGAGCTGGAGCACATCGCCTCCCTCACGGGCGGCCGGCTCTTCGACGCGACGAGGGGCTCGCTGGACGGCGCCTTCGAGGAGATCCGTGGCTATCAGTAGAACTGCCCTGAGCTATCTCGAATCGCGCAAGAACCTCGCCGGTTCCGCCTGTGGGCTGGTCGGGCTCACGCTGACCTTCACCGGACTCGCGGGCGTGTACTGGCCGTTCGTCGTCGCGGGGCTCTACGGCGCGGGCGCGCTGATCGCCCCGCCCGAGCGCCCGGCCACACCCGACTTCCCCGACACCGCGGGCCGGCTGGAGGCGTTGCGGGGCGACTTCGCCCGGCTGCACACGTACCTGGGCGAGGTGGAGCTGCCGCCCGCCGCGGCGGGCAGGCTGACCGAGCTCGACCAGCTGCTCGCCGCGCTGCTCGAACCGGGCTGGGTCGCGGAGGCACTCTCCGTGGACCCGGAGGCGGTGCACGCGCTGTCCCGGGCGATCCGCCGGGACATCCCCGAGTCGGTGGACACCTACAACCGCGCCCGCTGGTGGACCCGGCTCAACCCGGGGACGGAGCCGCCGGAGCGGCATCTGGAGCGGCAGCTCGGGGTGCTGTTCGCGGAGGCGGACAGCATCGCGACGGGCCTGCGCGAGGCGGAGTCCCGTCGCCAGCAGACCCACACCCGCTATCTGGAGGACCGGTGGGGCCCGGCCTGAACCGGGTGGCCGGTAGGAAGGGGCGGCGTGAACGGGTCCGAAAGGAACGGGCCCGGCGTGAACGGGCGCAGGGAACGGGTCCGGCGTGAACTTGTCCGTGAAGAGGTCCGGGAAAGGGTCCGGCCCCCGGGGAGCCGTGAGGGGGCTTCCGGGGGCCGGACACGCGGCGGACCTGAGGTGACCCCACAGGTCAGGGCGGCTGTCGGACGGGTCCGCCGCGAGCGCGCCGAGGTCGCGTCAGCCCAGACGGGCAACCAGCGACCGGTACTCGTCCCACAGCTCCTTGGGCGTGTGGTCGCCGAAGGTGTTCAGGTGCTCGGGGACCAGTGCGGCCTCCTCGCGCCAGATCTCCTTGTCGACCTTGAGCAGGTAGTCGAGGTCCTCCTCCGGCATGTCGAGCCCGTCGGTGTCGAGCGCCTCACGCGTCGGCAGGATGCCGATCGGGGTCTCGACGCCCTCGGCCTTGCCCTCGAGGCGCTCCACGATCCACTTCAGGACGCGGCTGTTCTCGCCGAAGCCGGGCCACACGAACTTGCCCGCCTCGTTCTTGCGGAACCAGTTCACGTAGTAGATCTTCGGGAGCTTGGCCTGGTCCTTGTCGGCGCCGACCTTGACCCAGTGGGCCATGTAGTCGCCCATGTTGTAGCCGCAGAACGGCAGCATCGCGAACGGGTCGCGGCGCAGCTCGCCGACCTTGCCCTCGGCCGCTGCGGTCTTCTCGGAGGCCACGTTCGCGCCGAGGAAGACACCGTGGTTCCAGGTGAAGGACTCGGTGACCAGCGGCACGGCGGAGGCGCGGCGGCCGCCGAAGAGGATCGCCGAGATCGGCACACCCTTCGGGTCCTCCCACTCCGGCGCGGCGATCGGGCACTGCGAGGCGGGCACGGTGAACCGGGCGTTGGGGTGGGCGGCCGGCGTCTCGGACGCGGGCGTCCAGTCGTTGCCCTTCCAGTCCGTGAGGTGGGCCGGGGCCTCCTCGGTCATGCCCTCCCACCAGATGTCGTTGTCGTCGGTGAGCGCGACATTGGTGAAGACGGCGTTGCCCCACAGGGTCTTCATGGCGTTGGCGTTGGTGTGCTCGCCGGTGCCGGGCGCGACACCGAAGAAGCCCGCCTCGGGGTTGATCGCGTACAGCCGGCCGTCCTCGCCGAACCGCATCCACGCGATGTCGTCACCGATGGTCTCCACGGTCCAGCCGGAGATGGTGGGCTCCAGCATGGCGAGGTTCGTCTTGCCGCACGCGGACGGGAAGGCCGCGGCCACGTACTTGGACTCACCCTGCGGAGGCGTGAGCTTGAGGATCAGCATGTGCTCGGCGAGCCAGCCCTCGTCGCGCGCCATGACGGACGCGATGCGCAGGGCGTAGCACTTCTTGCCGAGCAGGGCGTTGCCGCCGTAACCGGAGCCGTACGACCAGATCTCGCGGGTCTCGGGGAAGTGCGAGATGTACTTGGTCGAGTTGCACGGCCAGGGCACGTCCTCCTCGCCCTCGGCCAGAGGCGCGCCGAGGGTGTGGACGGCCTTGACGAAGAAGCCGTCGGAGCCGAGCTCCTCGAGGACGGGCTGTCCCATACGGGTCATGGTGCGCATGGAGACGGCGACGTACGCGGAGTCGGTGATCTCGACGCCGATGGCCGACAGCGGTGAACCCAGCGGGCCCATGCAGAACGGCACGACGTACATCGTGCGACCGCGCATCGAGCCGCGGAAGATTCCCTTCTCACCGGCGAAGATCTCCTTCATCTCCGCGGGGGCCTTCCAGTGGTTCGTGGGGCCGGCGTCCGCCTCCTTCTCGGAGCAGATGAAGGTGCGGTCCTCGACGCGGGCGACGTCGGTCGGGTCGGACGCGGCGTAGTAGGAGTTCGGACGCTTGATGGGGTCAAGCTTCGTGAACGTTCCCTTGGCGACGAGCTCTCCGCACAGGCGCTCGTACTCGGCTTCTGATCCGTCACACCAGACGACGCTGTCCGGTTCCGTGATTGCTGCGATCTCGTCGACCCAGGAGACGAGCTCCTGGTGGCTGGTGGGGACGGTGGTGGGAGCCGCGATGTCGCGCGCCACGATCGCTCCTAAGAGAGGGTTTGGTGGTTGGTGCCCCGTGGGGGCTGCGACCCGGATGCTTCGGACCTTTCACTCTTCTGGCGCTCATCCGGTGCCGACCGCACTCATCTGATCATCGGTGGAGTGCGCCCATATGTCCAGAGGGCGTCTCACGTGAGCATTGCCACTCGGGTACCCCGAACGAGGCGGAGCTCACGCTGCCCGGAGGCGTCGGTTACCTACGGTCGCGTAGGTACCATCCAGACATGACGCCTGCAGCGCCCGACGTGACAGAGATAGAACCGCCCCCGGTCAAGCCACGGTTGCGCGGGTGGCTGCACGCCGGAATGTTCCCGGCCGTCCTGGTCGCGGGGCTGGTGCTGACCGTTTTCGCGGGCTCGACCGAGGCACGGATCGCGTGTGCGGTCTACGTGCTGAGCGCCTGCCTCCTGTTCGGCGTGAGCGCGATCTACCACCGCGGAAACTGGGGTCCGCGCGGTGAGGCCGTGCTGCGCCGGCTCGATCACGCCAACATCTTCCTGATCATCGCCGGCACCTACACGCCGCTGACGATGCTGCTGCTCCCCGACGCGACCGCCCGGCCACTCATGTGGGCGATCTGGGCGGCGGCCGCCGCGGGGATCGCCTTCCGCGTCTTCTGGGTGGGTGCGCCGCGCTGGCTCTACACGCCCTGCTACATCGCGATGGGCTGGGCCGCGGTCTTCTTCCTCCCCGATTTCCTGCGTACCGGCGGTATCGCGGTGCTCGTCTGTGTCGTCGTCGGAGGGCTGCTCTACAGCGCCGGAGGGGTCGTCTACGGCCTCCGGCGGCCCAATCCCTCGCCCCGGTGGTTCGGCTTCCACGAGGTCTTCCACTCGCTCACCCTGGCCGCCTTCATCGTGCACTACGTGGGGATCTCGCTGGTCGCCTACGACCACTGACGGCCACCACCTTGTGAGAGCCGCTGTCATTCGACAGCGGCTCCCGCGCCGTCGAAGCTGCTGGGCAGCCGGCCGATGCCGCACAATGACCGCCATGGCGGCCACCACACGCAGCCCGTCGGGCGACCCGGCCACCGCGGCACCCCCGCGGCCGGGCCTGCGCGAGCGCAAGAAGCTCAGGACCCGGACGGCGATCCGCCGGGCGACCTTCCGGCTGATCGCCGCGCACGGGTACGAGGCGACCACGGTCGAGCAGATCGCCGAGGCGGCGGACGTGTCGCCGTCCACGGTCTTCCGGTACTTCCCGACCAAGGAGGACATCGTCCTCGCGGACGAGTACGACCGGGCCGTGGAAGCCGTCCTGCGGGCCCGTCCCGCCGCCGAACCGCCGCTGGAGTCCCTGCGGGCCGCCCTCACCGAAGCGTTCGCCGCCATGCTCGCGGAGGAGCCCGAGGAGATGCGGCAGCGCAGCCGGCTCATCGTCGAGGTCCCGGCCCTCCGGGCGCGGATGACCGGGACCATGGCCGAGACGGCGTTGCGGCTGGCCCGTGCGATCGCCGACCGGACCGGGCGGGAGCCCGACGACCTGGACGTGCGGGTGTTCACGGCGGCCGTCATGGGCGCGCTGCGGGAGACCCTGATCCACTGGGCCGAACGCGGCCAGCAGGACGACTTGGTCGCACTCGTTCACCGGACGCTGGACACTTTTGAGGGCGGCCTGCGCCTTCAGTGACGTCCGGGGCCGCGCCTCCAACCGCCGGGCCCGTGCGCCTCTTTCGCCGGCCGGGACAGGGCGGCCGCGTCGTCGGCCCGTCTCACGCCTGCCACCGTGCGCTCTCACGCACCGAGTTGGCCGGCCAGCTCGTCCGCATCCGTGGTGGGCATCCGACAGGTGAAGTTGCGGCACACGTACGCCGCCGGGCGGCCCTCCACCAGCGCGCGGTCCCGCAGCAGGGGGAACTCCTCGCTGTCCGGTGACCCCGCCGCCACGACCGCGCCCGGCGCGGTGCTCAGCAGCGCGGTACGGAACAGCTCGTTCGTCGCCGGGTCGTCCTGCGGCCCCACGACCGCCACCTCACGCGGCCCGTCGAGCAGCGCCTCGGCCACCGCGAGCCCCCAGCCGACGAACCGGGGAGCCCGCGGCCCGAGAGCCTTCACCACACCGAGCGCGCCTTCGGCGGCCGTGCGATGAGCCTGGGAGCCGGTGTGAGCGGCGTAAGACAGCAGCGCGCCGGCCGCGGCGGTCCAGCCGGACGGAGTGGCGTTGTCCGTCGGGTCCTGCGGCCGGCGGATCAGCCGCTCGGCGTCGTGCGCCGTGTCGTACAGCGCCCCGCCCTCGCCGGTGAACCGGTCGATGACGATGTCCAGCAGGAACCCCGCGAACTCCAGCCAGACCCCCTCGCCGGTGGTGCTCGCGAGCGCGACAAAGCCCTCGGCGACATCGGCGTAGTCCTCCAGCACACCGGCGTTGGCACCGGCCTTGCCGTCCCTGGAGGTACGGGTGAGACGTGCTCCGGTGGCGGAGAAGTCGATGTGCAGACGGACCAGCAGATCCGCCGCCTCGGTGGCGCGTTCGATCAGGTCCGGGCGCTCGAAGTACGCGCCCACCTCGGCGAGCGCCGCGATGGCGAGCCCGTTCCAGGCGGCCACGATCTTGTCGTCCCGCTCCGGCCGGGGGCGCAGCTCCCGCGCGGCGAACAGCCGCTCCCGCATCCCCGGATCGGCTTCCCCGTCCGGGAGTTGCAGCACGGAGGCACCTTCCTCGAAGGTCCCCTCCTCCGTCACCCCGAAGAGCTCGGCGGCCCGCTTCCCCTCGTCGTCGCCCAGGACCTCGCGCAACTGCTGCGGTGTCCACACGTAGTACGCGCCCTCGACGTGCCGGCCGCTGCCGTCGTCGCTGTCGGCGTCGAGCGCGGAGGCGAACCCGCCCTCGGCGGTGCGCAGTTCACGCACCATGAAGTCGGCGGTCTCCAGGGCGACCCTGCGGGCGAGGTCGCTGCCCGTGGCCCGCCACAGATGGGCGTACACACGGCACAGGAGGGCGTTGTCGTAGAGCATCTTCTCGAAGTGCGGCACCACGAACTCCCGGTCCACCGAGTAGCGCGCGAAACCGCCGCCGAGCTGGTCGTAGATACCGCCTCGGGCCATCGCCTCGCAGGTGTCCGCCGCCATCTGCAGCGCGCCCTCGGCGCCGGTGCGGGCATGGTGCCGCAACAGGAACTCGAGCACCATCGACGGCGGGAACTTGGGCGCACCCCCGAAGCCGCCGTACCGCTCGTCGTAGTCCCGGGTGAGCCCGAGCAGCGACTGCGCCGACTCCTCCTCCCCGGGCACCCCGGCCCCGCCGACCGCCAGGGACCGCCCGGCGAGATCGCGCACGATGTTCCGCGCGACCTCGGCCACTTCCTCTCGCCGGTCCTGCCAGGCGGCCGAGACCCCGGCGAGGACCTGCCGGAAGGAGGGCATGCCCTGGCGGGGCTGCGGCGGGAAGTACGTACCGAAGTAGAACGGCTCGCCGTCGGCGGTGAGGAAGACGGTCATCGGCCAGCCGCCCTGGCCGGTGGCGGCCTGCACGGCCTCCATGTAGACGGCGTCGACGTCGGGGCGTTCCTCGCGGTCGACCTTGATGTTGACGAAGTGCTCGTTCATGTACGACGCGGTCGCCTCGTCCTCGAACGACTCGTGCGCCATGACGTGGCACCAGTGGCACGCCGCGTAACCGACCGACAGCAGCACGGGTACGCCCCGCCGCCGCGCTTCCTCGAAAGCCTCCGGCGCCCAGGGCCACCAGTCGACCGGATTGTCAGCGTGCTGCAGCAGATAGGGCGAGGTCATGCCAGCCAGCCGGTTCATACGGCCAGCCTCTCACAAGGCCCGATCGTGCCGGCGAAGCCCGCGACGGCGAGATGTTCACCGCGCGATCAAGGCTGTCGCGCCTTCTCCGTCACCGTGCCCTTGGAAGCCGTCCGACAGCGCGGGAAACGGCGGACCTGGAAACTGCGGACCGGGAATCAGCTCCCGATGGATTCGACAGGCTGGCGCAGAATGGTGCGCAGCCGCGGCGGGTCGATCCGTCGTGCGTCGGAGAGGTAGATCTCGTGGTGGTCTCCACGGGGTTTGAGTCCCTGCTCCGGCATGTACTCGTCGTGCATCCGCGCGATCGTGGGCCCCTCCTCGTTGTAAGGGCCGATGTGCAGAACCTGGACCGACTTCCCCTCGTGGAATTCGCCGAAGCGGACGCGGTCGCCGACGGCCAGGTCCTTCTTCTCGATCGCTCGCTTCAGACCTTCGCCGAAGATCTCGTCGGTGATCCAGTCGGGCTGAACAATCATGAGTCGCCACTGCCACTCGTCCTCGTCGCGTGACGACGTGAAGGCTTTCAGGTCGTCGGCCGACCACAGCCCTTCCAGCGGCCCGACGGTGTGTTTCTTGCCGAGTTCGTCGATGGCGAGAGCGCGGACGGCGTACGCGGTCGCGTACAGCGCTCGCACGATGTCCTTGTACAGCTGCGATGTGTTCGGGCTGCCCTCACCATCCGCCATGAGGAACTTCATGGCGGGCACATCGACGACCTCGAACCTCTTCTTCGCGGTGAACAGGCTCCGCAGGTCCTTCTTCACGTCATAGTTCTGCATGGATGGACTCAGTCCCGAGAGGCGACAAGCGGCAGTGAGCATGCCGAGCGGTTGACCGCTCCGGTGCACGCGGCTCGGCTACTACCGTAGGGAGAATCCTCAGGATGTCACGCCCGCCGCCGGTGTGCCCGGCATGCGCGGGAGAACGACCCGATAGAGCGGACTCGGCACGGACAGGCTCGAACTGCCGTCCGTGCGCGCCGCTCTTCCGTATCACCTCTCCACGGAGCGCCGCACGAAGAGTTGATCAGGCACGGCACCCCGGTCCGCTCGGTGAACCGCCGCAATACCTGCGCGAGCCGCGGGTTGGATTCGTCGGTGATCGTCTGGATGCGGGCCGTGCCGTCCACGTGGCAGGCGCCCTGGATCACTCCCCGGTACTCGGGTCGCACGGGGAACACGAACGTCATGTAGGGCGAGGAGTGCTTCTTGCCGGTCTCGAAGACCTCGGGCGCGAGTTCCTCCAGGACGACGGGTCCCCGTTCCGTGAGCGCGAATGATCGACGGCCTCCCTCGCGCTGACGCCCCGTACGCACGACACTTGAGCCAGTACGGAACGGAGCTCTCGGAGGGGGACCCACTATGCGGGACAGCCATCGGGCGGAAGCCGAGCGGCTGTTGGTGCGCGCCGTCGAGGAAGAGGTGCGACGGGCGGGCGGGCGTGCGGATGCGCAGGTGCTGCTGGCGCGCGGGCGTGCGGGACTCGACGCGATGGCGTCGAGCGCCGGCGAGGAGTACGCGGCGTACGAGCAGGCGCTCGCCGAGGCGGAGGCCGTGCAGCAACCGCTGTCCGCGCGGTTCAGCCGGCACGCCGTCTCGACTCCCGCGCTGGTGACGGCTGTTGCCGCCGCCGCTGCCGTCGGGGCGGATGTCGCGCTCGGGACCGCCACCGGTACCGCGCTGGGTGCCGGGATGGTGGTGGCCGTGGCCGGTGCGGCGACCACCGTGGCCACGGTGACGGCGTCGCACTGGCCGGCCGCGCACCGCAGAGCGGGAGCGCTCGGTCAGCCGGGCGGCGCCGAGCAGCTGCGGCTCCAGTGGCTGACCGCGCTGGAGGTCCGGGGCATCCGGCCGTTCCTGGACCAGCAGCGGATGCTCACCTCCACCACGCGTCCCGCGAAGAAGACGACGGCCGCCCCGCAGCTGCGCGGTGGTGACCGCAGTGCGGCGGCCCGGCGGCGTTCCGTACTGGAGCAGTCCTTCGGTCATCTGCCGGAACCGGAAGGACCGTTCGCGGGCCGGCAGCAGCAGATGACGCAGATCGCCCAGTGGGTGCACGCGGCCCGCGCCTCGACGGAGACACGGCCGACAGTCGTGGTGCTGCACGGGGCCGCGGGTTCGGGGCGCACCGCGCTCGCGGTGCGGGCGTCGCAGCAGCTCAAGGACCAGTTCCGGGGTGCGTGCGTGGTCGATCTGCGCGGGGACAGCACCCACCCGCTGACCACCCGGGACGCCCTGCTGCATCTGCTGAACCGGCTGGGCGCTCCGCGCGAGCAGTTGCTGTTCCGTGAGCGGTCCTCCGCGGAGCAGCAGGTGCGGCGGCTGAGCGAGCTGTACCACCAGCATCTGACGGGTCTGCCGGTGACGGTGGTGCTGGACGACGCCCGAGACGCGGCACAGGTGCGGACGCTGGTGCCGGAGCGTTCCGACAGTCTCGTCCTGGTGACGGCGCGCACACCGCTGGAGCTGCCGGAGGACATTCCGGCATGGGTGCACCACCTGCCGGTGGACGCGCTGGACGAGGCGGGCGCGGAGGAGCTGCTGCGGGCTTCGGCGTCGGAGCAGTCCGGCGGCCCTTACGACGTGCAGTCGGCCGACGAGGTACGGGAGTTGTGCGGGGGCCTGCCCCTGGCGCTGCGGGTCGCGGGCTCCTCGCTCGGTGCGCGTACCGCTCAGCAACTGGCCGCCGATCTGCGGGCCCACGGTGCCGTGGATCCCGTCGAGCGCGCCCTGCGGCTGCGCTACACGGACCTGCCGGATCAGACGCGGCGGCTGCTACGGCGGCTGGCGCTCGCCGGACGGGCGTCGCTGGGTGCGGCGGCCGCGGCGGCTCTGCTGGCGACGGACGAACAGGAGTCGCAGCGGCTGCTGTCGGACCTGGCCCGGGCGGGGTTCATCGATCATGTGCGGGCGGGCCGCTACCGGCTGCACGACGTCGTCCGCTCCTTCGCCCGGGCCCGGCTGCTCGACGAGGAGGAGGCCGCGGAACGGTCGGCCGCCCAGGAGCGGCTGATACAGAACTACGCGGATCTGGCGGGGGCCGTGATCCGCATGGTGGACGGCAAGATGTCCACGCGCGCGGGCCAGTTCGGGGCGCACGGCTTCACCTCGCTGGACGCGGCGCTGCGCTGGCTGGACGACGAGTCGAGCTTCATCACCTCGGCGCTGCGGTACGCGGAGGGTGTGAACCAGCAGACCGTGCTCAATCTGCTGGGCGCGCTGTGCGACTACTGCCTGCTGCGCGGCGACCTGTACCGGCTGGGCGAGATCAGCGAGCTGTCGCAGGCGGTGGACCAGGGGCTGCTGGAGCGTTCCGTACGGTGGCGTACCGGTATCGCGGCCCGTCAGCTGGGCGAACTGGACAAGGCACGCACCACGCTGTCGTCGGTGGTGGGCCTGTACCGCGAGGCGCACAACGACTCCGGCACGGCGCTCGCGCTCTGCTCGCTCGGCATCACGCTGCACCACCAGGGCAATCTCACCGAGGCGGCGGCGAAGCTGCACGAGGCGATCGAGCTTCAGGCCTCCGACGAGCAGGCGGAGGACCGGGCGTGGTCGCTGCACGCGCTGGCGGCCGTGGAGCGCGACCGGGCCGATCTCGCTCAGGCGCTCACCCTGCTGGCCACCGCGCTGAACCTGCACCGTGAGGGCGAGTCGCTGCACGGCGAGGCCTGGACGCACTTCCAGCTGGGCCAGGTCTGTCTGCGGATGGGCGACGTGCCGCGGGCGGAGTCCGAGCTGCGCGAGGCGCTCGATCTGTACGGGCGCACGCACGACGAGCGGGGCGAGGCGTGGGCGCTGACGCAGCTGGCGCGGGCGCGGCTGGTCGACGGCGACCCCGAGCCGGCGGTGGACCAGCTGCGGCAGGCGCTGTCGCGCCACCGCGACCAGGAGGACGCGCGCGGTGAGGCGTGGACGCTGTACTACCTGGGCCAGGCGCTGGAGGAGCGCGGCGACCGCGACCAGGCGGTACGGGAACTGGAGCGGGCCCGGACGATGTTCTCGCGGATGCGGGACGTGTACGGCCTGGCCTGCGCGCGCCATCACTCGGGCCGGGTCACCCGCGACCAGCGCGCGGCCCAGACCGGCAACCTGCGCAACTCCGGCTTCGCGCGCCAGCTGCTGGTGGACGCCCGCGCCGACTTCCGGCGGATCGGGGTGGCCCACGGCGAGGCCTGGACCTGTCTGGAGCTGGCGCTGATCGACGCGGGCAACAACCGCGCGGCGCAGGCGCTGGGGCTCTGCGACGAGGCGATCGATCTGTTCGCCTCGTACCAGGACGACCGCGGCGCCGACTGGGCGCGCTTCCTGCGCTGCACCCTGCTGCCGTACGCCTCGCCGGGCGGTATCGAGGTCGGCACGGTGGTGGCCCAGGAGGAACTGGCCCGCCTGATGGACAAGACGCACGCCTCGCGCGACGGAAAGCTGGAGGACTGCGCGGAGGCGCTCACCGTGATGCTCCAGCGGGGTGTGCGCCTGGAGGACGGCTGGCAGGCCTGGCACCTGGGGATGGTCCCGAACCGCCACGCACGGGAGGTGATGGGGGTCCCGGTGGTCTCCGCGCCGTAGGCGGCGTACGCCCGTGCGGGCGGGCCGGCGACTGGCCGTCCGGGCGCGTGGGCTCCGGTCAGGCGTGGGGCGGGGCGCCGTACGCCGCTGTGCGCGCCTTCCACCGCCGGGCCGGCCGCACGAAGCGGCCGGCCCGGCGGTGGTGCGTACGGCGCTGATCTGCACGGCGGTGTCCGTACGGCGGTCGTGCGTGCCTACGGCGCGAACGCCCTCCGGCAGGCCCAGGGCGACCTAGGCCGAGGCGGGGCCCGTCTTGCCGCCGGCTTCCTTCGGCTCGGCCCCCGGCTCGGGTGCTTCCTCGAAGTCCACCCGGCCCATGTGCCGGTTCATCGACTTCATCAGGAACCACACGCCCACGGCGAGGGCCGCGAAGACGAGGAAGCCGAGGACTCCGGGCGTGACCTTGTTGTCGTCGACCTCCTTCGCGAGGGGGACGAGATGCGTCAGGGCGAGGTTTGCGCTTGCGCTCATATCAGGCATTGTCCCGGATGCCCGCGAAGAGGTCGTCCTCGGGGAGGGAGGTGTCGACGAGAGAGGTGGCGAGCTCGTACTCCTCCGTCGGCCAGACCTCCTTCTGGAGCTCCAGCGGAACGCGGAACCAGCCGCCGTCGGGGTCGATCTGTGTGCGGTGCGCGAGCAGCGCCTTGTCACGGATCTCGAAGAACTCGGCGCACGGCACGTGGGTGGTGAGCGTGCGCTCGACGCGCTCGAACTCCTTCCAGCGCTCCAGCCACTCGCCGTAGGGCGACTCGATCCCCCGGGCCAGCAGCGCCTCGTGCAGGGCGACCGTACGGGGACGGTTGAAGCCCTGGTTGTAGTAGAGCTTCTGCGGCTGGTAGACGGGTCCGAACTCCGACTCCGGGTAGCGCTCGGCGTCCGCCGCACCCTCGAAGGCCACCATCGTGATCTTGTGGGTCATGATGTGGTCGGGGTGCGGGTAGCCGCCGTTCTCGTCGTACGTGGTGATGACCTGCGGACGGAAGGTGCGGATCGACCTCACCAGCCGGCCGGCGGCCTTGTCCACGTCCTCCAGGGCGAAGCAGCCCTGCGGCAGCGGGGGCAGCGGGTCGCCCTCGGGCAGGCCCGAGTCGACGAAGCCGAGCCATTCCTGG
Source organism: Streptomyces sp. NPDC096193 (assembly GCF_040302905.1). Taxonomy (NCBI): domain Bacteria; kingdom Bacillati; phylum Actinomycetota; class Actinomycetes; order Kitasatosporales; family Streptomycetaceae; genus Streptomyces; species Streptomyces sp. NPDC096193. The sequence goes on along the minus strand of NZ_JBEOSJ010000003.1, from coordinate 472,886 downwards.
CCGACGCCGAGGATCTCGCGGGCCTCGTCCATCTCCTTTCTGCGTACCTCGTGAATGTTCTCCTCGATGTACGCGTCCCCCTGGAGCTTGGGGTTGAGGATGGAGCCGCGTTCGCCTCCTGTGCAGGTCACGACCAGCACGTCCACCCCCTCGGACACATACTTGGCCATGGTGGCCGCGCCCTTGCTCGACTCGTCGTCGGGGTGGGCGTGAACGGCCATCAGTCGCAGCTGCTCAGTCAAGACTCGATCCTCAATGATGTGTCGCGTCGGGCAACTCTTATAGTGACCGAATCGGGGGACGGAAAATTCCGGTGCCCCCTGCCCGAGAGGAAAGACCATGGCCACCGTGCGCGAACAGCTCCCCGAGGGCCGCTACGGCCGCTCCGCGGACGAGCGCGCGGACCGCAGGCTCAAGCTGGTGGGCACGGTGCTGGGGGTGGCCCTGCTCGGGATGGTCGGCTGGTTCGGCTACGACTATGTCGCCGGCCAGAGGATCAGCGCCGAGGTGATCAAATTCTCGGTGGTCTCCGACTCCGCGGTCCAGGTGCATCTGGAGGTGCGCAAGGACGCGGACGCCGCGGGCAGCTGCACCCTGCGCTCGCGCTCCGAGGACGGAGCCGAGGTGGGTAGGCTGGATGTGCCGGTGGAGAGCGGCGGAAAGCGGATCGACCAGGTGGCCGAGATCCGGACGACGGCCCGGGCCACCAGCGCGGAACTGGTGCAGTGCACCGCCCGCTGACGCGATGAATCACCTGGACGATCACGGCGGGTCACTGCGCTGACCTGCGTTGACGTAATTCTGATGGCATTCGTCCTCCCCCTGCGGCCACGAAATTGTTAGGCTCGTGGTTTCGCCCATCCATGGAGGCACATCCTTCTGGGTAGGGCGATGCTTTGTATTCCCAGTACCTACGAGGAGCACCTGTGACCCAGACCAGCGAGAACGTCACCTGGCTCACCCAGGAGGCGTACAACCAGCTCAAGGCCGAGCTGGAGTACCTGTCTGGTCCCGCGCGCACCGAGATCGCCAAGAAGATCGAGGCAGCGCGTGAGGAGGGCGACCTGCGGGAGAACGGCGGGTACCACGCGGCCAAGGAGGAGCAGGGCAAGCAGGAGCTCCGTGTGCGCCAGCTGACCCAGCTCCTGGACAATGCGAAGGTCGGCGAGGCCCCCGCGGACAACGGCGTGGTCGAGCCCGGCATGGTCGTGAAGATCGCCTTCGACGGCGACGAGGACGACACCCTGACGTTCCTGATGGCGTCCCGCGAGTACGCGAGCACGGACATCGAGACGTACTCCCCGCAGTCCCCGCTCGGCGCCGGAGTGAACGGCAAGAAGGTCGGTGACGACGCCGAGTACGAGCTGCCCAACGGCAACACGGCTTCGGTGAAGATCCTCGAGGCCAAGCCCTACACGGGCTGAGCCCGGTACCGGCAGAGCCGGCCCGCGAGCACCGAAGGGGCCGGACCGCGTGTGCGGTCCGGCCCCTTCGTCGTGCGTCTGTGCGCGTGCGTGTGCCCGTGCCCGGCGGGCGCCGGGTCAGGCCGTGGCCGAGCGGTACTTGCGCACCGCCAGCGTCCGGAAGAACACGATGATCAGGACGGACCAGATCAGCGAGGCCCAGACCGGGTGCTGCATCGGCCAGGCGTCGGGTGCGACATAGCCGGGCGGCAGGTTCCCGAACAGTTCCCGTGCCGCCTGCACGGTGGCGCTGAACGGGTTCCACTCGGCGATGTACCGCAGGAAGGTCGGCATGTTGTCCGACGGCACGAAGGCGTTCGAGATGAACGTCAGCGGGAACAGCCAGATCAGCCCGCCGGAGGTGGCCGCCTCGGGTGTGCGCACGGAGAGGCCGATCAGCGCGCCGATCCAGGAGAAGGCGTAGCCGAGGAGCAGCAGCAGACCGAAGCCGGCCAGCACCTTGCCCAGGTTCTCGTGGGTCCGCCAGCCGACCAGGAGGGCGACGAGCGCGAGTACGACCAGGGTGAGCGCGGTCTGGACGAGGTCGGCGAGCGTACGGCCGGTGAGGACCGCGCCGCGTGCCATCGGCAGCGATCGGAACCGGTCGATGAGGCCCTTGTGCATGTCGTCGGCGATGCCCGCTCCGGCGCCGGCGGTGGCGAAGGTGACGGTCTGCGCGAAGATGCCCGCCATCAGGAACTCGCGGTAGGCGGCGGGGGAGGTGTTGCCGTCCACCGAGATCGATCCGCCGAAGACATAGCTGAACAGCACCACGAACATGATGGGCTGGATCAGCCCGAAGATGATCATCTCCGGGATGCGCAGCATCCGGATCAGGTTGCGCTTGGCGACGACGAGCGAGTCGTTGACCGACTGCACGATCCCGCCGCGGGGACGGGGCGCCGCGATGTCGACGGCGTCCGCTCTGGTGGTCACTTCACGCTCTCCTTCCGGGACTTCTTGCCCTTGGTGTCCTTGAGTTGTGCGGCCTCGCCGTTCTCCTCGTCCTCGACCTCCGCGTGATGGCCGGTGAGCGAGATGAACACGTCGTCCAGGGTGGGCCGGCGCAGACCGATGTCGTCGATCTCCACGCCCCGGGTGTCCAGTTCGCGGATGACCTCGGCCAGCAGCTTCGCGCCGCCGGTGACGGGGACGGTCAGCTTGCGGGTGTGCTCGACGACGGCGACGTCACCCTTGCCGAAGCCCCGCAGGACCTCCTGGGTGGGGGCGATCTGTTCGGGCTCGTGGACGACGACCTCGACGCGCTCGCCGCCCGTCTGGGCCTTGAGCTGGTCCGCGGTGCCGCGGGCGATGACCTTGCCGTGGTCGATGACGCAGATGTCGTCGGCCAGGTGGTCGGCCTCTTCCAGGTACTGGGTGGTGAGCAGCAGGGTCGTACCCCCCTTGACCAGTTCCTGGATGACCTCCCACAGCTGCATGCGGTTGCGCGGGTCGAGTCCGGTGGTGGGCTCGTCCATGAACATCACGGGCGGTGAGACGACCAGGGCGGCGGCCAGGTCGAGACGGCGGCGCATACCGCCGGAGTAGGTCTTGGCGGGGCGGTCGGCGGCGTCCGCGAGGTTGAAGCGGTCGAGCAGCTCGACCGCCCGGCTCTTCGCGTCGCGCGAGCTCATCTGGTAGAGCTGGCCGACCATCTGGAGGTTCTCACGACCGGTCAGATACTCGTCGACCGCGGCGAACTGACCGGAGAGGCCGATACACCGGCGGACTTCGTTCGGGTTCTTCAGGACGTCGATACCGGCGACGACGGCCTTGCCGCTGTCGGGCTGGAGCAGGGTGGTCAGTACGCGCACGGCGGTGGTCTTGCCGGCTCCGTTGGGGCCGAGAAGTCCGAGGACCGTGCCTTCGGGGACGTCGAGATCGACGCCGTCCAGAGCCCTTACGTCGCCGAAGGTCTTCACCAGACCTTCGGCGTAAATGGCGCCTGGCATGTGGGATCTCCCAAGGTGGCAGGTGGGTGGGTCGCTACATGGAAAAAGGCATGCGGGTGCGAGATCTGTGCGTGGCGGGAGCACGTCAGGGGCCTCACGTTAACGCGATACATCGCGTCACTCAAGATGTATCGCGATAGTCGTGACCGTCACGGCCGCGATCGCAGGGACGGCCGTCGCGACAACCGCGGCGGTCGTGCCCAGTCGTTGCCGTCGTTGCCGGTCGTGGCCGTCGTAGCCGTCGTGACAGGAACCCGCGTGGGGGTCCCGTGCGCTCAGCTCAGGACGGTGTATCCCGCCCCGCGCAGCGCCGCGGTGACCTCGTCGCAGTGCTCCGGGCCCTTCGTCTCCAGCTGCAGCTCCACCTCCACCTCTGTGAGCCCGAGCCGCGGATCGGTCCTGACGTGACTCACGTCGAGGACGTTAGCGTCGAGCACTGACAACGACCCGAGAAGTGCCGCAAGAGCTCCCGGACGGTCCGTCAGCCGCACCCGCAGCGACAGATACCGGCCTGCCGCCGCCATACCGTGCCGCAGGATGCGCTGCAGCAGCAGCGGATCCACATTGCCGCCCGACAGCACGGCGACGACCGGTCCCTTGAACGCCCGCGGCTCGCTCATCAGCGCCGCGACCGGGCTCGCCCCGGCGGGCTCGACGACGAGCTTCGCCCGCTCCAGGCAGAGCAGCAGCGCGCTGGAGAGCGCGTCCTCGGAAACCGTACGGACCTCGTCGAGAAGATCGCCAATGATTTTGAAGGGGACGTCGCCGGGGCAGCCCACCTTGATCCCGTCCGCCATGGTGGACGGGGCGTCGATGGCGACGGGACGCCCCTGGGCGAGCGAGGGCGGATACGCGGCCGCCCCCTCCGCCTGCACTCCCACCAGCCGGACGTCGGGGCGCACCGCCTTCAGCGCGACCGCGATGCCGGCGGCCAGACCGCCGCCGCCCATGCCGACGACGATCGTGCGCACCTCGGGGCACTGCTCCAGGATCTCCAGGCCGACCGTACCCTGCCCCGCGATGATGTCGGGGTGGTCGAAGGGATGGATGAAGACGGCACCCGTCTCCTCGGCGTACTCCTGCGCGGCCGCCATGGTCTCGTCGACGACCTGGCCGTGCATCCGCACCTCCGCGCCGTACTCCCGCGTCGCCGCGACCTTCGGCAGCGGTGCGCCGACCGGCATGAACACGGTCGAGTGCACTCCGAGCAGCGTCGAGGCGAGCGCCACTCCCTGCGCGTGGTTGCCCGCGGACGCGGCGACGACACCGGCGGCCCGCTCCTCGGGACGCAGCCCCGCGATCCGTACGTAAGCGCCGCGCAGTTTGAACGAACCGGTCCGCTGGAGGTTCTCGCACTTGAGGTGGACCGGCGCCCCCACCAGGTGCGACAGGTACCTGCTGCCCTCCAGGGCGGTGACCCTCGCGACGCCGGACAGCATCTTCTGCGCCCCGCGGACGTCGTCGAGGATGACGGGGCGCAAGGAGTCAGACGGACCGAAGCTCATGACACCAAGTCTCGCAGCTCAACCGGCCCCCGGCAGACCCGATCAAGCGTTCCTCATGGGATTGTGCAGGCCTGGTACGCACCGCGTGTGGGCCGCGTACTCTGTCCCCCACCAACCGACCACCGCACGAGAGAGCCCCCTAGCCATGCCCACCTCTCAGGACATGACGACTCATCTCGACCCCGGCCTCCTCGATGCTCTCCAGCACCAGGTCGCCGTCTTCGCACGCCGCGCGGAACAGACCCGGCTCGGCGGGGTCGGCCAGGTCCGCAACTCCATGGACCGCGCCGCCTACCTGCTGCTCAACCGGCTCGACCGGGAAGGCCCGATGGGCGTCAAGGCCCTCGCCGCGGGGATGGGCATCGACTCGTCGACCGTCACGCGCCAGGTCGCCCCGCTCGTCGACACCGGTCTCGTCAAGCGCACCTCCCACCCCGAGGACGGCCGTGCCGTCGTGCTCCAGCTCTCCCCGCGCGGCCAGGCCCGGCTGGAAGAGGTCCGCTCCTCGCGGCGCGAGCTCATGGCACAGGTGACGGACGGCTGGACCGAGACCGAGCGCGAATCCTTCTGCACACTGCTCACCCGGTTCAACACCGCTCTCTCCGCACGCCAGGCCGGACTTCCTTCTGTGGACACGGAGACGCCGCCGACCTCTTGACCCGGGGCGCGCATCTGCCCCTATATGAGGACGTGAGCGAGCGGCGGACGGCACTCGAACGCCGCCGCGCCCGGGAGTTCCAGGCGTTCGTCGCGGGCGCGGCCGGCCGGTTGCTGCATGCCGCCACCCTGCTCACCGCCGAGCCCGCCCCGCGCAATCCGCATGCCCAGCGGCTGCTGACCTCCGCGCTGGCCCACACCTACGCGGAGTGGGACCGGCTGCGCGGCGAGGACCCCTACGACCGCACCCGGCAGGAACTCGCCATCCGCTTCGCCCGCACCGCCTGGCGCCACCACCGGGTGCGGGGCGGCGTACTGGACCGGCTCACACCGCAGGAACGGCTGATCCTGGTGCTGCGGCTGTACGAAGGGGTGGCCGAGGAACAAACCGCGGCGCTGATCGGACTGCCGGTCGAACGCGTCCGCTCCATCTGCGCCCGTGCCGTGGCGACCATGCGCCGCACACCGCCCGCACCACCGCGCGCCCCGGCCGAGGCGGTGTCATGAGCGGCGCCGACCGCAAGGAGGACGAGGTCCGCCGGATGCTGGAGGCCCAGCACCCGACGGTGCCCGCAGACCTGGCTGCGCGCGCCGCCGTGCACGGCGGCCGGCTGCTGCGGCGCCACCGTGCGGTTCGCCGGCTGGCCTGGCTGCTTCTGACGGCGGCGGCGGTCGCGTTCGCGGTGTGGGCGTCGGTCACCGAGCCGTGGGTGGCTCCCCCGTCGGACATGACGCCTCCGCTCGAAGGCTGGTAGCGCCGGCGCACCGGGACCGTCGGCACATCGCCGGGTTCGCCCGGTGTGTGCCGAACTATCCTGGAATGAGCGGCTCATCGACGCCGCGAGGAGGTCGCCATGACCAGGAAAGTCGCCGACTGCCGCAAGATGCCGAGCGAGTCGGGCTGCAGTCTCACCATCTCCGGTGAGGAAGAGGAAGTCGTGCGGGCCGCGAGCGAACACGCCATCTCCGTGCACGGGCACGCCGACAACCCGGAGCTGCGGGACGAGGTCCGCGGGTCGCTGGAGGACGAGAAGGTCTCCGCGTAGAAACACGGTCTTCGCGCGGAGCGCGCGGCAGGGTCGTCGCGGGCCGCAGGCCTGCAGAACGCGGCGGGACGGCATGGCCCACGTCGCCTCCGCGGGCCGGGCATGCGGCACGGTCGCCGCCGCGGGCCGGGCGGGCCGGGCTGAGCGGGGCCGGGCGGGCCGAGCAGGGCAGGGCCGAGCAGGGCAGGGCATGCGGCACGGTCGCCGCCGCGGGCCGGGCCGGACAGGGCTGAGCGGGGCCGGGCGGGCCGAGCAGGGCCGGGCCGGGCCGGACAGGGCAGGGCCGGACAGGGCTGAGCAGGGCCGGGGCACGCCGGACCGGACAGGGAGGATGAGCCGGTCCCCTACCGGTTCCGGAGAGAACGCGAGAAACGCGATCCGGCGCCCGGCCGGGCCCGGAAAGGGCCCCTGCCGGACGCCGGCCGTTGCGTGGCGCCGCACGCGCCCGCCCGGCGTGCCTATCCGAGCGCCTGCTGCAGGTCCGCGATCAGGTCGTCCGCCGACTCGATGCCGACGGACGCCCGCACCAGGTCCGCCGGAACCTCCAGCGCGGAGCCCGCCACCGACGCGTGCGTCATCCGGCCCGGGTGCTCGATCAGGGACTCGACACCGCCGAGGGACTCCCCGAGCGTGAACAGCTTCGTGCGGTTGCAGACCTCGACGGCCGCCTCTTCGCCGCCCTGGACACGGAACGAGACCATGCCGCCGAACGCCTTCATCTGCTTGGCCGCGATCTCGTGGCCCGGGTGCTCCGACAGCCCCGGGTAGAGGACTTCGGTGACCTTCGGGTGGCGGGTCAGCATCTCGACCACGCGGCCCGCGTTCTCGCTGTGCCGGTCCATCCGGACCGGCAGGGTCTTGATGCCGCGCAGCACCAGCCACGCGTCGAACGGGCCCGCGACGGCGCCCATCGCGTTCTGGTGATACGCCAGCTCCTCGCCGACCGCCGCGTCCGCCGCGATCAGCGCACCGCCCACGACGTCCGAGTGACCGCCCATGTACTTGGTCAGCGAGTGCACGACGATGTCGGCGCCGAGCGAGATCGGCTGCTGCAGATACGGGCTGGCGAAGGTGTTGTCCACGACCAGCTTGACGTTCGAGCTGCGCGCGACCTCCGCCACGGCGGCGATGTCGGTGATGCCGAGCAGCGGGTTCGACGGCGTCTCGACCCAGATCAGCTTCGTCTTCTCGGTGACCGCCGCACGGACGGCGGCCGCGTCGGAGGTGTCGGCGACCGACCAGGAGACGCCCCACCGCGAGACGACCTTCGCGAACAGCCGGAAGGTGCCGCCGTAGGCGTCGTTCGGGATGACCACGTGGTCGCCCGGCTCCAGCAGCGCGCGCAGCAGGCAGTCCTCGGCCGCGAGCCCGGACGCGAAGGCGAGACCGCGGCGGCCGCCCTCCAGCGCCGCGAGGTTCTCCTCCAGCGCCGTACGCGTCGGGTTGGCGCTGCGGCTGTACTCGTAACCGCCGCGCAGTCCGCCGACACCGTCCTGCTTGTAGGTGGACACCTGATAGATCGGCGGGACGACCGCGCCGGTCAGCGGATCTGCGGTGTTTCCCGCGTGAATGGCGAGGGTCTCGAGGCTGTGGAAGCTGTGCTGGTCGCTCATGAGGCCCGAGCGTAGTCCTGTGAAGGGGCAGCGCGTGGTCCGCCCCGAACGTCGTCCGGGACAATGGACCCATGGAGATTCTCTGGTTCCTGATCGCGGTGGGCCTGCTGGTCGCGGTGATCGGTCCGTTCGTCAGGCGCCGCCGTGTCGGTATCCACCAGGTGGCGCCCGGTTCGCCCGACGCCGCCGACCCCGACACGTACGGATTCGTGCGCCAGGAGGAGCTGGACGTCCGCCTCCCCGGACCCGACCAGGACCTTCTCGACGTGCTCGACGTCGTCCAGGCGACCCAGGACTGGCGGGCGGCCGCTCAGCTCCTCGCCGGCACTCCGAAAGAGAGCGAGGTGCGCTGGCAGCGCGTGCAGGCGTTCGCCGGTGCCGCCTCGCTGGAGCTCCAGCAGAAGCCGGGCGCCGGCGGGTCGTGGCTGCGCGCGTGGCGTTCGGAGTCGCCGAAGGACGCGGGCGCGGCCCAGGTGCACGCGGAGTTCCTGGTGCAGCAGGCGTGGCGGTCGTCGAGCGCGGGGACGGACGAGTTCCGGATCATCCTGGAGGAGGCCCGTTCGGTCTGCGGCGACGCCGCCCTGCTCGCGCCGGGCGATCCCGTCCCGTACATCACGGAACTGGCCGTCGCGCGCGGTCTGAACTACACGCACGAGCAGTTCGACCAGGTGTGGCTGAAGGTCATCGACAGGGCGCCGCAGCACATGGGCGCGCATCTGGCGGCGCTCCACTACTGGTGCGAGAAGTGGCACGGCAGCCGCGAGGAGGCCGACCACTTCGCGACGACGGCCGCGGCCCGCGCACCCCAGGGTTCGCTGCTGGCCGCGCTGCCACTGTTCGCGGTCTTCGAGCACATCCCGGACGTGGTCCTGGTGCAGGACTTCCACCGGACCGCGGTGGTCAGCAAGGCGGTCGAGGGCGCCCTCTTCGCGGTCCACTCGGCCCGCCCGGACGACCCGATGCTGGCGCACGTACGCCATCTGCTGGTGCTCTTCCTCGTACGGTCCGAGCGGTGGGCCGAGGCGATGAACCAACTGGTGCGGGTGGACGGCCACGTGGGCGCGGTCCCCTGGACGCTCAGCGGCGACCCGGCGGCGGAGTACACGGTGTACCGGAACCTGGCGGTGGCGGGGTACGAGTCGAACGGGGGGAGCCCGGCGACGCTGCTGCGATGACGGCTCCGGCGCACGGTGAACCCTGTCCTCCGTAGAGCCGCGCGTCGTGAACCGTGTCCCCGGCCGGGCCGGTCCCGTCCTCTGTTTCCGGGGGAATCTCTGCCGGGCGCACGACGTTCCTCAGGTACCGACCCCGAGGAGCCATCACATGTTCCTGTCCCGCCGTGTCCCCGAGCTCCCCACCCCCGAGCAGGCCCTGAAGGGCCGTCCGGACCCGACGTTCTCCGTGCCCGACCGTCATACGGTCCTGGGCAACCCGCTGCTCGGCCCGTACCCCGAGGGCCTCGAAGTGGCGGACTTCGGCATGGGCTGTTTCTGGGGCGCCGAGCGCACGTTCTGGCGGATTCCCGGTGTGTGGACGACCCTGGTCGGCTACCAGGGCGGTCACACCCCGAACCCGACGTACGAAGAGGCCTGCTCCGGACTGACCGGACACACCGAGGCCGTGCGCGTGGTCTTCGACCCGTCGGTCGTCTCGTACCAGCAGCTGCTGAAGGTCTTCTGGGAGTCCCACAACCCCACCCAGGGCTTCCGCCAGGGCAACGACCGCGGCACCCAGTACCGCTCGGCGATATACACCCACTCCCCGTCCCAGTCGGCGATCGCGGCGGCCTCCCGCGAGGCGTACCAGCAGGTCCTGACGGGCTCGGGCTTCGGCACGATCACGACGGAGCTGCTTCCGTCGGAGGGCCGCCCGTTCTATCCGGCCGAGGCGTATCACCAGCAGTATCTCGACAAGAATCCGGCGGGGTACTGCGGAATCGGCGGGACGGGGGTCGAGCTGGGTGACCCGTTCGAGACGAACTGGGGCGCCTCCTGCCCGACGGGCCTTGCGCCGGCTGATGACTGAACCCGCCGAGTCACCCACCGCCCTGGTGCACGCCGAGGCGGTCCGGTGGGCGGACGCAAGCGAATACCCCTACGTCGCCGAGGTCGTCTTCGTCGATGCCGAGGGCGTGCGGCACTCGATCATCGACAAGACGCCCCTGTTCTGGGACTTCGATCCCGAGCTGGAATCGGAGTTCCCCATCGCGGTCCTTCTGCAGGCGACAGTCGTCGAGTCGGGCCTGCCCGGCGACCGAGTCCGCGTGGGCATCGTCCACCGATCTGTCGGCGAAGACGGGTACGCGGAGTTCACCGTCTTCGCCCATCAGGTCACCGAGGAACTGTCCTGAGCGGGCACCCGGGGCAGGCGCTCCGGCCGGGACACGGGTGTCATGCCCGATCGGGGTCGCCCGGCCCGAGGGATGACCATCGCCGGTGAGCTTCGGGACCTACGCCCGCAGGGTGCGCGATGAGCAACTGCCCGCGCGCAGGCGGCATGCGGCGCTGCGATGCGCCGTCGCGCACTACTGTCCGCCCGGCTTTCACGCGACGTGGGCGTACGTGACGGCGACAGCCCGTCCGTCGCCCACGGTCCGGCGGGACGCGGCTCTGCTGCGGACGGTGACGGCCCTGCACGGGCAGGTGCGCGGGGTACTCGCCCCTGAACGGCCACGTGCTCCCGTGGCTGCGCTTCGCCGGCCTGCTCGGCCACGCCGCCGAGCACGGCATCCCGGCTGCCGTGCCCCGCGGTGGAACATCGGTGCCGATCCCGCCTAGAATCGAACACGTGAACGATCGCCCGCCGTCGCGTCTGGAGCTGCTCCGGTTCCTCCAGCGTGTGCAGCTTCAGCAGCTCGACCAGACGCGGCGGTGGCTCCTCCAGGAGGAGGACCGGGCCCAGCGGGACGCCCATGTGGCGCCCCCTCCGCCCGACTGGGTCGTCGAGTACGGCATCGGCGCGGGGCGGCCGCCCGCGTATGTGCACGTCGGAAGCTGCGCGATGCGCGGCGCCCGGTCGAAGCCGGTCGGCCGGGAAGAAGCGCTCCGCGCGCTCGCCGAGCAGGTGGACCCCTGCCCCATCTGCCGTCCCGACCGAGAGCTCGGTGTGCTGTGAGCCGTGATACGACGCAGCCTGAAGGCATGAGCCGCGCACCGATCGTCGTGCACCGCATCAGCCCGTCCGGGGGACGGCGCGTCACGGTGCGCGAGCAGATCATGGGGCTCGCCCACTCGGACCGCGATCTTCTGGAGTTCCTGAGGCGGGCCGGTCTGCCCGACGCGGAGCTCATGCTCGACGACCCCACGTGGGTGGACTGGGTCGGCGACCGACCGCACGAGTACGAGCGGCTGGAGATCCTCCCCTGAGGCGTCTGAGGGGTCTGAGGGGTCTGAGGGGTCTGACGCATCTTCGGTGTCTTGAGACATCTGCGACGTGGCCACCGACCGGCTCCCGCTCTGCCGAGGGCGAATCTGCTGCGGGCCGAGAAACCTGACCCGGCCGCCCGGGCGGACCGATGGTGGAGAACGCGGCGACGGTCGCCGCGCCACCACAAGGAGGTCCGATGTCAGCACTCATCACCGGCCGTGACCCGGCCTTCGGCCCACGCGCCTCCGAGGGTGACACCGCGCCCACCCGCTTCGACGACCACCTGGCCGCACAACTCCTGAACCAGCGCATCGTCCTCCTCGGCACCCAGGTCGACGAGGTCTCGGCCAACCGGGTCTGCGCGCAGATGCTGCTCCTGTCGGCGGAGGACTCGCGGACCGACATCTGCCTCTACATCAACAGCCCGGGCGGCTCGGTGACGGCCGGGCTGGCGATCTACGACACGATGCGGCTGATCCCCAACGACGTGTCGACGCTGGCGATGGGATTCGCCGCGAGCATGGGGCAGTTCCTCGTCACCGTGGGCACGGCGGGGAAGCGTTTCGCGCTGCCGAACGCGCGGATCATGATGCACCAGCCCTCCGCCGGCATCGGCGGCACCGCCGCCGACATCGCGATCCAGGCCGAGAACCTGGAGTACACCAAGAAGGCCGTCGAACGGATCACGGCCGAGCACACCGGCCAGAGCGAGGAGACGATCTCTCGCGACGGCGACCGTGACCGCTGGTTCACGGCCGAGCAGGCGCGGGAGTACGGCATGGTCGACCGGGTCGTCGAGTCGCTCGACGACGTGCGGCCGGCCGGTTCACGGCGACGGGCGGGACTCTGACATGGGCCAGTACACGATTCCGAACGTCGTGGAGCGCACCGCGCAGGGCGAGCGGTCCTACGACGTGTTCAGCAGGCTGCTGTCCGAGCGGATCATCTTCCTCGGCACGGAGATCGACGACGGCATGGCCAATGTCGTCATCGCCCAGCTGCTCCACCTCGAGTCGTCGAGTCCGGACACCGAGATCGCGATCTACATCAACTCGCCGGGCGGCTCGTTCACTTCGCTGATGGCGATCTACGACACGATGACCTTCGTCCGCGCGCCGATCTCGACGTTCTGTGTCGGGCAGGCGGCCTCGACCGCGGCGGTGCTGCTGGCGGGCGGGGACCCGGGCCGGCGGTTCGTGCTCGAACACGCGCGGGTGCTGCTGGGGCAGCCGACCAGCGGCGGCCGGCAGGGAACTGTCTCCGACCTCGCCCTGCAGGCCAGGGAAGTGCTCCGGATCCGCTCGCAGGTCGAGGACGTGCTTTCCCGCCATGTTCCGCACGACGCGGCGACGCTGCGGGCGGACATGGACCGCGACAAGTTCTTCACCGCGCAGGAGGCGGTGACGTACGGGCTCGCCGACGAGGTGCTCAGCCGTCGGCTCGTGACGGTCTGAGCCCTGCGGCTCCGACGGCCGCCGCCGGTGACTTCCGTGCGGGCGGCGGCCGTTGATCCCGGCTTCAGGTGTCGGTCCGTCAGGCGGCGAGGCAGACGTCAGCCTGGCGCGGTGCCGTCCGTGCGCCGGCCGGGCGCCTGAGCGCCGTACTCCGTACGGCTCGCGCGCTCAGCTCCACCGCGGCCGTCGCCGTGCCGTCACCCTCCACGCGCGCGTCCTCGGCGCCGTCGACGGCGGCCCGCTCGGGAACGGCAGGAGCGAGGGTGGCGGGAGTGGCGGGAGCAGTGGGGGCGACCGGGGCGACGGGCCCGGGCCTGCCGTGCCGCGTCCGCGCCGGCCGCGCCAGTTCGCGGTGGGCCAGGGCGAGAAGATCGGCCAGCCCCAGGCCGAGGGCGTGCGCGGCAGCGGCGAGGACCTCCGACGAGGCCTCCTTGCGCCCGCGTTCGAGCTCGGAGAGATACGGCATCGAGATACGCGCCGCGTCGGCCACGTCCTTGAGCGTGCGCTGCTGGGCACGCCGCTCACGGCGCAGGACGTCCCCGACGATGTTCCGCCACAGCGGCTCCCGGGCTGCGGGTGGCGCCGTAAGCGGGCGCAGGGGAAGGACTCGGGCTCGGTTCGGCGCGTGGCTGCTCACCACATCAGAGTAGGAGCGACGGGCGCCGCGGAGGGTGCGGCAGCGTTCCGCCCGGCGCGAAATCCCGTTCCCGGCGGGTCGTTTCGCCGCCGCGACTTCGCCGCGACCGGTTCGGCCCGCTCGCCCGCTGGTACCGCTCGCACCCTCGTACACCGCTCGTACCGCCGGCACCCTCGTACGCGTACCGCTCGTACCGCAGCAGGACGGCTCCGTCGCCGGAGGGGCGTCGGCGGCGGAAATGATTTTTCCCCGCCGAAGGGCCGTGGCTAGACTGACCGCATGGGTTCGCACATGCACTACTTCTTTCTCTGATTCCGGCCGCGGACGCCGCGTGCTCGTCGTAGCACCGCGCTGACGTCCCCCGGTCCGGCAGAACCCACCCCTGCCCTGCGGTGCGCCGTCGCGCACCCCTTCGCGGGCATGTCATTTTTCAGGGAAAGACCATGCGCGAACGCGCCCAACTGACCATGAAGGACGTCTCCAAGGCCTATGGGGACCGGTCCGTACTCGACCAGGTGTCCTTCACCGTCCGGCCCGGCGAACGCGCCGGTGTCATCGGGGAGAACGGCTCCGGCAAGTCCACCCTGCTGCGGCTGATCGCCGGGGCCGAGGCGCCCGACGCCGGGGAGATCACCGTCGGCGCGCCCGGCGGCACCGGACATCTCGCGCAGACCCTGGCGCAGACCTTCCGCCTGGGTCCCGGGCACACCGTGCGGCAGGCCGTCGACGCCGCGCTCGCCGGGCTGCGGGAGATCGAGCGGCGGCTGCGGCAGGCCGAGGAGCGCCTCGCCGAGGCCGACGAGGACGAGCTCGCCGCGTACGGGGACCTCCTCACCGCCTTCGACGAGCGCGGCGGTTACGAGGCGGACGCCCGCGTGGACGCCGCCCTGCACGGGCTCGGGCTGACCCACGTCACCCGGGAGCGCCCGATCGGCACGCTCTCCGGTGGGGAGCAGTCGCGGCTGGCCCTCGCCTGTGTGCTGTCCGCCGCGCCCGAACTGCTGCTGCTCGACGAGCCGACGAACCACCTCGACCGGCAGGCCACCGAGTGGCTGGAGGACCGGCTGCGGGCACACCGGGGCACGGTCGTCGCCGTCACGCACGACCGTGCCTTCCTCGAACGGATCGCGACCACGATCCTTGAGGTCGACCGCGACACCCGTGCGGTGACCCGGTACGGCGACGGCTGGCACGGCTACCGGGCCGCGAAGGCCGCCGCCCGCCGCCGCCGGGAGCTCGACCACCAGGAGTGGCTGGCGGACGTGGCCCGTACGGAGGAACTGGTGGCGGCTGCCGGGCAGCGGCTCGCGACGACCGGGAAGGATCCGCGCCAGGGGTTCGGCAAGCACCGGCGTTCCCATGAGGCGAAGCTGTCCGGGCAGGTCAGAGCCGCACGGGTGCGGTTGGAGCGGCTGCGCAGGGAGCCGGTTCCCGCGCCGCCGGAACCGCTGCGCTTCGCGGCCAGGCCGGTCGGCGGTGGCCGGCAGGGCCTGCTGACCGAGCTGACCGGCATCGCCGTCGGTGACCGGCTGCGGCTGGACGCGCTACGGGTGGAAGCGGGGCAGCGGCTGTTGGTGACCGGTCCGAACGGGGCCGGCAAGACCACGCTGCTGCGGGTGCTGGCCGGGGACGTGCGCCCCGACGAGGGCACGGTCCACCGTCAGGAGCGGGTCCGGGTCGGCTATCTGCCGCAGGAGCTGCCGGCCGTGCCCTCCCGCGGAACACTGCTGGCGGCGTACGCGGCGGGGCGTTCGGGTCTTGCCGAGGAGTACGCCGCCGAGCTGCTCGGCCTCGGGCTGTTCCGCGAGGAGGATCTGACCGTCCCGGTCGCGGCCCTGTCCGTGGGTCAGCAGCGGCGTCTCGAACTGGCCCGGCTGCTGGCCGCCCCCGCGGATCTGCTCGTCCTGGACGAGCCCACGAACCATGTGGCGCTGAGTCTGGTGGAGGAGCTGGAGGAGGCGCTGGCGGCCTACGAGGGCGCGGTGGTCGTCGTCTCGCACGACCGGCGGTTCCGGAGCGGATTCACGGGCCAGCGACTGGAGTTGCGGTCGGGTCGCGCGGTCGCGTGAGGGCGGACGCGTGAGCGCGGACGCCCGAACCCGGTCGCCGGACCGGGACTGCCTGTGCGTGGTTGCGGGAGCGCAGTCGCCCGGCCGGGTCCGGCCGACCTGTGCCGCGGACAGGATCGCCGTCCGGGCCCGCTGCCCGGCGAGGACCCGCCATTAGGGTTTGCGCGTGGGGATCAGTGAGCGGGCTCAGACGTTGCCGGCACGGGCAGAGGAGCGGGACGCAGCGCCGTGGTGGCGCGTCCCGCTCGTCGCCACCGTCCTCTCCGTGCCGTTGTACGCGCTGTGGGCGGTGTGGCTCGCCACCGGCGGCGGGGATCTGGCCGCGCAGCTGGCGTGGGCCGGGTTCATGGAGCGGCACCCGGCCACCGCGTACAACTTCTCCTGGTACGGCGGCGCGCACACCGCCAACTACAGCCTGCTGGCACCCCCGTTGATGGCGGTGCTCGGGGTGCGGACGGTGTCGGTGCTGGCCGGTCTCGTCGGGACGTGGGTGCTGGCCTGTCTGTTCGTCCGGACCGGGGTGCGGTGGCCGCTCGCTCCGGCCGTGGCCGGGGCGCTGACGCTGTGGTGCAACATCGCCTCGGGGCGGACCACGTTCGCGCTGGGCGTCGCGATCGGTCTGCCCGCTCTGCTGTACGTCCGCAGAACGGGCGTCGCCGTGGTGTGCGCGGCGCTCGCCGCGACGGCGAGTCCCGTCGCCGGGCTGTTCCTCGTGGTGGCCGGTGCGGCCTGGCTGCTGGACCGGCAGTGGCGCAAGGGCGTCTCGCTGATACTGCCGCCGTTCGTGGTAGTGGGCGTGGTGACGCTGCTGTTCCCCTTCCGCGGCGAGCAGCCCATGGCCACGGAGAAACTGTGGATGCCGCTGGCCGTCTCGGCCGCGGTGGCACTCGCCTCGCCCCGCGAGTGGCGGGTGGTGCGCTTCGGCGCCGGGGTGTACGGCCTCGGCGTCGTGCTGACGTATCTCATCGCCTCGCCGATCGGCACCAACGTCGAGCGGCTGCTCGGCCTCGCCGCCGCTCCGGTGCTGCTCGCGGCGCTGCTCACGCGGTTCGGCGAGGGACCGCGCACCGGCTCCGGGCCGGCGGCGTGGGCCGGGGAGTTCGCCCGCGGTCTGCTCCGCCCCGCACGGGCTGTGCTCGCGGCCGCGCTCTTCTTCAGCACGTACTGGCTGTTCGACAAGACCGAGGACGATCTGGTCGTCTCCACCGACGTCCCGTCCTGGGCGGCGCACACCGACGGTGTGGTCCGCGAACTGGAGCGGCTGGGCGCCGACCGTACGCGGGTCGAGGTCGTCCCGGCCCGCAATCACCGCGAGGCCACCGCGCTCGCCCCGCACATCAACCTGGCACGCGGCTGGAACCGCCAGCTCGACGTCGAACGGGGGCGGCTCTTCTACGACGGCTCGCTGAACCCGGCGACGTACCGGCAGTGGCTGGACCGCTGGGCGGTCGGCTACGTGGTGCTGCCGCACGGGCGCCCGGACGGGCCGGCGGAGGACGAGGCCGCGATCCTGCGCGGCGCGCCGTCGTGGCTGGAGCGGGTGTGGCAGGACGAGGGCTGGACGGTCTACCGGGTGCGCGACGCGGTGCCGCTGGTGTCGTCCCCGGCGACGGTGGTGGACGGGGACGACGCGTCGCTGACGATACGGATGCCGGCCGCCGGTTCGGTGACGGTACGGGTGGCGTATTCGCCATGGCTGCGGGCGAGCGGTGCCTGTCTGCGCGAGGAGGGCGAGTGGACGCGGCTGACCGTGCCACGGGCCGGGGAGTACCGGCTGGACTCGCCCTACCGGGTGCCGCGTTCGGCCGGATCCGACTGCTGAGGCGGGGCCTGGGCCCCCGCCGGTGGCCACGGCTCGTCGTCAGGGGGCGCCGCCGGTGCGGTGTGCCGGGCGCGGACCGACCACGCCTCGCTCCAGGTGGCGGACCCGGCTTCCTCCGCCGGCTTCCGCGTCCGGGTGCTCGCGCCGCTGGGCGGCGCCCGCCCGCTCGGCTTCGGCCGGGTGATCGGCCGGGCGACGGCGGAGGGTGCGGCGTGCGAGGCGCACATCGTCTTCGAAGAGCCGACCGTGCGGCGGTGTACGCGTTCTTCGACGCGGCGGTCCGCGCGGACGCCGGGGTGCCCCACGAGCCGTGGGGCGTGGCCGGAGCACCACCCGTCGTACTGCGGGCAGTTCGTGCGGGACCCGAACGGCCACAACCAGGAGGCGGTCTGCCACCGGCAGACGGCGACAACCAGAAGGCGCTCTGCCACCGGCCCGGATGACGGGCGGTCCTCAGCGCTCCTGGCCCGCGAGCCGGCGTACCAGCCCCACCAGAGTGGCGCGTTCCGTCTCCTCCCCCGGCGCTTCCGCGTAGATCATGCGGACGGCCTGCGGGGCGCTGAACCACCAGGCCCCCAGGGCGAGTACGGCGTAGAACAGGGCCTCGGGAGCGAGCCGCGCGTCGAGCATGCCCTTCTTCTGCGCGTCGCCGAGCGCCCGTACCGCCAGGCCGTGAGCCGCCGTACGGTCGGCTTCGCGCAGCGCCGGGCCGCCGGTGTCCTGAAGGCCCTCCCACTGGAGGAGACGGATGAACTGCGGGCGCGAGCAGTGGTAGTCGTACAGCCGGCCGGCGTATTCCCCGAGGTCGTCGAGCTGGTCGCCGGTGACCGGGAGCGTCCGCGCGATCCGCTCCCGTTCGCTGTCCAGAACATGGTCGAAGAGCTGTTGCTTGTTGCCGAAGTACTGGTAGATCCGCTCCTTGTTGACGCCCGCCCGGGCGCCGATGCGGTCGATCCGCGCCCCTTCGAAGCCGTACTCGGCAAATTCGTCGACGGCCGCCGCGAGCAGGACTCTGCGGGTGCGTGCGGTGTCCCAGGCCATGGTCCGAGAGTAGGACTCTCCAACTGTCCAGTTGGGTCGGACTGGCCGGATGTGCCGTATGGCCAGGGCCTGTTGTTCGGATCGGGCCCTGGCTCCGGCCTGATCCGAACAAACAGGCCCTGACCCCGGCCGCGAGGTCAGGAGGGGGCCTGATCCACCGCGGCCGGGTGCCGGAAGGTGCCCCGAAAGAGGGCCGGGGGACGCTCAGATGGTGGCCGCGTCGATCACGAAGCGGTAGCGCACGTCACTCGACAGCACCCGCTCGTAGGCCTCATTGATCCGGTCGGCGCCGATCACCTCGATCTCCGCGCCGAGGCCGTGCTCGGCGCAGAAGTCGAGCATCTCCTGGGTCTCGCGGATACCGCCGATACCGGAGCCCGCGAGGGTCTTGCGGCCGCCGATGACGGAGAAGAGGTTGAGCGACACCGGCTCCTCGGGAGCGCCCACGTTCACCAGCGCTCCGTCCGTCCGCAGCAGCCCGAGATAGGTGTCCAGCGGCAGCGGCGCCGACACCGTCGAGACGACGAGGTCGAAGGTGCCCGCCAGCTGCTCGAAGGTCGCCTCGTCGCTGGTCGCGTAGTAGTGGTCGGCGCCGAGTCGCAGACCGTCGTCCTTCTTGCGCAGCGACTGGCTGAGAACGGTCACCTCGGCGCCCAGCGCGTGCGCGATCTTGACGCCCATGTGGCCGAGACCGCCGAGGCCGACGATGGCGACCTTCTTGCCGGGGCCGGCCTTCCAGTGCGCCAGCGGCGAGTAGAGGGTGATGCCGGCGCACAGCAGCGGGGCGGCGACGTCGAGCGACAGGCCGTCCGGGATGCGCAGGGTGAAGGCCTCGTCCACCACGATGTGGGTGGAGTAGCCGCCGTAGGTGGGCTCGCCGTTCTTGTCGAGGGCGTTGTACGTGCCGACGTTGCCGCCGGAGCAGTACTGCTCGAGCCCGGCCTTGCAGTTGTCGCACTCGCGGCAGGAGTCGACCATGCAGCCGACGCCCACCCGGTCGCCGGCGGCGAACCGGGTGACGCCCGGACCGGTTTCGGTGACGATCCCCGCGATCTCGTGCCCCGGGACCATCGGGAAGATGCCCTCGCCCCAGCCGTCACGGGCCTGGTGGATGTCGGAGTGGCAGATGCCCGCGTACTTGATCTCGATGAGCACGTCGTGCTCGCCCACCGGACGGCGCGGGGTGGTGGTCCGCTCCAGCGGCGCCTTGGCGGCGGGAGCGGCGTATGCGGAAACAGTCGTGGTCATGGGCTCGACTCTGCCGAAGTGCGCGGAGCCTACCCAGCCCTCTGTTGTACCTACGTCCGGCGTGCGTACCACTGACAGGGTCAGGCTTACCGGGAAGGGCGGCGCGATACTGGAGGGCATGGACCAGCGCGCCGAACTCAGCGAATTCCTCCGCTCACGCCGCGCCAGGCTGCGTCCCGAGGACGTCGGCCTGCCGCAGTTGGGCCGGCGCCGGCGGGTGCCGGGGCTCCGCCGCGAGGAGCTGGCGCAGCTCGCAGGGGTGTCGGTGGCGTACTACACCCGCCTGGAACAGGGCAACGGGCGCAATGTGTCCACCGAGGTGCTGGAGGCGATCGGGCGGGCGCTGCGGCTGTCGGACGCCGAGCGCGACCATCTCAGCCATCTCGCCAAGCCCAAGCAGAAGAAGCACCGGCGGACGGGCAGACCGCAGCAGCTGCGCCCGGCCGTCCAGCAGTTGATGGACGCGATGGAGGGCGTGCCCGCCTACGTGGTGGGGCGGCGGCTGGACATCCTGGGATGGAACCGCACGGCCCGTGCGCTGTTCGGCGACTTCGCGGCCCTGTCCGCGAAGGACCGCAACATGGCCCGGATGGTCTTCCTGGACCCCAACGCCACCGATCTGTACATGGACTGGGAGTGCAAGGCGACCGAGGTGGTCAGCGTGCTGCGGATGTACGCGGGATGCTCGGCGGACGATCCGCAGCTGCCCGAGCTGATCGGTGATCTCTCGGTCAGGAGCGAGGAGTTCCGGCGGCTCTGGGCCGCGCACACGGTCCAGGACAAGGGCCACGGCGTGAAGCGGATCCACCATCCGCTGGTCGGCGAGATGACGCTGTCGTACGAGACGCTGCGACTGCCGGACGATCACGATCTGTCGCTGGTCACCTACCACGCCGAGCCGGAGACACGGTCGGCGGAGTCGCTGCGGCTGCTGGCGGGCTGGGGCGTCGACGGCGAGGAGGACGACGCACGACTGCGGCCGGGCCCCGCGGCGGGCGCCTGAGGGGCGTGCGGAGCGGCCGGATCAGTGTGCGCCTGCCCCGGCCGGTCGCGGTCGCTGCGGCCCCCGAACACACGGAAGGCGGGTCGCCCCCGAAGGGCGACCCGCCTTCTGCTGTGCGGCCCGGTGGCCGGTCGGATCAGGCCGCGGAGCCGGCCTGCCACTGTGCCCAGCTCATGTTCCAGCCGTTGAGGCCGTTGTCGGGCTTGATCGTCTTGTCCTTGGAGTTCTTGACGATCACGACGTCACCGACGATCGAGTTGTCGTACAGCCACGCGGCGGGCTGGTTCGGGTCGCCCGCGCCCTCCACGTCGTTCAGGCCGATGCAGCCGTGGCTGGTGTTGGCGCTGCCGAAGATCGAGTCGGCGCCCCAGTAGTTGCCGTGGATGAAGGTGCCCGACGTGGACAGCCGCATGGCGTGCGGGACGTTCTTGATGTCGTACTCGCCCTTGCCGTCGTCGTCCGTGAAGCCGACGGTCGCACCGTTCATCCGGGTCTCCTTGAACTTCTCGGAGATCACCATCTGGCCGTTGTACGTGGGGTTCTCGGAGGAACCGGCGGAGATCGGGATCGTCTTGACGGTCTTGCCGTCCTGGGTGATCGTCATCGTCTTCGTCGCGGCGTCGACGGTCGAGACCTGATTGCGGCCGATCTTGAAGGTGACCGTCTTCTGCTGGACGCCGAAGACTCCGTCGGCGCCCTCGACACCGTCGAGGTTCAGCTTCAGCGTGACGGTCGAGCCCTCCTGCCAGTACTGGTCCGGCCGGAAGTCCAGACGCTGGGCGTTGAACCAGTGACCGACGACCTCCTGGCCGCTGCTCGACTCCACGGTGATACCGGCCTGCACGGCCTTCTTGTCGCTGATCGCCTTGTTGAAGTTGATCGACACCGGCATGCCGACGCCGACGGTGGAACCGTCCTCCGGCGTGAAGTTGCCGATGAAGCTGTTGGCGGGCGAGACCGTGGTGAAGGAGGAGTTCTCGTGGGCCTCCAGGCCCTCGGAGTCCTTGGCGGAGGCGGAGATCTTGTACGTGGTGGAGCGCTCGAGCTGATCGTCCGGCTTCCAGCTCTTGCCGTCGGGGGCGAGCGTGCCCTTCACCGCGGCGCCGTCGGCGGTGGTCATCGTGACCTGCGTCAGGGTGCCGTCGCTGACGGTGACCTTGGCGTCGTCGTTGATGCCGGCGTTCGTCGCACCGTTCTTCGGGGAGATGGCTATTCGGGCCTTGGAGGCGTCCTTCGCGGCCGCCTCGTCGACCTGGGCCTGCGACTTCTTCGAGCCCTCGGCGCTACCGCCCTTGTCGCCGTCGCCGCTGCAGGCCGACAGCACCAGAACGCCGCCGAGCACCGCGGACGCGACCGTGAGGGCCTTGCGCCGCTTGCTGTCCGTCATCACACGCTTCTCCATCGTTGCCGAATCGCCTGATCGCACTATTGGGGAAAACACCCATTCCGGGTTACCCGGTTCCACATCCCCAACCGATGTGGGGAACACCACTCATCGACGCAGCCGCCACGGTGCCGGTTGCAGTCCCGCGGCACGCATCCGGCCGGGCCCCGGCCCGTGGAACCGGGGCCCTGACCGGCCGGTCCGGAGAACCGCCGGTCCAGCAGGCTACGGGCGTGCGCCGTCGGCGTCCACGTCGTCCGGTTCGTCGGCGTCGTCGTCGGAGTCGTCGGCGGCGTCGTCGTCGTCGTCGTCGTCGTCGTATGCTCCATCTTCCTCGTCGAGGTCCCACTCCTCGGCATCGGGGTCGTAGTCGATCTGCTCGCTGGTCCAGGACGCCTGCGCCAGTTCGACGCCGGGGACGTCGCCGACCAGGTCGAACGGGTCCACGAGATACGCGACGGCCTCGGCCTCGTCCTCGCGCACCGCCGACTCCGCGTGGGCGCGCTCCTCCTCGGGCATGTACTCGTCCGAGGCGATCCGCTCCAGCGCGGCGCCGGTCAGCGATTCGGGTGCCCCGATCTCCAGCACCAATTCCACCCGCAGGCGCACATACCGTGATGTCTCAGAAGTGGTCATACGACGGAGAGTAGAGCTCCAGGCCGCCCGGCTTTCCCACGACCCGCTGCGTTCACTAGCATCAGCGCACCGGCCAATTCGAGGATGCCTCAAGGGGGATCGAGTCCGTGTCCGTCGCACGTCGACCGCTTCTGACCGCCACTGCCGCTGGGACCCTGCTCTGCGCGCTGTGGTTCGTGCCGTCAGCGAACGCCACTGCCGAGCAGGAGGGCGTGGACAGACAGCAGACCGGTGCGGCGGCGACGTCCCAGCACCTGGAACTCGCCGACACGGGCACCTTCGACACCACGCCGTACATCATCGGCGGCACGACGTTCCTGGGACTCGGCGTGGGCTTCCTGGCCTACTCCGTACGCCGGAGCGCCACCGGGGCGACAGGCGCAACAACCGCGCTGTGAAAGCCGGATGACCCGGGGCGGCGCCCCGGGTCATCGTGAGCTTCCTGCCGCGCTCGTGGCTCGTTGGTCAGGCCAGCGGCCCTGTCACCGGTTCCACGGCGGCGATGAGCCCCCCGTCGCGGACGAAGACGTCCGCCGCCTCCAGGTCGGGGGCGAGGAAACGATCCGGCCCGGGCCCCTGCACACCCGCCGCGCGCAGCGCCTCGATGGCGGCCTGCGAGGCGGGCGCAGGGGTCAGACCGTGCCGCAGCTCGATACCGCGGGCGGCCGCGTAGAGCTCGACGGCGATGATGCGGTTCAGGTTGCCGACCGCGGTGCGCAGCTTGCGCGCCGCCGACCAGCCCATGGACACGTGGTCCTCCTGCATCGCGGAGGACGGGATCGAGTCGGCGGACGCGGGGACCGCGAGCCGCTTCATCTCGCTGACCAGGGCGGCCTGGGTGTACTGGGCGATCATCAGGCCCGAGTCCACGCCGGCGTCCTCGGCGAGGAAGGGCGGCAGCCCGTGGCTGCGGTTCTTGTCGAGCAGCCGGTCGGTGCGGCGCTCGGCGATGGAGCCGAGGTCGGCGGCGACGATGGCGAGGAAGTCGAGGACGTACGCCACGGGCGCGCCGTGGAAGTTGCCGTTGGACTCCACCCGGTCTCCCCCGGCGCCTTCGGCCTGGGTACCCCCGAGCAGGACGACCGGGTTGTCGACGGCGGAGGCGAGTTCGCGTTCGGCGACCAGGCGGGCGTGCGCGAGGGTGTCCCGGCCGGCGCCCGCGACCTGCGGGGCGCAGCGCACCGAGTAGGCGTCCTGGACCCGGGGCGCCTCGTCGTGCTGGAAGTGGCCGACGAGTCCGGAGCCCTTGAGCACGGCGCTCATGTTGGCGGCGGAGACGCCTTGGCCCGGGTGGGGGCGGATGGCGTGCAGCTCGGGGGCGAGCACCTTGTCGGTGCCGAGGAGCGCCTCCAGCGAGAGCGCGGCGGTGATGTCGGCCGAGGTGTAGAGGCGCTGGAGGTCGGCGAGTGCCATGACCAGCATGCCGAGCATGCCGTCGGTACCGTTCAGGAGGGCGAGGCCCTCCTTCTCGCGGAGTTCGACGGGTGCGATGCCGTGCTCGGCGAGCAGGTCGCCCGCGGGGCGCACCACACCGTCGGGGCCCTCCGCGTCGCCCTCGCCCATGAGGGTCAGGGCGCAGTGGGACAGCGGCGCGAGGTCGCCGGAGCAGCCGAGGGAGCCGTACTCGTGCACGACGGGCGTGATCCCGGCGTTCAGCACGTCCGCCATGGTCTGGGCGACCGCGGGGCGTACGCCGGTGTGCCCGGAGCAGACGGTCTTCAGCCGCAGGAACATCAGCGCGCGGACGACCTCGCGCTCGACGCGCGGGCCCATGCCGGCGGCGTGCGAGCGCACGATGTTGCGCTGGAGCTGGGCGCGGAGTTCATGGCTGATGTGCCGGCTGGCGAGTGCGCCGAAGCCGGTGGAGACCCCGTAGACGGGCTCGGGCTTGGCGGCCAGGGCGTCCACGACGGCGCGGGCGGCGGCGATGGCGGCCTGTGCCTCGGCGGAGATCTCGATACGGGCGCCCAGGCGGGCCACGGCGACGACGTCATCGGCGGTGGTACCGGACGTCCCCACCACGACGGTATGCATATCCATATTCAGCAGCGTACGGATTGAATCGCAACCTGTCACTAGTGGTGGGCGGGTGGGCCCCTTACTCCCCCTCGCCCCCATCGACGCCCACGAGACGCACGCTTCCCTCACGGCGGGACGCCGGGCCCTACGGCTCGCTCCAGGGCTCCTCGACCTCCTCCGGCCGCACCCCCCGGAAACGGCGGCGGTCCTGGTGCGAGCGCGGCGGGGCGTCCGCCAGGCGCAGCACCGTGCCGTCGCGTCCCGCCACCACCGGCTTCGGCGAACGGGCCGCCTTCGCCCGGTACTGGGCCGCGTCCGCCAGCCGGAACAGCCGGCGGCCCGAGCGGACGTGCCCGATCGGGTCGCCGGTCGACGCGACCCCGCACGCCACTCCTTCACCGAGTTCCAACTCGGCCGCGCGGACGCAGAGTTCGTCGGCCACCCGGACCACCTCGTCGGACGAGGGGCCGACCGTGACGAGGCAGAACTCGTCGCCGCCGAGCCGGGCCGCGAGCGCCCCGGGCAGCATGGCGCCGCACAGCGACAGGACCGAACCGAATCGTTCCAGCAGCCGGTCGCCGACCGCGTGGCCGTGCGTGTCGTTGACCCGCTTGAGGCCGTTCAGGTCACAGACGACCAGGCTGACGACGGAACCGTCCTCGCGGTGGCGCTCCAGGGCCTCGTCGAGGCGGGTGTCGACGGCGCGGCGGTTGGCGAGACCGGTCAGCGGGTCGGTGAAGGCGAGGCGGCGGACCTCTTCGAGCCGCTCGGTCTGGGCGATCCCGGCGGCGATCACGGAGGCGAGGACGGTCGCGAAGTCGGCGTCGTGGCGGTCGAAGACGGCGACGCCGAGCGGACGGGCCACATAGAGCTCGCCCCAGGCTCGGCCGTGCAGCACTATCGGCGCCACGACACAGCAGCCGCGGCGGCGGCGGCGCAGGGCCGCCACCCTCTGGTGGCAGTAGCCGTGGTCCGGCGTCGCCGGACCGTCCACGGTCTCCACCCAGGCGTCCGGCTCGCCGCCGCCCGCCCACTGCTCGTGCAGGAACTCCGTGATCTCGGGGAAGCGGTTGACGGGGTAGGTCTCCGACTCGGGGAACTCCTCTTCGCCGGCGGCCCGTTCGCCCGCGTTCACGAGCACCTTGAGCCGCCCGAGTTCCCGCTCCCACACGGACAGCGCCGCGAAGGAGCCCGCCAGCGCGGAACACGCGCCCAGCGCCGCCGCGCGCCACGACTCGCGCGGGGTGTGCGCGGCAGCCATCGCCTGCGCCAGCGCCACCACGGCTCGCAACCGCCGATCCTCAGCCATCAACCCAGCTTAGGGAGGTTTGGGAGGATTTGATCAGTTGAAGGGGGCCGAGATTCTCCGGGTCACTCGCCGGGCCACTGCGGCTTGCGCTTCTCGTTGAAGGCGGCGACGCCCTCGGCCCGGTCCCCGGAGAAGGCGACCGAGCGCCAGGCCGCGTCCTCGACCTCCAGTCCGGCACGCAGATCGAGCCCCTGCCCGAGACGCAGGGCCCGCTTGGCGGCACGCAGACCCACCGGTGAGTTCGCGGCGATCCGGGCGGCGAGGGCGAGCGCCTCGGTGCGGGCGTCCTCCGCGAGCTGGTCGACGAGGCCCAACTCCCGGGCCTCCGCCGCCTCTACACGCCGCGCGGAGAACACCAGCTCGGCGGCGCGGGCGGCCCCCACCCGGCGCGGCAGCAGCTGCGTACCGCCGCCGCCGGGGATGACGCCCACGGACACCTCGGGCAGGCCCACCACCGCGGTCGCGTCGGCGACGATCACATCGCAGGCCAGAGCCAGCTCGAACCCTCCGCCGAGCGCGTATCCGTGCACCGCGGCGACCGTGGGCATCGGCAGCTCCAGTACTCCGGTGTAGGCGGCACGGGCGGTCGGGCGCTGCCGGACCAGCTCGGCGTCCGAGAAGGAGTTGCGCTCCTTGAGGTCGGCCCCGACGCAGAAGGCGCGTTCGTTCGAGGAGGTGACCACGGTGACGCGGACGTCCCGGTCGGCGGCGAGGGCATCACAGGCGGCGGCGAGCGAGCGCGCCATCTCGGTGGAGACGGCGTTCATGGCCTTGGGGCGGTCGAGGACGAGCTCGGCGACGTGCTGGTGCGTGCGGACGAGGACGAATTCTCCGAACCGCTGCTCGGACTCGGACATAGGGACCCTCCCGGTTAACGACGGTTCACCGGATCATAGGCCCGCGGCGTTCCCGGCCGTGCGGGGCCCGGTTCCCCGGCCCGGAAGGCTCACTGCGGGCGACGGGAGAGCAGCCAGGGCTCGACGACACCCAGCCCTCGGACCGGGCGCTGCCACATCGGCTGGAGCGCGAAACGGTACGTGGGCGGCTCCCTGCCCTCCTTCTCGGCCTTCGCCGCCTCCTCGGCGGCCTCGGCCTCCGACGCCGGCGCGTCGCCGGTCCGCACCAGCTCCTCCGCGAACGCCCCGTCCACCAGTACGGCGTCCTTCGGCGCTATCGAGGTGAGCCGGCTCGCCAGATTGACCGTCGTGCCGAAGACATCGCCCATCCGCGTGGTGACCGTGCCGAAAGCGATGCCGACGCGCAGCGCCGGCATCGACTCGTCGTGCGTCATCGTCTCGATGAGCCGCAGGGCGATCTCCGCGGCCGTGCCGGCCTCGTCGGCCGCGTAGAGCACCTCGTCACCCAGCGTCTTGATCAGCCGGCCGCCGTGGGCGGCCACCAGGTCGGCGGACGTGGTCTCGAACGACTCGACCAGTTCGCCCAGTTCCTCTTCCTCCAGGCGTCGCGTCAGCCGGGTGAAGCCGACGAGGTCCGCGAAGCCGACCGCGAGCCTGCGGTCGACCATCTCCTCGTCGTCCGCGGCCTGGACGACACGTCCGGTGGCCGCGGCCAGCTGTCGTCGCCAGACGTAGATCAGGAACTCCTCCAGCTCCGGCAGGAGCAGCTCCACCAGGGGATACGTGACTTCCGTCCGCGTCATCCCGGGCTCGGGAGGCTCGGTGAGGCCCTCCAGAAAGGAATCGATCTGCCATTCGGCCAGCCGGGCGGTGGTCTGGCCGGTGGAGCGCGCCACCTGGACCGCCATCGGCTCGCTCAGCAGGCCGGCCTCGACGAGACCGGCCAGCCGGCGCAGCGCGAGGACGTCCGCCTCGGTGAGCGCCTTGGCCTGGCCGATGTCCGCGAAGCCCATGGCCCGCCAGAAGCGGGAGGCGAGCTCCATGGAGACGCCCGCGGTACGCGCCGCCTGGAAAGGGGTGTAGCGCCGTTCGGCGCCGAGGATCAGCTGTTCCAGCCGGATGGCGAGGGGGTCGTCGGTCGGTTCGACCGTGTGGTCGACGGCGTGGTGGGGCGTGGGATGCACAGCCCCGGAACTGCCGGATGCCGCGTTGCCGGATTCGGCGGCGGACTCGGGAGAACCTGACTCGAAATCGCCCGGCCCGGAAGCCCCGGACTCGGAACCGGAGCCGGAATCGTCCGCGCCGGAAGTGGTGTCGTCGACGGTCACCAGCCGCCTCCTGCCCGTTCCCTGCGCACTGTCCTGCCGATCTGTCGCTCGATCGCCTCAACGATACGGCAGGTGTGCCCTGGCTCACGTCCGAGAGGCTTGGCCGGTTCAGCGGCGCGACGCACCGGCTCAGCCGGCCGGCCGCAGGTGCACGATGTCGCCCGCGCCGACCGTCTCCCGGGTGCCGTCGCCGGTGGCCAGAACAAGCCGTCCGGCGCCGTCCAGGGCGATGGCCTCGCCGGTCACCGACCGGTCCCCGGGCAGCTCGGCACGGACCCTGCGGCCCAGGGTTGCGCAGCCCGCGGCGTACGCCTTCTGCACCCCCGAGAGTCCCGCGTCGCCGCCCGCTTCGCGCCACTTGCCGTACCACTGCTCCAGGGAGCGCAGGACGGCCCGCAGCAAGGTGTCGCGGTCGGTGGAGACGGCGTTCGCCAGCGCCAGGGAGCCCGCCGACGGCACGGGAAGTTCGTCCTCACGGAGCGTGACATTGATCCCCATGCCGATCACCACGCCGCTGTCGCCCGCACGCTCCGCGAGGATCCCGCCGGTCTTGCGTTCCTCGCCACCCACAGTCACCAGGAGGTCGTTGGGCCACTTGAGGGACATGTCCAACCCGGCGGCCCGGCTGAGCCCCGTCGCGACGGCCACTCCGGTGAGCAGCGGGAGCCATCCGTAGCGCTCCACGGGCACCTGAGGGCCGGGACGCAGCAGCACGGACAGGAAGAGCCCCGAGCGGGCGGGCGCGGTCCAGCTGCGGTCCAGGCGGCCCCTCCCGGCGGTCTGCTCCTCGGCGACGAGTACGGCCCCTTCCTGCAGGGAGCCCGCTTTCGCCGCCAGATCGGAGTTGGTCGACCCGGTGGCGGGCACGATGTCGAACGAGGTCCACAGCCCGCCCGGCTGCAGCAGGGCGCGGCGCAGCGCGGAGGCGTTCAGCGGCGGCCGGTCCAGGTCGGACCAGCGGCTCCCGGGCGCATTCTCAGACGTCATGCAAGCCAGGTTAGGTGTGGTAAACGACGCACTGCCGAACGGTATCCACGCCGATACGCTACGAGTCAGTAGCCAACGACCCCGTGATCAGCCAGGGAGCCGCATCCCGATGTCCGAGCCGGAACAGATCGCCAGCTCCAGCAGTCCCAGCAGCCACACCACCGCGGGAAAGATCGCGGATCTGCAGCGCCGCATCGAGGAGGCGACGCACGCCGGCTCCGCCCGCGCGGTGGAAAAGCAGCATGCCAAGGGCAAGTTGACGGCCCGTGAGCGGGTCGATCTGCTGCTGGACGAGGATTCGTTCGTGGAGTTCGACGAGTTCGCGCGGCACCGCTCCACCAGTTTCGGCCTGGAGGAGACCCGTCCGTACGGTGACGGAGTGGTCACCGGTTACGGCACGGTCGACGGCCGCCCGGTCGCCGTTTTCTCCCAGGACTTCACCGTCTTCGGCGGTGCGCTCGGCGAGGTCTTCGGCCAGAAGATCATCAAGGTCATGGACTTCGCCCTGAAGACCGGCTGCCCGGTCATCGGGATCAACGACTCCGGCGGCGCCCGTATCCAGGAGGGCGTCAGCGCGCTCGGCATGTACGGCGAGATCTTCCGCCGCAACACCCACGCCTCGGGCGTGATCCCGCAGATCTCGCTGGTCGTCGGGCCGTGCGCGGGCGGCGCGGTGTACTCCCCCGCGATCACCGACTTCACGGTGATGGTCGACCAGACCTCGCACATGTTCATCACGGGCCCGGACGTCATCAAGACCGTGACCGGGGAGGACGTCGGCTTCGAGGCGCTCGGCGGCGCCCGTACCCACAACAGCACCTCCGGCGTCGCGCACCACATGGCGGGTGACGAGAAGGACGCCATCGAGTACGTCAAGTCCCTGCTGTCGTACCTGCCGTCGAACAACCTCTCCGAGCCGCCGGCCTTCCCCGAGGAGGCCGACCTCGCGACGAACGACGAGGACCGCGAGCTCGACACCCTGATCCCGGACTCGGCGAACCAGCCGTACGACATGCACACCGTCATCGAACACGTGCTGGACGAGGGCGAGTTCCTGGAGACCCAGGCGATGTTCGCGCCGAATATCCTCACCGGGTTCGGCCGGGTCGAGGGTTTCCCGGTGGGCATCGTGGCGAACCAGCCGATGCAGTTCGCCGGCTGTCTCGACATCAACGCCTCCGAGAAGGCCGCGCGTTTCGTGCGCACCTGCGACGCGTTCAACGTGCCGGTGCTGACCTTCGTCGACGTTCCCGGCTTCCTGCCCGGTGTGGACCAGGAGTACGGCGGCATCATCCGCCGCGGCGCCAAGCTGATCTACGCGTACGCGGAGGCCACCGTCCCGCTGATCACGGTGATCACGCGGAAGGCGTTCGGTGGCGCGTACGACGTGATGGGCTCCAAGCACCTGGGAGCCGACCTGAACCTCGCCTGGCCGACCGCGCAGATCGCGGTGATGGGCGCGCAGGGCGCGGTGAACATCCTGCACCGCCGCACGATCGCGGCCGCCGGCGACGAGGCGGCCCAGGAGGCGACGCGCGCCCGGCTGATCGAGGAGTACGAGGACGCGCTCCTCAACCCCTACACGGCGGCCGAGCGCGGCTACATCGATGCCGTGGTCATGCCGTCGGACACCCGGTCGCAGATCGTGAAGGGACTGCGTCAACTGCGCACCAAGCGGGAAAACCTCCCGCCGAAGAAGCACGGCAACATCCCCCTCTAGGAAGGGACCTGACGATGATCAAGGTCGTACGAGGAAACCCGACCCCCGAGGAGCTGGCCGCCGCCCTGGCGGTGGTCCAGGCCCGCGCCGCGGCGACGGCCTCCGCGCCGGAGGGTGCCGTGGCGCCGGCCGAGCAGTGGTCGGACCCGGCGAGGATCGCCCGCAGCCGCCGTCCGCTGCCCGGCCCGCGGGCGTGGGCCCGCACCTTCTGGCCGGTCTGACCGGGGCTTCCGGCTCACCGGGACCGTGACAGCACCCCGGCTGCCTCCGCCGCCATGCGGAGGTAGCCGGCGTCGCCCGGGTGCAGCGCGTCCCCGTGGTCGTAAGCCGGGGCGAGCCGGTCCGGGTCCGACGGATCGGCGAGTGCCCGGTCGAGGTCGATGACGGCGTCGAACTCCCCCGACGTACGGATCCAGTGGTTGACCTCGTCGCTGACCCGGGCCGAGTGCGGCCCCCAGTGGTCGGAGCCCTTCAGCGGCAGCAGCGTCGCGCCCACGATCTCCACCCCGCGGGCGTGGGCCTGCCGTATCAGCTCGCGGTACCCGGCGATCAGCTCGGCCGCGGGCACCACCGGGGCGGGCTTGTACGTGGGCTGCCCCTCCGCCTCGCTGAAGCCGATGTCGTTGAGGCCGTGGAGCAGGACGACGGTGGAGACGCCGGGCTGGTCGAGGGCGTCACGGCGGAAGCG
The DNA here is from genome assembly GCF_040302905.1 of Streptomyces sp. NPDC096193. Lineage (NCBI taxonomy): Bacteria > Bacillati > Actinomycetota > Actinomycetes > Kitasatosporales > Streptomycetaceae > Streptomyces > Streptomyces sp. NPDC096193. The sequence continues at coordinate 441,082 of NZ_JBEOSJ010000003.1, read as the reverse complement.
CGCGGTGGCCCGCTCGCCGTACCAGGCCGAGTCGTTGAGGACGAGATTGCCGCCGATGCCCGCGTTGAGGACGGGCCGGTCGACGCGTTCGGCGAGGGCGTCGGACCAGCGCCGGTCGGCGCCCGGCGTGGAACCGAAGCCGTCCGTGATGGAGTCGCCGAAGAGCACGATGCCGCCGCCGTGGGCGGGCCGGGCGTGGCCTGCCACCTCGACGCCCGAGAGGTAGTACCAGGACTGCGTGACCTCGGTGAAGCGTGCGCCCGAGGTGTCCGCACGGCGGTCCCCGGCGGCGCGGTAGGAGTCGGTCCAGCCCTGGGCGTGGAAGGTCGCGGGCCCGGTGGTGCCGGCGAAGTACAGCGTCACGGTGACCTGCCCCCGCGGCGTCAGCGGCAACCGGGCCGCGTCGCTGCGCAGTTCGCCGTGTGCGGGAATCGAGACCGAGCGGCTGCCGCCGAAGGTGAGGGCGCGTACGGAGCCGGGCCGCAGCGCGGCGCCACCGCCGGCGCGGGCGACGGTGGCACCGGTGAGGTGCAGGGGGGAGGTGCCGTACGCGTTGGACAGCCGGATTCTGATCCGGTCGCCGCCCTCGGTGACCCGGACGACCTGGCGGACGGTCTGCCGGGAGAAGCCCTCCTGGGACCAGTTCGGGGTGAAGCCGGTGCTGGGGGTCTGCGGCGAGGCGGCCCAGGCCGCGGTCCAGTGAGGGTGACGGGTGTCGTCGCGGATGGGCGCCGCGGCCCGGGCGTCCGTGCCGGCGACGAGGCCGAGCCCCACGGCGACGGCGGCGAGCGGGGCGACGGCACGGTGCAGATACCGGTGCATGGCGGTGCTCCTTCTCGATCCCGAACCCTAACGGGCCGGAAGTTCCATTAAGCGATAGGAGAACGGTAGCACTACGGAGAGCCTTAATGGAACGGCAAGCCCATTTGGGGTGGAGTCGCCGAGCGGGTCATCACGAAAGGGTCCGCCCGTACCCAGACCGTTGAGTACCTGTACTCAGGCGCCGGAGGGCCGTACGGGCGCAGGATCGAAAGCATGCTGTGGTCCGACCCGAAGAACGAACCCCCCGAGGAGCTGCGCCAGACCCAGGCGATGATGCGCCGCGTCGGTCTGGTGCTGGCCTTGGCCATGGTGCTTGCGATGTTTGTGGTCGGCCTGCACTGAGCGCCGCCTACGATGGCGGCATGACCGTCCAAGCCCCCCGCCTTGTTCTGGCCTCCGCCTCTCCCGCCCGGCTGAATCTGCTGCGCCAGGCCGGGCTCGCGCCCGAGGTGATCGTCAGCGGCGTCGACGAGGACGCCCTGAGCGCCCCGACCCCCGCCGAACTCGCCCTCGTGCTCGCCGAGGCCAAGGCGGCCGTCGTCGCCGCACGCCCCGAAGCCGCCGGAGCCCTGGTCATCGGCTGTGACTCGGTTCTGGAACTCGGCGGCGAGGCCCTCGGCAAACCCGTCGACGAGGAAGAGGCCACGGCCCGGTGGAAGGCGATGCGCGGACGCTCGGGCGTGCTGCAGACCGGTCACTGCGTCACCGACACCACGACCGGCCGGATCGCGTCGGCCACCGCGTCGACCACGGTCCGCTTCGGTGAACCGTCGGACGCCGAGGTCGCCGCGTACGTGGCGAGCGGTGAACCGCTGCATGTGGCGGGCGCGTTCACCCTCGACGGCCGCTCGGCGCCGTTCATCGAGGGGATCGAGGGCGACCACAGCAACGTCATCGGCCTGTCCCTGCCGCTGCTGCGCGGGCTGCTGGCCGAACTGGGTTACTCGATCACGGATCTGTGGGCCTGAACGGACCCTGCACCTTCCCGGCCGGAGTCCGCGCCCTCCCGGTGCCACCCCGCGCCCTCACCGGCCGGCCCCCGCACCCCCGGCCCTTCGGAGCCGCACCGCCCGGCGCTTCGAACGCGCCCGCGGCGACCGCCGGACCGCGAGGCTGACACCCCCTGACAGCGTCGCGCCGGACCTGACGGATCCCGCCGGGCCTGACAGATCCGCCGGCCGGTGTCAGGCCGGTGCGGCACCGTTCGTCGGCGCCGGCCCGGCCTGCGGCGCCGGCTTCGCGTCACGCGGTGTGCGCTCCCTGCCGAAGGACACCAGCACCAGCACGATCAGCGCGAGCACGACCATCATGAACGCGAAGGCGGACCAGCCGACCAGACCCACGGTCAGCGCACCGAGCACGCCGTGCGTCACCGCCGCGGTGATCAGCAGGATGCGGCCAACGCGCCCCGGCGCACGGTCACGCACCCCGGCCAGCAGGGCGACCACGGCGCAGGCCGCCAGGTAGAGGCCGAACACGATCCCCATCACCCAGGTGCCGGTGACCATCGCGTCCGGGTCCATCCCCGCGAGGGACATGTCCTGACCGTCCACGAACGTGGCGAGGATGCCGTTGACGACGACGAAGCCCACGGCCTCCATCAGCAGTACAGCCGCGGCCACCACGGCCACCGTTCTGCGCATCACGGCGCCCCCAACCCTCAGTTACCGGAAGTACGTACGACAGCGCGAACGCTACTAACGGGTAAATGGCAGGACAAGGGTCCCGGCACGCTGGGTCGCCAGGCAAAGAATCATTCGCCCATTCGTAGGGACTCCACAAAGAAACCCGTTCGGCCGCTGGCTCCATGAACAGAGACCTGCGCCACACAAGAGGGCTACTGTGCGAGGAGGAAACCCGTCGTACCGTGGTGCGACAAGGGATTTCGCGACTGGGGCGAGCCTCGAATCACGCTCCGTGTGGGCAAGCTCACCATTGGGGACGGGTCGAAAGGCCGTGTCGGCTGTCCCTAAACTCAGCTTGTTTCAAGGAGGGAGCCATCGTGCGCAAGGTGCTCATCGCCAACCGAGGCGAAATCGCTGTACGTGTTGCCCGGGCCTGCCGGGACGCCGGGATCGCGAGCGTAGCCGTCTACGCCGATCCGGACCGGGACGCTCTGCACGTCCGCGCGGCAGACGAAGCGTTCGCCCTGGGCGGTGACACTCCGGCAGCCAGCTATCTGGACATGGCCAAGGTCCTGCAGGCCGCGAAGGACTCCGGTGCGGACGCCATCCATCCTGGATACGGCTTCCTCTCCGAGAACGCCGAGTTCGCCCAGGCCGTACTGGACGCCGGGCTGACCTGGATCGGCCCGCCGCCGCAGGCGATCCGCGACCTCGGTGACAAGGTCGCCGCCCGTCACATCGCGCAGCGCGCCGGCGCGCCGCTGGTGGCCGGCACGCCCGACCCGGTCTCCGGCGCCGACGAGGTCGTCACGTTCGCCAAGGAGCACGGCCTGCCGATCGCGATCAAGGCCGCCTTCGGCGGTGGTGGCCGCGGTCTGAAGGTCGCCCGCACCCTGGAAGAGGTGCCGGAGCTGTACGACTCCGCGGTCCGCGAGGCGGTCGCCGCCTTCGGTCGCGGCGAGTGCTTCGTCGAGCGCTACCTGGACAAGCCGCGGCACGTGGAGACGCAGTGCCTGGCCGACCAGCACGGCAACGTCGTGGTCGTCTCCACCCGTGACTGCTCGCTCCAGCGCCGCCACCAGAAGCTGGTGGAGGAGGCCCCCGCGCCGTTCCTGACGGCCGAGCAGAACGCCGAGCTGTACGCCGCGTCCAAGGCCATCCTCAAGGAGGCCGGCTACGTCGGCGCCGGCACGGTGGAGTTCCTGGTCGGCGTCGACGGCACGATCTCCTTCCTGGAGGTCAACACCCGTCTCCAGGTCGAGCACCCGGTCACCGAAGAGGTCACCGGCATCGACCTGGTGCGCGAGATGTTCCGCGTCGCCGACGGCGAGGAGCTCGGCTACGGCGACCCGGAGGTGCGCGGCCACTCCTTCGAGTTCCGCATCAACGGCGAGGACCCGGGCCGCGGCTTCCTGCCCGCGCCCGGCACGGTGACCACCTTCGCCCCGCCCTCCGGGCCCGGTGTCCGCCTGGACGCGGGTGTGGAGTCCGGCAGCGTGATCGGCCCGGCGTGGGACTCCCTGCTGGCCAAGCTGATCGTCTCCGGCGCCAGCCGTGAGCAGGCGCTCCAGCGTGCCGCGCGTGCGCTGGACGAGTTCACCGTGGAGGGCATGGCCACGGCCATCCCGTTCCACCGCGCGGTCGTCCGCGACCCGGCGTTCACGAGCGACCCGTTCCGCGTCCACACCCGCTGGATCGAGACCGAGTTCGTCAACGAGATCCCCGCGTTCGCCGCCCCGGCGGAGGCGGAGGTCGAGGACGAGCCGGGCCGCGAGACGGTCGTCGTCGAGGTCGGCGGGAAGCGCCTCGAAGTGTCGCTGCCGGTCTCTCTCGGCATGTCGCTGGCCCGCACCGGTCTGGCGGCGGGTGCGAAGCCCAAGCGCCGTGCCGCGAAGAAGTCCGCGTCCGCGGCCTCCGGCGACACCCTCGCGTCCCCGATGCAGGGCACGATCGTCAAGATCGCGGTGGAGGAGGGCCAGGAGGTCAAGGAGGGCGATCTGATCGTCGTCCTGGAGGCCATGAAGATGGAGCAGCCCCTGAACGCCCACCGCGCGGGCACCATCAAGGGCCTCGCCGCCGAGGTCGGAGCCTCCGTCTCGTCCGGCGCGGCCATCTGTGAGATCAAGGACTGACGTCCGGCGCGTAGTGCCACAGGTGCGGATCCCGCCCCGCCGAGTCCTCGGACCGGCGGGGCGGTCCCGTCCCCGCACCCGGGAAGCCGCGGTGGGGGTACCTGGCGCGCTCGAAGGGTTACGAGGGAGTGCGTGCCAGGGCACGCGAGCCCGACAGGATCAGGACGCCAGAGGCTGGGTGGCATCCTGGAGACCGGCGCGGCCCAGGGAGGACGGCACGATGACCACGAGTACGACAGCGGCCTCGGCACGGCCGATGCGGGCGGATGCGCGCCGGAACTACGAACGGCTGCTCGGCGAGGCCCGTACCGCCTTCGCCGAGCACGGCACCGACGCGTCGCTCGAAGAGATCGCACGACGGTCGGGGGTCGGTATCGGCACGCTGTACCGGCACTTCCCCACCCGTCACGCGATGATGAACGCCGTCTTCCAGGACGCGCTCGCGTCACTGCTTGAGCGCTCCCGCGAACTGGCCGGCGCGGACCGGCCGTGCACGGCGCTGGTGGAATGGCTGCGCGCCATCATCACTCATGCGGGTGAGTACCGGGGCCTCTCCAGGGCGCTCATGTCGGCGTCCCACGACCGGAGTTCGGCACTCTCGCAGTCCTGTGTGCCGCTGCGCGAGGCGGGCAATGAGCTGTTGGTACGGGCACAGGAGAGCGGCGCCGTGCGCCCGGATGTCTCGATCGCGGACCTGATGCAGCTGACCAACGCGATCGCGCTGGCCGCGGAGCAGACACCCGACGACCCGTAACTGGCGGACCGGCTCCTGCTGCTGACCCTGAAGGGCCTGCGGCCGGACCGCCCCTAGTACGCCGAACACGGGCGCCGGACACGTACGCCGAACACCACCCGCGCGAGGCGAACCTACCTGCGGCGGAGGTCCGCCACCCTCGCCGCCCGCTCCACACCCGGGTCGGGCGCGAGCGCTCCGGCCGCGCTGCGCAGCTGATGCCCCGGCCCGCCGCGGGTGCGGCGCTGTCCCGGAAGCGGCACATCACGGCGGGGCGGGCGGCCGGGGGCCGTCTCCGCGGCCCCTGCCGCACCGGCCACGGCGATCTGCACCCCCTGGTCGGCGAGCGCCTGGAGCTCGGTGGCCGCACGGTCGTCGTGGGCCGGCGGCTCGTCCGTGACCAGTCTGGTGATCACGTCCGTGGGGACGGTCTGGAACATGGTGTCGGTGCCCAGCTTGGTGTGGTCCGCGAGGACCACCACCTCGGCGGCGGCCTGCACCAGCGCCCGGTCGACGCTCGCGGAGAGCATGTTGGAGGTGGACAGACCGCGCTCGGCGGTGAGTCCGCTCCCGGACAGGAAGGCACGGGAGACCCGCAGTCCCTGGAGCGACTGCTCCGCCCCACTGCCGACCAGTGCGTAGTTCGAGCCACGCAGGGTCCCGCCGGTCATGACGACCTCGACGCGGTTGGCATGGGCCAGCGCCTGGGCGACCAGCAGGGAGTTGGTGACGACGGTCAGCCCCGGAACACGCGCGAGCCGGCGGGCCAGCTCCTGCGTGGTCGTACCGGCGCCGACGACGATGGCCTCGCCTTCTTCGACGAGGCCCGCGGCGAGGTCGGCGATGGCCGTCTTCTCCGCGGTGGCGGACAGGGATTTCTGCGGAAAGCCGGACTCTCTCGTGAATCCGCCCGGCAGTACCGCACCGCCGTGGCGGCGGTCGAGGAGTCCTTCTGCCTCCAGTGCCCGCACGTCCCGACGTACGGTCACTTCGGAGGTCTGGACGACGCGGGCGAGCTCACGGAGCGACACGGCTCCGTTGGCGCGCACCATTTCGAGGATCAATTGGCGACGTTCTGCAGCGAACACGAAACTGACAGTAACCCCACCGGCCGATAGTTTTCAGCACTATGCGCCGAATAGCAGAAGTTGCCCTTATCGGAGTTCGGCAAGTGGTATAGGCGGAGCCGAAGTTGATCGCCGGTGCGCCAAGTGCCCGGGGTTCTTCGGATTTACGCCTCGCCGGCCGTCTTCCGGGTGTGCAACTGGCGTGCCACCTCCGCGATCGACCCCGACAGAGAGGGGTACACGGTGAAAGCGTTTGCGATCTGCTCGACCGTCAGATTGTTGTCAACCGCGATCGAGATGGGATGGATGAGCTCGCTCGCACGCGGCGCCACCACACAACCGCCGACCACGATGCCCGTGCCCGGCCGGCAGAAGATCTTGACGAAACCGTCGCGGATGCCCTGCATCTTCGCGCGCGGATTGCGCAGCAGCGGCAGCTTCACCGAACGGGCGTCGATCTTGCCCGCGTCCACGTCGGCCTGGGTGTAGCCGACGGTCGCGATCTCCGGGTCGGTGAAGACGTTCGACGAGACCGTCTTGAGGTTGAGGGGCTGCACCGCGTCGCCGAGGAAGTGGTACATCGCGATCCGGCCCTGCATGGCGGCGACCGAGGCCAGCGCGAAGACGCCGGTGACGTCACCGGCCGCGTACACGCCCGGGGCGCTGGTGCGCGAGACCTTGTCGGTCCAGATGTGTCCCGAGTCCCGGAGCCGTACGCCCGCGTCCTCCAGGCCCATGCCCGCGGAGTTGGGGATCGCGCCGACCGCCATCAGACAGTGCGAGCCGGAGATGACCCGGCCGTCGGAGAGCGTGACCTCGACCCGGTCGCCGACGCGCTTCGCGGACTCGGCGCGGGAGCGGGCCATGACGTTCATGCCGCGGCGGCGGAAGACGTCCTCGAGGACGGCGGCCGCGTCCGGGTCCTCACCGGGCAGCACGCGGTCGCGGGAAGAGACGAGGGTGACCCGCGAGCCGAGCGCCTGATAGGCGCCGGCGAACTCGGCACCGGTGACACCGGAGCCGACCACGATGAGCTCCTCGGGGAGCTCGTCCAGGTCGTACACCTGCGTCCAGTTCAGAATGCGCTCTCCGTCGGGGAGGGCGTCCGGGATCTCCCGCGGATGGCCACCGGTCGCGATGAGCACGGCGTCGGCGGTGAGCGTCTCCTCGCTTCCGTCGGCGGCGCGCACGATCACCTTGCGGGAACCGTCCATCGCCTGCTGGCCCTCCAGCCGACCGCGGCCCCGCATGACGCGTGCGCCCGCCCGGGTGACGGAGGCGGTGATGTCGTGGGACTGGGCGAGTGCGAGACGTTTCACACGGCGGTTGACCTTGCCGAGGTCCACGCCGACCACACGGGCGGCCTGCTCGATGTGCGGGGTGTCGTCGGCGACGATGATGCCCAGCTCCTCGTACGAGGAGTCGAAGGTGGTCATCACCTCGGCCGTGGCGATGAGGGTCTTGGAGGGCACACAGTCCGTCAGTACGGATGCGCCGCCGAGGCCGTCGCAGTCCACGACGGTCACCTCCGCGCCGAGTTGGGCGCCCACCAGGGCCGCCTCGTATCCGCCGGGTCCGCCGCCGATGATCACGATCCGGGTCACAGGGGTTACGCCTCGCGCTCTCGTTACTGCCGGGTGGGGTGTCCCGCTGGGCTGGAGTACGTACTCCATTGTCCCGCACGCTTCAACCCGCTCGCTCCCGGGGCCTCCCATGGGGGAAGGCGTCCACCCCGAGTGTCCCGGAAGATCCCCTCACCGCCCACCCGCGCGCCTCGCCGAGGACGAGAGCCGCGACGTCACCGCACCTCGCCCGGCACCCCAGCCGTCCCACCCACCCGACAGAACCCCCCGGCCCACCTCGCCCGCACGAGCCCGCACCCACCCGCACCACCACCGCCCACCCACCGACAGAAACCCACCACGCCCCCCGGCCCACCTCGCCCGCACGAGCCCGCACCCGTGCCCCTCCCGTACCCTCAATCCCATGTCGCTCTACGCCGCGTACGCCGGCAACCTCGACGCGCGGCTGATGTCCCGCCGCGCCCCGCACTCACCGCTGCGCGGCACCGGCTGGCTCAACGGCCACCGGCTGACGTTCGGCGGCGAGCAGATGGGCTGGGAGGGAGCGCTGGCCACGATCGTGGAGGCGCCGCGTTCCCAGGTCTTCGTCGCGCTGTACGACATCGCCCCGATGGACGAGGACTCGATGGACCGCTGGGAGGGCGTCGGCATGGACATCTACCGGCGGATGCGGGTCCGCGTGGACACCCTGGACGGCGAGGAGCCGGCCTGGGTGTACGTGCTGAACGGCTACGAGGGCGGGCTGCCGTCGGCGCGCTACCTCGGTGAGCTCGCGGACGCGGCCGACTCGGCCGGGGCGCCTCACGACTATGTGATGGAGCTGCGGAAGCGGCCCTGCTGACGGCCGCGCCGGGCACCGGGGCGGCCACGGAGCGTGTTCGTCGGAAACGACAAGACAACGATCCGAAGACCGTACGCTGCGTCATCTACGCGCGTAGGAAATGACCGGCTACCCTCATTCGCGTGAACGCATCAGTGAACCCGGACCTCAACGGCGCCTCCGCCGACCCCCACGCCGCGGCCGACGCCGCCGCCGCCCGCCTGCGCGAGCTGACCGGCGCCGAGACACACGACGTAGCCCTGGTGATGGGTTCCGGCTGGGCTCCGGCCGTCGACGCGCTCGGTGCTCCCGAGGCCGAGTTCCCGGTCACCGAACTGCCCGGTTTCCCGCCTCCGGCGGTCGAGGGCCACGGCGGCAAGATCCGCTCGTACCGCATCGGCGGCAAGCGCGCGCTGGTCTTCCTGGGCCGTACGCACTACTACGAGGGCCGCGGCGTGGCCGCCGTCGCACACGGTGTGCGCACCGCGGTGGCGGCTGGCTGCAAGACCGTCGTCCTGACCAATGGCTGCGGCGGTCTGCGCGAGGGCATGCGCCCCGGTCAGCCGGTGCTGATCAGCGACCACATCAACCTGACGGCGACCTCCCCGATCGTCGGGGCGAACTTCGTCGACCTGACCGACCTGTACTCGCCGCGGCTGCGCGCGCTGTGCAAGGAGATCGACTCCTCGCTGGAGGAGGGCGTCTACGTCCAGTTCCCCGGCCCGCACTACGAGACGCCGGCGGAGATCAACATGGTCCGCGTCATGGGCGGCGACCTGGTCGGCATGTCGACGGTGCTAGAGGCGATCGCGGCCCGCGAGGCCGGCGCGGAGGTGCTGGGCATCTCCCTCGTCACCAACCTGGCGGCCGGACTGTCGGGTGAGCCGCTCAACCACGAAGAGGTGCTCCAGGCGGGCCGCGACTCGGCGGCGCGCATGGGTTCGCTGCTGACGAGGGTCCTGGACCGGATCTGACACCCTGTCACCTCCGGGGACCCGGGTCCCCGGAGAACGGCCTCCGGCCGTGTCCTTCATCGCCGGCCGGGCCGGAGTTCTCCCGACCCATCACGAGAGGCACACACCGTGACGCAGGACCTCATCGCCCGGGCCGAGGCCTGGCTGGCCGAGGACCCGGACAGCGAGACCCGTGACGAGCTGCGCAAGCTCATCGAGTCCCGGGAGACCGACGAGCTCGCGGCCCGGTTCGCGGGCACGCTCCAGTTCGGCACCGCCGGTCTGCGCGGCGAGCTCGGCGCCGGGCCCATGCGGATGAACCGCGCCGTCGTGATCCGCGCGGCCGCGGGACTCGCCGCGTACCTGCGGGCCAAGGGCGAGGACGGTGGCCTCATCGTCATCGGATACGACGCCCGCTACAAGTCCGCCGACTTCGCGCGCGACACCGCCGCGGTCATGGTCGCCGCCGGGCTTCGGGCGGCCGTGCTGCCGCGTCCGCTGCCGACTCCCGTACTCGCCTTCGCCATAAGGCGGTTGGGTGCCGTCGCCGGCGTCGAGGTCACCGCCAGCCACAACCCGCCGCGCGACAACGGCTACAAGGTCTACCTCGGCGACGGCTCGCAGATCGTGCCGCCCGCCGACGCGGAGATCGCGGCCGAGATCGACGCGATCCGCAGCCTGCACGACGTACCGCGCGCCCAATCCGGCTGGGACGTCCTTGGCGAGGAGGTCCTGGAGGCCTATCTGGCGCGTACGGACGCCGTGCTGGCCGCCGGGTCCCCGCGAGGGGTCCGCGTCGTCCACACGGCCCTGCACGGCGTCGGCACGCAGGTGTTCACCGCCGCCTTCGCCCGGGCCGGTTTCCCGGACCCTGTCCTCGTCGCGGAGCAGGCCGAGCCCGACCCCGCGTTCCCGACCGTCGCGTTCCCGAACCCCGAGGAGCCGGGGGCGATGGATCTCGCCTTCGAGACGGCGCGCCGGGTCCGGCCGGACATCGTCATCGCCAACGACCCCGACGCCGACCGCTGCGCCGTCGCCGTGCCCGACGACAGCGCAGTGGGCCGGTGGCGCATGCTGCGCGGCGACGAGGTCGGCGCGCTGCTCGGCGCACACCTCGTCCGCAAGGGCGCGACGGGAACCTTCGCGGAGTCGATCGTCTCCTCGTCCCTGCTGGGCCGGATCGCGGAAGCGGCCGGGCTGCCCTTCGTGGAGACGCTCACCGGATTCAAGTGGATCGCCCGCGCCGAGGGCCTGCGATACGGCTACGAGGAGGCGCTCGGCTACTGCGTCGATCCCGAGGGCGTCCGCGACAAGGACGGCATCACCGCCGCGCTGCTCGTCGCCGAGCTGGCGTCGGAGCTCAAGGAGCAGGGCCGCGGGCTGACCGATCTGCTCGACGACCTGGCCGTCGAACACGGTCTGCACGCCACGGACCAGCTCTCGGTGCGGGTCGAGGACCTGAGCGTCATCGCGGACGCGATGCGCCGGCTCCGCGAGCAGCCGCCGGCCGAACTGGCCGGGCTGGCGATCACCTCCGCCCAGGACCTGACCCGCGGCACGGAGACCCTGCCGCCGACGGACGGTCTGCGGTACCACCTCGACGGCGAGTACACCGCCCGTGTCATCGTCCGCCCGAGCGGCACGGAGCCCAAGCTCAAGTGCTACCTGGAGGTCGTCGTCCCGGTCGCGGACGCGGCCGCGCTGCCCGGCGCGCGCGAGCGGGCCACCGAGGTGCTGACGGCGATCAAGCGGGACCTCTCGGCGGCCGCCGGCATCTGACGGCAGGCGCGGGGCCGCCCGTACGGGTGAATCTCGTACGGCGTGGCGGCAGCCCGCCCCGCTCTCCGGGGCCGTCCGGGCAAGGGTGTGACCCGGTAGCGCACGCCGAGTCCCAGGAGCAGCCGCCGTGTCTCCCGCCGCGACCGTCCACGCATTCGTCCCCGCCTCCCGCCGGCCACCGGCCCCGGGGCGCGGGGACGCACCCGGCGTGGGGAGCCGGCTGCTGCGCTCGCTGCGGCGCGCGGCCCCGGCGCTGATCGCCTATCTCGCCGTCCGGTTGTGCGGGCTGCTGGTCGTCGCCCGCCTCGCCCATGCCAAGGGCCACGGCATCTGGCCCACGCTGGCCACGTCCTGGGACTCCGACTGGTACCTCGGCATCGCCGAGCACGGGTACACGGACCGGCTCGGCACCGCGGTCAACGAGAACAACCTCGCGTTCTTCCCGCTCTATCCGGCGCTGGTGAAGGCGGTCGCCGCGGTCACACCCGGCTCACGCGCCTCGGTCGGCCTGATGCTCGCGATCGCCTGCTCGTTCCTCGCCGCGTGGGGCATCTTCGCGGTCGGCGACCGGCTCCGCGGCCGGCGGGTCGGCATCCTGCTGACGGTCCTGTGGGGAACGCTGCCGGTCGCGATGGTGCAGTGGATGGGCTACACGGAGTCGCTGTTCACCGCCCTCGCGGCCTGGGCGCTGTACGCGGTGCTCACCGGCCGCTGGGTGTGGGCGGGTTCGCTAGCGTCCCTGGCGGGACTGACCCGGCCCACAGGCGTCGCGGTGGCTGCGGCCGTCTCCCTCGCCGCGCTGCTCGCCGCCCGGCGCGACCCCGGCGTCCGCGCGACGGCACTGGCGGGCGCGTGCCTCGCACCACTGGGCTGGCTGGGGTTCGTCGCCTGGGTCGGGGCGCGGGTGGGCCGGGCGGACGGCTACTTCGCCGTGCAACGGCTGTGGAAGAACGACTGGGACGGCGGCCGGGCGACCCTGCTGGAGCTGCGGCAGCAGCTGGTCTACATGACCCGGCCCCAGCTCTTCGTCCTGGCCGTCTCGGCGGTGCTGATCCTGTCCGTCGTGCTCTATCTGCTGTGCGCGGTGGACCGGCAGCCGCTGCCCCTGCTGGTGTTCACCGGCGTACTGCTGCTGGTGGTGCTCGGCAGCGGCGGCGTCTACTTCCCCCGGGCCCGCTTCCTGCTGCCCGGATTCCCGTTGCTGCTGCCGGTGGCCCAGGCGCTGGCCCGGGCCCGCCGCAGGGCGACGGTCGCCGTCGTACTGGGCACGACGACGCTCATGTCCGCTTGGCTGGGCGCGTACATGCTGCTGGTCTGGAAAGGGCCGCCGTGATCCGTCAGCCGTGTCCCCCCACGACCGGCTCCGCGAGGAGCGAGCGGAAACGCTGCTGTGCGGCGCGGCAGGTCGAATGGCGTTCGTACGCCCGTCCGGAGACGGCCGCGGCCCGACCGTCGGCGTCGCGGAGCAGCCACACCCAGCCGTTGCCGTCGGGGGTGTGCTGCACCCCGCCGGTCATGTCGGCGTGCCCGGCGCACAACGACGCGAACGCGGCGGCGCACGAGCCGTGATCGCCGAACGTGGTCGCCGACACGGCCACCACGCGCCCGTTCGGGGCGATCAGCCGCCAGCCGTAACGACCTGCGCCGTCGACGTCGATCCGACACCTCGTCCCGGACAACGCAGCTGTCCAGCTGCCTTCGTCGGCTCGCCCGACCATGCCTCACCCCCACTGTGTCGGCAGGGGCAATCTATGGACGCGTACGGGAGAGGTGGGGCCGAACAGGGGAGGTGGAGCCGTCCTTCATCCGGGCGTTGCCCCTCGGCCGCCCCCAGGCCATCGCCCGGTGGAGGGGTCAGACGGCCAACAGCACGACCAGCAGGACGAGCCCGGCGAGGGTGGGCGCGAGCAGCTCGTACGCCCAGCGGACCTGCATCTGCCCCTGTGCCTCGGGCCGGGAGGCGTTCCGCTCGGCCATCTCCCGCAAATCGGCGACGGTCCGATCGGCCGGCGCCAGACGCGCCTTGTCGCTCACATCGGCGTTGACGGACGTCCGCCCGTGCGGATCGTCGTGCGCCCGCTGCATCTGCCGCCGCGAGACCCGCTTGCGCTGCCGCAGCGACACGGGCACGGCCCACAGCTGGACCTTCTTCCCGTCCTGCGTGAACACCTCGCTCGAGAACGACGCCCGCACATCGGCGACGTCCGCCCAGGGCAGGGTGATCGTCCGGAACGGGTTCCTGATCCGCAGCCGGTCGTCGTTGGCGAAGACGGCGGGCCGCATGGTGAACGCGACGACGACGGGCACGACGAGCAGGGCCCCGGCGAGCGCGATCCAGGGGGTGCGCCCCTCGCCCCGGACGAGAGCGTCCCCGGCGATCCAGGCGACGAGGGCGAGCAGCAACACCCCACCGCCCATTCCGGCGGACGACCGGAAGACACGGTCGGCGTAGGTGTTCTCGGCGGGTGTCGGCGAACTGCTCATCCCCCGATTCTGCCGCACCCGGCCCTGGCACTGCGCCCCAGACCCCGGCAGCACCGCACGACTGACGGCCCCTGTCCAGCGCGGAAGCGCGAAAGGCTTGCCGGGCTACGGCCCCACACCCCCTGTGGCGGCAGCTTGGCGCCGCATCCGTTCCCCTGCTACCGAACAGGCTCGGGTTCGCTTCCGGTCGCACGCCATCGGGGTCTCGTCCTCGACCGCGCGGGAGGGGGCGTGCAGGGTCGGCCCCGCAGGGGATCGGCGGCAACACCCGGGTGACCAATGCAAGAGACCTGTACGCCGCCGACCCCGAGGAGTCGAGCCCGGAGGGCCCCCGGACCCGACGCCGAACAAGACCCCGAGGCCCAAGCGCCAGCTCCCGGACCCGACGCCCAACAAGCACCCGCCCACGGACCCGACGCCCAACAAGCTCCGAGGCCCAGGCCCAGGCCCAGGCCGCCCCACCCCCCGCACCCGCGCCGCACGGGGACCTGCGCCCCAAGCACCCCCGGGCCCCCCAAGCTCCCGCGCCGCACACAACCACCCCCACCCCCTGTACAGGTCGCTACGCGCGTAGATATGCTCATCTGGTGACCATGCCCACCACTGCACCTGCATTCGCCGACGCGACGGCGTCCGACACTGCGCTGCGCCGCTTCCTGCACGGGCTCCCCGGCGTCGACCCCGTCGGCCTCGAAGCGCGCGCCGCCTCCCTCGGTACCCGTTCGATCAAGACCACGGCCAAGGCCTACGCCATCGACCTGGCCATCTCCATGATCGACCTGACGACGCTCGAAGGCGCGGACACCCCGGGCAAGGTCCGGGCGCTCGCCGCCAAGGCCGTACGTCCTGATCCGACCGATCGCGGCACCCCGACGACCGCCGCCGTCTGTGTCTACCCCGACATGGTCGCGACCGCCAAGGCCGCCCTCCAGGGTTCGGACGTCAAGGTCGCCTCCGTCGCCACCGCCTTCCCCGCCGGCCGCGCCGCCCTCGACGTGAAGCTCGCGGACGTCCGCGACGCCGTCGCCGCGGGTGCGGACGAGATCGACATGGTCATCGACCGCGGTGCGTTCCTCGCCGGCCGGTATCTCAAGGTGTACGACGAGATCCGCGCCGTGAAGGAGGCCTCCGGCGCCGCTCGCCTGAAGGTCATCTTCGAGACCGGCGAGCTCTCCACGTACGACAACATCCGCCGCGCCTCCTGGCTCGGCATGCTCGCGGGCGCCGACTTCATCAAGACGTCGACGGGCAAGGTCGCGGTCAACGCCACCCCGTCGAACACCCTGCTCATGCTCGAGGCCGTTCGCGACTTCCGGGAGCAGACTGGGGTACAGGTGGGCGTGAAGCCCGCGGGCGGCATCCGTACCAGCAAGGACGCGATCAAGTTCCTCGTCCTCGTCAACGAGACCGTCGGCGAGGACTGGCTGGACAACCACTGGTTCCGCTTCGGTGCGTCGAGCCTGCTCAACGACCTGCTGATGCAGCGCCAGAAGCTGGCCACCGGCCGCTACTCCGGCCCCGACTACGTCACGGTGGACTGAGACCCCATGGACAAGCAGACATTCACATACGCGCCGGCCCCCGAGTCGCGTTCGGTCGTCGACATCGCGCCGTCGTACGGCCTGTTCATCGACGGCGAGTTCACCGACGCCGCCGACGGCAAGGTCTTCAAGACCGTCTCGCCGTCGACCGAGGAGGTCCTCGCCGAGGTCGCCCAGGCCGGCGCCGAGGACGTGGACCGTGCCGTGAAGGCCGCCCGCAGGGCGTTCGAGAAGTGGTCCGCGCTGCCCGGCGCCGAGCGCGCCAAGTACCTGTTCCGCATCGCGCGGATCATCCAGGAGCGCAGCCGAGAGCTCGCCGTCCTGGAGACGCTGGACAACGGCAAGCCGATCAGGGAGACGCGGGACGCGGACCTCCCCCTGGTCGCCGCGCACTTCTTCTACTACGCGGGCTGGGCCGACAAGCTCGACCACGCGGGCTACGGCCCCAGCCCCCGCCCGCTCGGCGTCGCCGGCCAGGTCATCCCCTGGAACTTCCCGCTGCTGATGCTGGCGTGGAAGATCGCGCCCGCGCTCGCCACGGGCAACACGGTGGTGCTGAAGCCCGCCGAGACGACCCCGCTCTCCGCGTTGTTCTTCGCCGACATCTGCCGTCAGGCGGGCCTGCCGAAGGGTGTCGTCAACATCCTCCCCGGCTACGGCGAGACCGGCGCCGCGCTCGTCGAGCACCCGGGCGTCGACAAGGTCGCCTTCACCGGCTCGACCGGCGTCGGCAAGGCGATCGCCCGGCAGATCGCGGGCACCGGCAAGAAGGCCACCCTGGAGCTCGGCGGCAAGGGCGCCAACATCGTCTTCGACGACGCCCCCATCGACCAGGCCGTCGAGGGCATCGTCAGCGGCATCTTCTTCAACCAGGGCCAGGTCTGCTGCGCCGGCTCCCGCCTGCTCGTCCAGGAGTCGATCCAGGACGAGTTGCTGGACTCGCTGAAGCGCCGGCTGTCCACGCTGCGTCTGGGCGACCCGCTGGACAAGAACACCGACATCGGCGCGATCAACTCCGCGGAGCAGCTGGCGCGGATCACCGCGCTCGCCGAGACCGGTGAGGCCGAGGGTGCCGAGCGCTGGTCGGCCCCCTGCGAGCTGCCGTCTTCGGGCTACTGGTTCGCGCCGACGCTGTTCACCAACGTCACCCAGGCGCACACCGTCGCCCGCGACGAGATCTTCGGCCCGGTGCTGTCGGTGCTCACCTTCCGTACGCCGGACGAGGCGGTCGCGAAGGCGAACAACAGCCAGTACGGCCTCTCCGCCGGCATCTGGACGGAGAAGGGCTCGCGCATCCTCGCGGTCGCGGGCAAGCTCCGCGCGGGCGTGGTGTGGGCCAACACCTTCAACAAGTTCGACCCGACCTCGCCCTTCGGCGGTTACAAGGAGTCGGGCTTCGGCCGCGAGGGCGGCCGCCACGGTCTGGAGGCCTACCTCGATGTCTGACGTGACCCGTCTGAGCGTCTTCAAGACCTACAAGCTGTACGTCGGGGGCAAGTTCCCCCGCTCCGAGAGCGGCCGGGTGTACGAGGTGACGGCGAAAACATCAGCCGCTGACGCGGCGGGCAAGGGCACGTGGCTGGCCAACGCGCCCCTCTCCTCCCGCAAGGACGCCCGTGACGCGGTCGTCGCGGCGCGCAAGGCGTTCGGCGGCTGGTCGGCCGCGACCGCGTACAACCGCGGCCAGATCCTCTACCGCATCGCGGAGATGCTGGAGGGCCGGCACAAGCAGTTCAGCAACGAGGTCGCGGCCGCCGAGGGGCTGTCCAAGTCCGCGGCGTCGGCGATCGTGGACGCGGCGATCGACCGCTGGGTCTGGTACGCGGGCTGGACGGACAAGATCGCCCAGGTCGTGGGCGGCGCGAACCCGGTCGCGGGTCCGTTCTTCAATCTGTCGACGCCCGAGCCGACCGGTGTCGTCGCCGTGCTCGCGCCGCAGGAGTCGTCGTTCCTCGGCCTGGTCTCGGTGATCGCCCCGGTCATCGCGACCGGCAACACCGTGATCGTGGTGGCGAGCGAGAAGGCACCGCTGCCGGCGCTCTCGCTCGGCGAGGTGCTGGCCACCTCCGACCTGCCCGGCGGTGTGGTCAACGTGCTCTCCGGCCGTACGGCCGAGATCGCGACGCCGCTCGCCTCGCACCAGGACGTCAACGCCATCGACCTGACGGGCGCCGACGAGATGCTGGCGAGGGAGCTGGAGATCGCGGCCGCGGACAACCTGAAGCGGGTTCTCCGTCCCCAGGCTGTGGATTACGCGGCCGACCCGGGCACACAGCGTATGACCGCGTTCCTGGAGACCAAGACGGTCTGGCACCCGACGGGTTCGCTCGGCGCGTCCGGTTCGGCCTACTGACCCGACCCGCCTCCCCGATCAGGAGCCCCCTGCCGTCCCGTCCGGCGGCAGGGGGCTTCTCTCCTGTCCGGCCCCGCACATGGAGGGCGGACGGGCGGTACTCAGAGCGGGAGGGCCCCCACGACGCCGCCGACCACCGGCAGGTCCTCCAGCGCCGCGCCCGACGCGAGCGGCCCGGTCGCGGCGGTGGTGGACAGCGGCTTGAAGTCGGCGACCTGGGTGGCGACTCCGTTGGCCAGCGGGTCGACTCCGGTGTTGGCCAGGGGGTTCAGCTGGAGGCTGCGGAGCTGAGTGAGCCCGGTGACCGAGTTGGTGACGACACCGGTGAGGCCCGTGGCCGGGCCCGCGTCCTGCCCGGCCGGCAGGGCGGCGCCGAGCGCATCGAGGCCCACGGGCGCCGCCGGTGCCGCGTGGGCGGCGTCGCTCGTGCCGAGGGCCGCGGCCACGGCCGCGACGGTCAGACCTGCGCGGAGGGCGAGCCGCCGGGACTGGGGGGCTGTGTGACGTGCCATGGGATTTCCTGACTGGACGAGACGAGTAATCGGTTGGGCACGCAGCGTAGTTGAGGTGTGGCGTCGAATACCAACGTCTGCCCCGGGGGGTCCCCTTCACGGGTCAATGCGTCACACTGGTGTCCCGTGACCTCATCCCCCATACCGACTCGTGTCGTGCTGCTCTCGGGCCCCTCAGGATCCGGGAAGTCGTCCCTCGCCGCCCGTACGGGCCTGCCCGTGCTGCGCCTCGACGACTTCTACAAGGAGGGTGACGACCCGACGCTTCCGTTGGTGGAGGGCACCTCCGACATCGACTGGGACTCCCCCGGGTCGTGGGACGCGGACGCGGCGGTGGCCGCGGTGGAGGAGCTGTGCCGTACGGGACGGACGACCGTTCCCGTGTACGACCTCGCCACCAGCGCGCGTGTGGACCGGGATTCGCTCGACATCGGGCGCACACCGCTGTTCGTGGCGGAGGGCATCTTCGCGGCGGACATCGTGGCGCGGTGCCAGGACCTCGGCGTACTGGCGGACGCGCTCTGTCTGCGCGGGCGGCCGGCCACGACCTTCCGGCGCCGGCTGGTGCGGGATCTGCGCGAGGGCCGCAAGTCGGTGGGCTTCCTCGTGCGCCGCGGCTGGCGGCTCATGCGGGCCGAGCGGGGCATCGTGGCGCGGCAGCGGGAGCTGGGCGCGTATCCGTGCGGCAAGGACGAGGCGCTCGGCCGGTTCGCAGCAGCCGCGGCGGGCCGCTGCCGCCGCGCGCCCGCGACTCGCACGCTCGCGTCCCGGACGACCGTGTAACACGCCGTACCGACACGCCCCCGCAACACGCCCCGGGACGGCAGCGGTTCGCACCACCCCGCACACGACAGAGCGGGGCCGGACAAGACCCCCCGGCCTGTCCGGTCCCGCTCCCTTTCCCCCGTGGGTCCCCCGTGACCCCCGTGATCCCCACTCCCGCCGTCTCCCCCGAAACGGCGGCCTCCTTCTCTTTCCCCCCGTTGCCTTCAGGCCACGAGCTCGCCGAAGGACTCCTCCTCGTCACGGCCGAAGCTGAGGACCTCGTCCTCGCGGAGCCGGCGGAGCGACCGCCAGATGCTCGACTTCACCGTGCCGACACTGATGTCCAGGATCTCCGCGATCTCCGGGTCGGTGCGGCCCTCGTAGTAGCGGAGGACCAGCATCGTCCGCTGGAGTTCGGGCAGCCTGGCCAGCGCCTGCCACAGCACCGCACGCAGCTCCGTGCCCCGCATCGCGTCGGTGTCACCCGCCGTCTCCGGCAGCTCCTCCGTGGGGTACTCGTTGAGCTTGCGCCGGCGCCAGGCGCTGATGTGCAGATTGGTCATGGTGCGGCGGAGGTAGCCCCCGACCGCCGCCTTGTCACTGATCCGGTCCCAGGCCCGGTAGGTCGAGAACAGCGCGCTCTGCAGCAGGTCCTCGGCCTCGAACCGGTCACCGGTGAGGTGGTAGGCGGTGGCGTACAGGGAGGAGCGGCGCTCCTGCACGTAGGCGGTGAACTCCGCCTCCGACAGTCCTGCCTGCTCCCCCGAGCCCTCCCCGTACACCGCTCCGCCGTCGCCCGTGGGCACGTCAACGACCGTCATGTACGACGGCTTGTGCTGACGCCCGGCGCCGCGAACGCACCCCCGCCCGTTCACGGCGCCGGACTTCTCCGGTCCCCTCACGACGTCATGGAGACGCGTGACAACTGCGCTTGAGTTGGTGCTGTGCAGTGCGTTCATCTCGCGCCCCCCGTCGGTGGAGTCTGTTTCCGTCCGTGTGCCAAAAGCTTGCCCAGGCGATTTCATGGCGGTGTCCGCCGACTGTCACAGGCCTGTCACAGGGGCCGCAGGGCCCCTCGCGGCGCCGTCGCGCCACCGGTTCGCAAAGCTCTCTTTACGCCTCTCACAAGGGGAGGAAGCGTGTGGGAGCGCTCCAGCAGTCGAACTACGGCGCGCACATGGGCCAGAATGACCACCGTGCCTTTCCTGTTGCTGATCGAGGACGACGACGCCATCCGCACGGCCCTCGAACTCTCGCTGTCACGCCAGGGCCACCGAGTGGCCACCGCGGCGACGGGAGAGGACGGTCTGAAACTGCTGCGCGAGCAGCGACCGGACCTGATCGTGCTGGATGTGATGCTGCCCGGGATCGACGGTTTCGAGGTGTGCCGCCGCATCAGGCGCACCGATCAGCTGCCGATCATTCTGCTGACCGCGCGCAGCGACGACATCGACGTGGTGGTCGGTCTGGAGTCGGGCGCGGACGACTATGTCGTCAAACCCGTACAGGGCCGTGTGCTGGACGCCCGTATCCGGGCCGTACTGCGCCGCGGCGAGCGGGAGTCCACCGACTCGGCGACCTTCGGTTCCCTGGTGATCGACCGCTCGGCGATGACGGTCACCAAGAACGGCGAGGACCTCCAGCTCACGCCCACCGAGCTGCGGCTGCTGCTCGAACTGAGCCGCAGGCCCGGACAGGCGCTCTCGCGGCAGCAACTGCTGCGTCTGGTGTGGGAGCACGACTATCTCGGCGACTCACGACTGGTGGACGCGTGCGTCCAGCGGCTGCGGGCGAAGGTCGAGGACGTGCCCTCCTCGCCGACCCTGATCCGCACGGTGCGCGGCGTGGGCTACCGGCTGGACGTTCCGCAGTGACACATGCGTGCGCCGTCATTCCCATGAACGGAACCCCTCGGTGACCGGTGCCGCAAAGCGCGCGATACTCGCTCCGCTGCGCTGGACGAGCCTCAGGCTGCGGCTGGTCGTGGTCTTCGCGGCGGTCGCGCTGACCGCGGCGGTGTCCGCCTCGGGCATCGCGTACTGGCTGAACCGGGAAGCCGTACTGACCCGTACGCAGGACTCCGCCCTCGCGGACTTCCGGCAGGACATGCAGAACCGGGCGGCGGCGCTCCCGCTGGAACCGACGCAGGCCGAACTCCAGGACGCCGCCGAGCAGATGGCCGACGGCAACGCCGACTACAGCGTGCTCCTCGTCGGTCAGCGCGACGCGGGCAAACCGGTGGTCGTCACCTCCGACCCGGACACCTTCACGCTGGACGACGTGCCGGGGCGGCTGCGCGAGGCGGTGGACAAGCGGCAGGACATAGGCGCGGGCAACCAGGTCCCGTACCACCTGTACTGGCTGCGCACCGAGCGCAACGGCGAGCCCTTCCTCGTCGGCGGCACCCGGATCGTCGGCGGCGGACCGACGGGCTACGTCTTCAAGTCGCTCGACCAGGAACGGCAGGACCTCAATTCGCTGGCCTGGTCGCTGGGGATCGCGACCGCGCTGGCGCTCGTCGGCTCGGCGCTGCTCGCCCAGGCCGCGGCCACGACCGTGCTGAAACCGGTACACCGGCTGGGCGAGGCTGCCCGGCGGCTCGGCGAGGGCAAGCTCGACACCCGGCTGCGGGTGTCGGGGACGGACGAACTGGCCGAACTGGCGCGCACGTTCAACAAGACGGCCGAGTCGCTGGAGAAGAAGGTCGACGACATGAGCGCGCGGGAGGAGTCCAGCCGCCGATTCGTCGCCGACATGTCGCACGAACTGCGCACCCCGCTCACCGCGCTGACCGCCGTCACCGAAGTGCTGGAGGACGAGGTCGAGACCCTCGACCCGATGATCGCGCCCGCGGTGAACCTGGTGGTGAGCGAGACGCGGCGACTCGGTGATCTGGTGGAGAACCTTATGGAGGTCACCCGCTTCGACGCCGGCACCGCGAGGCTCGTCGTGGACAACGTCGACGTCGCCGACCAGGTCACCGCGTGCATCGACGCCCGCGCCTGGCTGGACGCCGTGGACCTGGACGCCGAGCGCGGCATCATGGCCCGGCTCGACCCTCGCCGGCTGGACGTGATCCTCGCGAACCTGATCGGCAACGCCCTCAAGCACGGCGGCTCACCGGTACGCGTGTCGGTGCGCCCGGTCGACGGCGAGCTGTTGATCGAGGTACGGGACCACGGGCCCGGCATCCCCGAGGACGTCCTGCCGCATGTCTTCGACCGGTTCTACAAGGCGAGCGCGTCACGGCCGCGGTCGGAGGGCAGCGGTCTGGGCCTGTCGATCGCCATGGAGAACGCGCACATCCACGGCGGCACCATCACCGCGGCGAACTCGCCGGACGGCGACGGTGCGGTGTTCGTGCTGCGGCTGCCGCGCGAGAGCTCCGACGCCAAGGACTGCGACGGGCACGGCGACACCGACGTGGACACCGGGCCGGACGACGGCCCGGACGCATCGGGCCGTGACCGGGGAGAGGAAGGCACACGGTGACGCCGAACGCAGCGGGCAGGCGGGCCGCGGTGGCGCTCGCCGCCCTCCTGGGCGCCCTCGCCGTCGGCGGGTGCGGCATCAGGTCCACCCAGGTCCCCGTGGACGCCGGACCGGCGCCGTCGCGGGTGCCGTGCGAGGTGTCGGGCGGCAACATCACCCAGGCGCAGCCGGAGAGCGGTGTCCCGGTGCGCGTCTATCTCGTCTGCGCCTCCCAGCTGGAGTCCGTGGACCGTACGGCCGGGGTGCCCGAGAAGAAGGCGCTGAGCGACCGGGTGCAGGTGGCCCAGGCGCTGATCGACGAGTTGCAGAAGGAGCCGTCGTCCTCGGAGCGCGAGGCGGGCTTCGCCACGTACGTCCGCGGGCCGATCGTGGCCGGCGGACCGCGCAAGGGGGATCCGGCGGGCACGCTGCGGCTGAACCGTCAGCCCGAGGACCTGCCGGCGACGGCCCTCGCCCAGATCGTCTGCACGTTGGCGGAGAGCCGGGCGGCGGCCCCGGGAGGCTCCGTGGTGCTCGGCGGCCCCGGCGCGTACGCGCCCCGGAGCTACTCCTGCTCGCAGGCGGCCAAGGAGCGGCCCGACGAGACGGTGCCGACGCTCGGCGCGCTGCCGTCCCCGTCCGCGTCGCAATAACGGCACGGCCTGGGACGTACGTCACGTCCGTCCCGCCGACAGCGCTGTGGGGTGCGGTGACGGCACGGAAGGGGCGGCGCGGTGCGACCCGTACGGCTTCCACTTGAAAGCTTCCGGAACCGATCCGCGCGCAGCGTGCGTCTTGGGGGGCGTGCAGCGTCAAGGTCCGGGCGGCAGTGCCGTCATCCGCTTCCGCGCGGCGGGGGTCACCCTCCTCCTCGCTCATCTGCTGCTCGTGGCATGGCTGACCCTGCGCCCGCTGGACGTGCTGTGGGTGACGGCCGCGAATCTCGAGCCCTTCGCCGGTATCGAGGCCGACCTCGCGCTGGGCCCCGTGGAGGCCGCTCGCCGGATAGGTGAGGGACTGCTGCTGCTCGCGCCGCTGGGCGTCCTGCTGCCGATGGCCGGCGGCAAGCTCATGGTCTCGCCGCTCGTCTCGCTGGCCCGCACCGTCGCGGCCGGCGCGTTTCTCTCCCTCGCCATAGAGCTTCTGCAGACCGGCGTCCCGGGGCGGGTGCTCGACGTCGACTCGCTGCTGCTGAACACCGCCGGGGTCACGATCGCCCATCTGCTGGTCGTGCCGGCCGGCCGGGCCCGGCTGCGCCGCAGGCAGCGCGGCGCGGACGCCCGGTCCTCCGCGCGGTCGCACGGTGCCGTGCTGCGGGAGGAGCCGTCTCAGGGGGCGACCCCGACGATTCCCAGGGTCGGGATCGCCCCGTAGAGCGACGCTTTGCCCCCCTGCTGAGAGCCACCATGGATACATCAGGAGCCAACGGGAACCGCTCCTGGACATCCACCGCACGGTTCTCGCAAAGGAGCTCATCATGGCCGCACTTGTCCGCCCGCGTGAGGGACGCATGATCGGTGGAGTGTGCGCCGCGCTGGCACAGCGCTTCGGCACATCCGCCGGCACCATGCGGGTCATCTTCGCCGTCTCGTGCCTGCTGCCCGGCCCGCAGTTCGTGGTCTACCTGGCGCTGTGGCTGTTCCTGCCGGCCGAGAAGACCGCCACGACGGCCTGGTAGTACACCTGTCGGACGTACGGGACCCGGCTCAGCCGGCCCGCACCTGGCCGACCTTGGCCAGCTGCTTGTCGGCGACTTCCCCGGGGACACGCGGCGGTACACGCCGCGCGAGGTCGAGCGCCATGAAGCGCGCCACCGTGGCGCCTTGGCGCACCACGACCAGATGGACCGGGGCGGCCACGCCCTCATTGGTCCCGACCGCCGTCCAGCTGACGGTCTCGTCGGCGCCCTTGGCGGTGAAGGGGCTCTCCTTCACCTCGCGGTAGGAACCGCTGCGGCCCTGGAGGGTCGCGGTGAATCCCTTGCCGCACGCGCCGACAGCCTTCCTCAGTCCGTCCATGAGCCGTACCGCGTCGGCCTCGCTGTAGGCGCTGACCGAGGCGGACACCGCGAGCCCGACGCTTTTGACCGAGCCCAGCCCGCGGTTGACCGTGCTCTTCGCCCGGGGGCTCGGTGCGTCACCCATGGCGTCGGCGAGCGGCTGGCACGCGGGGGTGTCGGCGGTGGGCTGCCCAGCGGGGGCGAGGGCGCTCTTGCCGGTGGACACCTGGAAGCCGGGCAGATCTCCGGTGGCCAGCGCCGCGCGCTCCAACTGAGGGCCGCTGAGCGGCTTCGAGGTGTCGCCGCCGGCCCCCTTGTCGCTGTCACCGCCGCCGTCGCTCTTTCCTCCGTCGGCCGGTCCGGCGCCGGTGGTCGCGCCCGAACCGGCGGACGTGCCCGAGCCCGCGGCGGGTTCCTTGCCGTCGTCACTCGTGCAGGCGGTGACCAGCAGGAGAGCGGAGAGTGCTGTCAGCAAAGTCGGTCGGGCTCTTGTCCCGGCGGTCTTCGGGCGCATGGCGGCGATCCTGGCACACAGAAGTGGGGCCCACATCCGATTCGGGATGTGCGCCCCACTTCAGTGGCGTTCTGCGGATGTCGCGTGCGTCAGGCCGCGAGCGCCGTCCGTCCGTGCCGTGCCGGTGTCTCAGCCGAGGGGGAGGCCGCCGAGCGGCAGACCGGTCAGCGGAAGGTTGCCGGGGCTGACGGGGAGGCCGCCGAGCAGGCCCGCGACCGGGTCGGCCGAACCGTTGGCGGGCAGCACCGTGTTCTTCACACCCTCCAGGGTGGACGCCAGCGGGCCGACGGCGTCGGTCAGCGCCTGCTGGCCGCCGACCAGCGACTCGGGGGCACCCGCCGGGAGCTTGGTGACGGCCTTCTGCACGGGCGCCACGCTCGTGACGCTGTCGAGCGGGGTGGCGGTGTCGGGGAGCGTCGTCGGCGCGGCGGCGGCGGAGCCCGCGGCGGCGGCGGCGAAGGCGGCACCGAGAGCGGCGGCACCGAGAGTCTTGACAGCAGACTGCTTCATCAGGGGTTTTCCTCGGGACGGGAATATGAGCGGCTCTGCAAGCTAGCCCCGCCCCACAGGAGTGGCAAACACCGCGAAGCGGCCGAGTGTTGACGTTCCCGGCCGCTTCCCGATAAGTACGATCAATCTCCGGCGGAGGGAGAATCGCTGGTCGTGGCGGTCTGACGGAACAGCCATTCGGATTTCAGCTCGGCATATCCGGGCTTGATCACGTCATTGATCATCGCCAGGCGTTCATCGAAAGGAATGAATGCCGACTTCATCGCATTGACGGTGAACCACTGCATGTCGTCGAGCGTGTATCCGAAGGTGTCGGTCAGCAGCTCGAATTCACGGGTCATGCTGGTGCCGCTCATGAGCCGGTTGTCGGTGTTGACGGTGGCCCTGAAGTGCAGTTTCCGCAGCAGCCCGATGGGGTGGTCGGCGTACGAGTCGGCGGCCCCGGTCTGCAGGTTCGACGTCGGGCACAGCTCCAGCGGGATGCGCTTGTCCCGTACGTACGCGGCCAGGCGGCCGAGCCGCACCGTGCCGTCGTCCGCCACCTCGATGTCGTCGATGATGCGCACGCCGTGCCCGAGGCGGTCGGCGCCGCACCACTGGAGCGCCTGCCAGATCGACGGCAGGCCGAAGGCCTCACCGGCGTGGATGGTGAAGTGGTTGTTCTCGCGCTTCAGGTACTCGAAGGCGTCCAGGTGACGGGTGGGCGGGAAGCCCGCCTCGGCGCCCGCGATGTCGAAGCCGACGACACCCAGATCGCGGTAGCGGTTGGCCAGTTCGGCGATCTCCAGGGCGCGGGCCGCGTGCCGCATGGCGGTGAGCAGCGCGCCGACGCGGATGCGGTGACCGCTCTCGCGGGCACGCCGTTCGCCCTCGCGGAAGCCTTCGTTGACGGCCTCGACGACCTCTTCGAGCGTGAGACCGGCCTCCAGGTGCTGCTCGGGGGCGTACCGCACCTCCGCGTAGACCACACCGTCCGCGGCGAGGTCCTCGGCACACTCGGCGGCGACCCGGAAGAGGGCGTCGCGGGTCTGCATGACGGCGCAGGTGTGCGCGAAGGTCTCCAGATAACGCTCCAGCGAGCCGGAGTCGGCGGCCTCGCGGAACCAGATGCCCAGCTTGTCCGGCTCGGACTCGGGGAGCCTTTCGTAGCCGTGTTCCTGGGCGAGTTCGATGATCGTGCCCGGACGCAGCCCGCCGTCGAGGTGATCATGCAGGAGCACCTTCGGAGCACGGCGGATCTGGTCCGCGGTGGGCGTATTGAGGGTCTGGCTCGTCATCTGCGCACTCTAGCCCCTACGCGCGTAGAGAAGGCCGGGTCGATACGTAACAGTGACCGTGCGTACGGGTGGAGTACACCCGCCCTTCTGAGACTGTTCTGTCATGGCACACCACGCATCGCCCCTGTCGTGGGGGCGTCCGGGCGACCGGGCCGGAGGTACGGGAACCCGCCGTGAGGCGACCGTGACGAGGGGAGAGCGGGACGCCCGGCGCGAGCGGCAGGCCCGGCTCGGCCGGGCGGTGGGCGGCCGCGCGGCGGGAACCGGTACGGCGGTCGGTGGGGTGGTGCTGCTCCTGCCCGACGGAGAGCCCGAGTCGGTCCGCAGACCCTCACCGCTGTCGTACGCGACGGCACTGCCGATGGGCCGG
Organism: Streptomyces sp. NPDC096193; assembly: GCF_040302905.1. Classification (NCBI taxonomy): domain Bacteria; kingdom Bacillati; phylum Actinomycetota; class Actinomycetes; order Kitasatosporales; family Streptomycetaceae; genus Streptomyces; species Streptomyces sp. NPDC096193. Next base: position 413,772 of record NZ_JBEOSJ010000003.1, on the reverse strand, counting down.
TCGCTGGCCCGCGCGGGGCGCGAGCACGGGCTGGTGGTGCACGCGGTGCACTACCGCTTCCGGGGCTGGAACGGGACGGACGCACAGCCCGCCGCCGACGCGGCCTGGGCGGCGGACGAGGTGCTCCAGCGGTACGGGGATGTGCCCGTCTGTCTCGTCGGCCACGGCATCGGCGGGCGCGCGGCCCTGCACGCCGCGGGTCACACGGCGGTCAACTCCGTGCTGGCGCTTGCCCCGTGGCTGCCGGAGGACGACATGGCGGCCACACCCGAACCGGTGAAACAGCTCGTCGGCCGGCAGGTGCTGATCGTGCACGGCACGAACGACGCTCGTACGGACCCGGAGTTGTCCTACCGGCTGGCCGAGCGGGCGAAGAAGACGAACCGCGACACCTGCCGCTTCGAGGTCCACACGGACGGCAACGCGCTGCGTCAGCACCACGGCGAAGTCCAGGCGCTGGCGGCCGACTTCGTCCTCGGCGCACTCTTCACCCGGACCTATGCCCGCCCGGTGGCCGACGCGTTCGCGGCCCCTCCGCCGCTCGGTCTGCGGATGCCGCTGGCGGCCGGTTTCGGCAGGTCGCTGCGACGGTAGGGCGCGCCGCGCGGACGGGTGGCCGGACCCCTTTCGGACGGGCTCCTCAGTCCGGGAGCAGACTGCCCCGGCGGGAGAGCAGGAACTTCTTGAACGCCGCCACGGGGGCGGTGTCCGGGTGCCCGTCGAGCCAGGCGAGGCCGATCTCACGGGCGGCGCGCGGGGCGGTCACCGTCAGCTCCACCACGCCCGGCCGCGCGACGGCCGGCGGTGGCAGCAGGGCCACGCCCAGGCCCGCGGCCACCAGCCCCCGCAGGGTCTCCGCCTCCTCGCCCTCGAAGGCGATCCGCGGGGTGAAGCCGGCCTCCGCGCACAGGTCGTCGGTGATCCGCCGCAGACCGTAGCCGGGTTCGAGGGTCACGAAGACCTCGTCCGCCGCCTCCGCCAGCCGGATGCGCCGGCGGCCGGCCAGCCGGTGGTCGTCCGGCACGACCAGACGCAGCCGCTGCTCGTCCAGGCGCCGGGCGACGAGGTCGGGCGCGTCCGGTACCGGCGAGGTGAGGCACAGATCGAGCTCTCCGGCGCGCAGCCGTTCCAGCATCGCCTCGCCGTAGTTCTGCACGAGGGTGAAGCGGACCCGCGGATGGTCGGCGCGGAACGCCCGCAGCAGCCCCGGCACGGTCTCCGACCCCATGGTGTGCAGAAAGCCGAACGCCACCTTTCCGGCGCTGGGATCGGCGTCCGCCCGTACCGAGTCCGCCGCCCGCTCGACCTCGCCCAGTGCTCGCTCCACGGAGGCGAGGAAGGTCCGGCCGGCCGGAGTGAGCGAGACCGTACGGCCCTTGCGGGCGAACAGGGCCAGACCGAGGTCGTGCTCCAGGCGCACCATCGCCCGTGACAGGGTCGACTGCGGCACCCCCATCTCCTGTGCGGCACGCGTCACATGCTCGTGGCGGGCGACTCCGGCGAAGTACGCGAGGCGCGGCGCGAGCAGCAGCGTGATGTCTTCTTCGTAACTACTCGGTGACAGCCGAGGCTGTGAGCTGTGGTCATGCACCATGGGAACGATTATGGCCAATCCATGCATTGGACGCATGAAGTTCCGGCGCCTACGTTCGAAGCATGTCTCCCGCCAGTACCAAGGCGTCCACTCCCGTGGGCGCCGGCCCGTCGTCCCCCGAACTCCTCTCCCCCGGGCAGCCCGGCTACCGCCGCATGAGTTTCGCGCTCTTCGCCGCCGGTATGGCCACGTTCGCCCTCCTCTACTCCACGCAGGCGCTGCTGCCCGCCGTCTCCGCCGACTTCGGCGTGAGCGCGTCCGCCGCCAGCTGGACCGTCTCCGCGGCGACCGCCGCGCTGGCCGTGTGCGTCCTGCCGATGAGCTCGCTCTCCGAGCGCTTCGGACGGCGCCCCGTGATGACGGCGTCGCTGGCCGTCGCCGTGGCGGTGGGACTGCTGGTGCCGTTCGCGCCCAGCCTGGAGTGGCTGGTGGCGCTGCGCGCCGTACAGGGCGCGGCGCTGGCCGGACTGCCGGCCTCGGCGATGGCGTATCTCGCGGAGGAGGTGCGGCCGAAGGCGCTGGTGGCCGCGATCGGCCTGTTCGTGGCGGGCAACAGCATCGGCGGGATGAGCGGGCGGATCGTCACCGGCTGGGTGGCACAGCTCTGGGGCTGGCGCGCGGGGCTCGCAGCTGTCGGTCTGATGGCCCTCGTGTGCGCGCTGGTGTTCCGCGCGATGCTCCCCAAGGCTCGCCATTTCACGCCCGGTTCGGTGAACCCGCGCGCCCTCGTCGCGACGGTCCGTGGTCATCTCGCCGACCCGCTGCTGGCGCGGCTGTACGCGATCGGCGCGCTGTTCATGACCGTCTTCGGCGCGGTCTACACGGTGATCGGCTACCGGCTGGTCGAGGCGCCCTTCAGCCTGCCGCAGGGCATCGTCGGCTCGATCTTCCTGGTGTACCTCGTCGGCACGGTCTCCTCCGCCGCCGCCGGGAAGCTGGTCGGCCGTCTCGGCCGCCGCGGGGCGCTGTACCTCGCGGTCACCACGACCGCCGCGGGTCTGCTGCTCTCGCTGGCGGACACACTGCCCGCGGTGCTGCTCGGCCTGGTGCTGATCACCGCGGGGTTCTTCGCCGGGCACGCGGTCGCCTCGTCCTCGGTGAGCCGTACGGCGAAGACCGGCCGCGCCCAGGCGTCCGCGCTGTACCAGTCCGCGTACTACCTCGGCAGCAGCGCCGGCGGTGCGCTCGGCGCCCTCGCCTACCACTCCGGCGGCTGGGCGGGCACGGTCCTGCTGGGCCTGCTGGCCGTGCTCGGCGTCGTGTCGATCACGCTGTACGGGACGCGGGTTGCCCGCGCCGAGCACCGGATGCTGCTCGCCGGCGCACAGCGCTGACGAACCCGCGGGAATTGGGCCCCTCTCCCGTACAACCGCTGCTCCTCCGTGAGCGTCAAAGCTGGCAGACCCGCGCGTCGGCGCGGTCCACGGAGGGGAGTTGGTGGCGATGGGTCGCACCGGGGGGACACGGGGGACGCAGGGCATACGGAGACGGGCGGGAGTGGTGCTGGGCCTGACCGGTCTGGTGGTCCCGCTCACGATGGCGATAGGCAGCGCGCCGGCCGCCGCGGCCTCGTGCACGACGGCGACGGGGCCGTACCAGAAGCAGGTCGAGAAGTTCATGGGGCGTCCGGTGGACGGCAAGCAGTCGGCTGCCGACTGCAAGGCGATCCGGACCTTCCAGGGGTGGCACGGGATCACGCCGACCATCGGCTACGCCGGCCCGCTGACCTGGCAGACGATGAGCACGATCCTGGCGCAGCGCGCGGCGGGGAAGAACCCGAACGCGGCGGGCAAGTGTCCGACGAACAAGGGCCGCATCGCCTGTGTCGACCTGACCCGTCAGCTGAGCTGGATCCAGGACGGAAAGAAGCTGGTCTACGGGCCGGTCGCGGTGCGTACGGGCAAGAACGGCACCGAGACCCGTACCGGCGCCAGGAAGATCTACTGGCGGAGCATCAACCACTTCTCCACCCTCTACAAGGTACGGATGCCGTATTCGCAGTTCTTCGACGGCGGCCAGGCCTTCCACTCGGTCACGAAGTCGATGTACAACCCGCCTGGCTCGGCGGGTTGCGTCAATATGCGGCCCGCGGAGGCAAAGGCATACTGGAATTTGCTGAAGAACGGCGACGACGTGCACGTGTACGGGCGCAAGCCGGGAACCTGACCCCCACTGTCAGTCCCCTCCTGTAGGTTCCGAAGGGCTGGTGCCGAATGGGCGACAGGGGTGGACCCGATGAGTGATCTGGCAACGACGCAGGACCTGGATTCGCGACTGGAGCAGTACCGGCGAGAGCTGACCGGTTACTGCTACCGCATGCTCGGCTCCGCTTTCGAGGCGGAGGACGCGGTGCAGGACACCATGGTCCGGGCCTGGCGGAATTTCGAGAAGTTCGAAGGGCGTTCGTCGCTGCGGTCGTGGCTGTACCGCATCGCGACGAACGTCTGTCTCGACATGCTGAACGCAGGCAACCGCCGCGCCCGCCCCATGGACCTCACGGCCGCGACCCCCGTCGCCCAGGCCCAGCTGACCAGCCGCCCGGAGGTCACCTGGCTCGAGCCGGTGCCCGACGGGCGGGTGCTGCCCTCGGTGGCCGACCCCGCGGAGACCGCCGTGGAGCGCGAGACGATCAGGCTGGCGTTCGTCGCCGCTCTCCAGCATCTGCCGCCCAAGCAGCGTGCCGTCCTGATCCTGCGCGAGGTGCTGGCCTGGAAGGCGAGCGAGGTCGCCGAGCTGCTGGGCACCACGGTCGCCTCGGTGAACAGCGCGCTCCAGCGGGCGCGGGCGACCCTCGCCGAGTCGGAGCCGGCCTCCTCGGACGGCGCCGACCCCCTCGACGAAGAACAGCAGAAGCTCCTCGCCCGCTATGTGGCGGCCTTCGAGGGCTATGACATGCAGGCGCTGACCGCCCTCCTCCACGAGGACGCGACGATGTCCATGCCGCCGTACGACCTGTGGCTGCGCGGCCACGACAACATCGTGGGCTGGATGCTCGGCGTGGGCGAGGTGTGCCGGGGATCGAAGCTGGTCCCGACCGTGGCGAACGGCTCGCCGGCGTTCGCGCACTACCACCCGAGCCCGTCCGGCGAGGGGTACGAGCCGTGGGCGCTCATCGTCCTGGAGCTCTCCGACGGCAAGATCGGCGGGATGGACTTCTTCCTGGACACCAAGAGGTGGTTCCCGCTGTTCGACCTGCCGCCGGCCCTCGACAAGGACGGGGCCCCCGCCGCACAGGCACCGGAGGCTGCCACGGGTGAGGAAGCGGACGCGGGAGCACAGGCACCGAAGACCGCGGGCTGAGGTGTCCCCGACCGGCGGCTCACCTTTGGGGATGGCGGCCGTCGGGCGGTCCCCGTCAGGCGACTTCGCCCAGGCCCACCAGTTCCAGCAGGGCGCGCAGCTCCGGCCCGGCACCCCTCATCCGGACCCGGCACCCCAGCCGCCGGGCCGTGAGCTGCATCCGCGCAAGGGCGTTGACGGCGGTCAGACTGGCGTGCGTCAGCCCTGCGACGTCACAGATCGCCTCGGTGGCGCCGGAGCCGGAGAGCCGCGCGTGCAACTCCTCGCACAGGCGCGGCACATCGTCCGGGGTCAGCCTCCCGGAAATGCGCATGACGACGGGCTGTGTGGCGTCCACACGTATCAGACTGCCCTTGCGGCCATAACTCATCGCTGTCAGAAGACTTCGGTGCATGGCTCACGATCCCGTCCCGTCGTCGTACGGATACGTCCTGTTCTGGGGACCGGTGCGGGCGCCCGATCTCATCGGTGACACGACGAACGGCGGGACCGGTGGAGGTCCACCGGTCCCGCCGTTCGTCGGATGTGCGCCGGTCAGGCGATGCGGTCCAGCACGATCGGGTCCGGGGTGAACTCCGTGCCCGCGGGGGCGATGTCGTACGCCGAGCCCAGGGACTGGAGCGCGTAGTCGAACTTCTCCGGGGTGTCCGTGTGCAGGGTCATCAGCGGCTGTCCCGCCGTCACCGTCTCGCCCGGCTTGGCGTGCAGTTCGACGCCCGCACCCGCCTGCACCGGGTCCTCCTTGCGGGCCCGGCCCGCTCCGAGGCGCCAGGCGGCGATGCCGACGTCGTACGCGTCGAGGCGGGTCAGGACGCCGGAGGCGGAGGCGGTGACGACGTGCTGCTCGCGGGCCACCGGGAGGGTCGCGTCCGGGTCGCCGCCCTGAGCCGCGATCATGCGCTTCCAGACGTCCATCGCCGAGCCGTCGGCCAGCGCCTTCGCCGGGTCGGCGTCCTTGATGCCGGCCGCGTCGAGCATTTCGCGGGCCAGCGCCAGGGTCAGCTCGACCACGTCGGAGGGACCGCCGCCGGCGAGGACCTCGACGGACTCGCGGACCTCGAGCGCGTTGCCCGCGGTGAGGCCGAGCGGGGTGGACATGTCGGTGAGCAGAGCGACGGTCCGCACACCGCTGTCGGTGCCCAACGCGACCATGGTGGAGGCAAGTTCGCGGGCGTCCTCGATGGTCTTCATGAACGCGCCGGTGCCGACCTTGACGTCCAGGACCAGCGAACCGGTGCCCTCGGCGATCTTCTTGGACATGATCGAGGAGGCGATGAGCGGGATGGCCTCGACGGTGCCGGTGACATCGCGGAGCGCGTAGAGCTTCTTGTCGGCGGGGGCGAGCCCGTCACCGGCCGCGCAGATCACGGCGCCGGTGGTGTCGAGGACGTTCAGCATCTCCTCGTTGGACAGCAGCGCGCGCCAGCCGGGGATGGACTCCAGCTTGTCGAGCGTGCCGCCGGTGTGGCCGAGACCGCGGCCGGAGAGCTGCGGGACGGCGGCACCGCACGCGGCGACCAGCGGGGCGAGCGGCAGCGTGATTTTGTCGCCGACGCCGCCGGTGGAGTGCTTGTCGGAGGTGGGGCGGGAGAGGGCGTCGAAGTTCATGCGCTCGCCGGAGGCGATCATCGCCGCCGTCCAGCGGGCGATCTCGGTGCGGTTCATGCCGTTCAGCAGGATCGCCATCGCCAGCGCCGACATCTGCTCGTCGGCGACCTCACCCCGGGTGTAGGCGTCGATGACCCAGTCGATCTGCTCGGGGGTCAGCTCACCCCGGTCCCGCTTGGTGCGGATGACGGAGATGACGTCCATGGGATTCCTCCAGAGTTGCTCTACGCGCATAGAAAGAGGGTGGGACCGCGGCCCCTCCGCCGGAGCGGTGGGGCCGCGGCCGTGCTCCTACGGGAGATGCTGCGGCCCGAACGCCTGCGGGAGCATCTCGTCCAGGGTCAGGATCCCTTCCGGGGTGTCCAGCAGCAGCCGGGGACCGCCGAATTCGTACAGCAGTTGCCGGCACCGCCCGCACGGCACCAGTACCTCGCCCCGGCCGTCCACGCACGCGAAGTGGGTGAGCCGGCCGCCGCCGGTGACCTGGAGCTGGGAGACGAGACCGCACTCGGCGCACAGCGACAGGCCGTACGAGGCGTTCTCGACATTGCAGCCCGTGACGACGCGGCCGTCGTCGACGAGCGCCGCCACGCCGACCGGGTAGCCCGAGTAGGGGGCGTACGCGTGCGACATCGCCTCACGCGCCCGCTCCCGCAGGAGCTCCCAGTCGGCGTCCGTCACGGACGGCGTCGTCATTTGCCCTCGCCCTTGCGGTACGGCATGCCGTCCGCCTTGGGCATCCGCAGCCGCTGCGCGGACAGGGCGAGGACCAGCAGCGTGGTGACGTACGGCGCCGCGTCCACGAACTGGCTGGGCAGCACGTCCGTCATCGAGTACCAGACGAACAGCAGCGCCGAGACGAACGCGGCGATCGCGGCCTGCACGTACTTCTTCTTGTACAGCTGCCAGAACACGACCAGCACGAGGAGGATCGCCAGCAGGAGCAGCATCGCGTGGACGTTCTCCGCGCCACCGCGCAGCTTCAGACCGTCGGTGAAGCCGAAGAGCCCGGCGCCCAGCGCCATGCCGCCCGGCATCCAGTTGCCGAAGATCATGGCCGCGAGACCGATGTAGCCGCGCCCGCCGGTCTGGCCCTCCTGGTAGATACCGGTCGCGACGATCGCGAGGAACGCGCCGCCGAGACCGGCCAGACCGCCGGAGACGGTGACCGCGATGTACTTGTACTTGTAGACGTTGACGCCCAGGGACTCGGCGGCGACGGGGTTCTCGCCGCAGGAGCGCAGCCGCAGACCGAACGCGGTGCGCCACAGGATCCACCAGGTGCCGGGGATCAGCAGGATGGCGACGACGGTCAGCAGGGACAGGTTGGTCACCAGACCGCCGATCACACCGGCCAGGTCGGACACGAAGAACCAGTGTTTGGCCTGGAGATCGATCATCCAGTCCGAGAGTCCCGGAATGGTGATGTCGGTGATCTGGTCGATGCGCGGGGACTGCTTGGAGGAGCCGCCCTCCGCCTCGGCGAACGTGAAGTTCGACAGATAGCGGGTGACACCGACGGCCAGGATGTTGATGGCCACACCGGAGACGATGTGGTTGACGTTGAAGGTCACGGTGATCACGGCGTGCAGCAGACCGCCGAGCGCGCCGCCGACGATGCCCAGCAGGACGCCGGTCCACGGACCCCACTGGTAGCCGGCCCAGGCACCGAACCAGGTGCCGAGGACCATCATGCCTTCGAGGCCGATGTTGACCACGCCGGCCCGCTCGGCCCACAGGCCGCCGAGTCCGGCGAGGCCGATCGGCACGGCCAGCTGGAGTGCGCCGGCGACCTGGCCCACCGAGGTGAGGTCATTGGCGCCGCTGATCACCCGGACCAGGGAGAACAGCAGCAGGCCCGCCGCGATGATCAGCATGATCACCGGCAGGGACAGCTTGCGGCGGCCGCCGCCCTTCTTGGGTGCGGTCGTCGTCATGGAGACGGTGCTGGTGCTCACGCTGTCCTGCCTTCACTCGCTTCTCCGCCCACTCGGCGCAGGGGCGCGGCCATCGTCGTCGTCCGAAGCCCGGCGGCCTCGCGTGTGTCGCTCACAGGACAGCCTCCTCACGGGACTTGCGGGCCTGGGCGGCGAGTTCCTCGCCGACCTTCTGCTGCTGGCGGCGCAGCCCGTACTGGCGGACGAGTTCGTAGGACACGACGACCGAGATCACGATCAGGCCCTGCATGATCGTGGCGATCTCCTTCTCGTAGCCGTGCTGGTCCAGCGAGGCCGAGGTCTTCTCCAGGAAGGAGATCAGCAGTGCGGCGAAGAAGATGCCGACCGGGTTGTTGCGGCCGAGCAGCGCGATCGTGATGCCGGTGAAGCCGACGCCGACCGGGAAGCTCAGGCTGTAGGTGTGGGTCTGTCCCAGCAGCAGCGGCAGACCGGACAGGCCCGCGACCGCGCCGGAGATCAGCATGGCGGTGAGGACCATCTTTTTGGCGTCCACGCCGCTCGCCTGGGCCGCGGACTGGCTGGCGCCGGTGGCGCGCAGGTCGAAGCCGAAGCGGGTGCGGTTGAGGATGAACCAGTAGACGATGCCGAGTCCGAACGCGATGAAGGTGAAGCCGTAGACGACCCCGCCCTCACCGGTGTCCAGGCCGGGGAACCAGCCGGACTCGGCGATCTCGCCGGTCGTCAGGTCGTTGGAACCCTCCGGCTGCACACCGAGGTTCGCGGGCAGGATCATCCAGGCGATCAGGCTGGTCGCGATCGCGTTCAGCATGATCGTCGAGACGACCTCGCTGACACCACGGGTGGTCTTCAGGATGCCCGCGATACCGGCCCAGAAGGCGCCGACGAACATGGCGACGAGCACGATCAGCAGGACGTGGAGCGGGCCGGGCAGTTCCACCGAGGCGCCGACCACCGCCGCCAGCATCGCCGCGAGGCGGTACTGGCCGTCGACACCGATGTTGAACAGGTTCATCCGGAAGCCGATGGCGACGGCCAGGGCGGCGAGGTAGTACGTACCGGCCTGGTTGACGATCAGCACCTGGACGTCGGTGTACTCGGCGTTCTGGATCATCAGGGTGTACGGCTCGATCGGATCACGGTCCGAGACGAGCAGCACCACCGAGGTGAGCAGGAAGGCCACGACCAGGGCGAGCGCCGGGCCGGCGAGGCCCAGGATCAGCCGGTCCTTGTCGAACTTCTTCATCGGGCCTCACCGTTCTCGGGCTGCTCGGGTGCTTCCAGGTGGCCGGTGGCGGCGCCGGTCATGGCCGAGCCCAGCTCCTCCGGGGTGATGGTGGCGGGGTCGGCGTCCGCGACCAGCCGGCCCCGGTACATCACCCGCAGGGTGTCGGAGAGCCCGATGAGCTCGTCCAGGTCGGCGGAGATCAGCAACACCGCGAGACCCTCGCGGCGGGCCTCCCGGATCTGGTCCCAGATGGCCGCCTGGGCACCGACGTCCACACCCCGGGTGGGGTGGGCGGCGATGAGCAACTTCGGCGCGTGGCTCATCTCGCGGCCGACGATCAGCTTCTGCTGGTTGCCGCCGGAGAGGGAGGCCGCGGTGACCTCGATGCCGGGGGTGCGCACGTCGTACTCGCGCACGATCCGCTCGGTGTCCTTGCGGGCCGCCTTGAGGTCGAGCAGGCCGCGCTTGCTGTTGGGGCGCTCGGTGACATGGCCGAGGATGCGGTTCTCCCACAGCGGGGACTCCAGCAGCAGCCCGTGCCGGTGGCGGTCCTCGGGGATGTAACCGATGCCGTCCTCGCGGCGCTTGCGGGTGGGCGCGTGCGAGATGTCGTTCTCGCCGAGCGTGATCACACCGCCGTCGGGGTCGCGCATGCCCATCAGCGCCTCGATGAGCTCGGTCTGACCGTTGCCCTCGACGCCGGCGATGCCCATCACCTCGCCCCTGTGGATGGTGAAGTCGATGCCGTCGAGTACCTCGCGCACGACGCCGTCGGGGTCGGTCGCGGTGAGCCGCAGACCGTCCACGGTCAGCATCGGAACATCGGTCACCGTCGACTCACGGGTCTCGGGCGACGGCAGTTCGCTGCCGACCATCAGCTCGGCGAGCTGCTTGGTCGTGGTGGTCCTCGGGTCGGCGGTGCCGACCGTGGTGCCGCGGCGGATGACCGTGATCTCGTCGGCGACGGAGAGGACTTCGCCCAGCTTGTGGGAGATGAAGATGACGGTCAGGCCCTCGGCCTTGAGCTCGCGCAGGTTCGCGAAGAGCGCGTCGACCTCCTGCGGCACGAGCACGGCGGTCGGCTCGTCGAGGATGAGGGTGTGCGCCCCGCGGTAGAGGACCTTGAGGATCTCCACGCGCTGCCGGTCGGCGACACCGAGCTGTTCGACCAGGACGTCGGGGCGGATGTTCAGCCCGTACGCCTCCGAGAGCTCCTTGATCTTCTTGCGCGCCTTGGCGCCGATGCCGTAGAGCTTCTCGCCCCCGAGAACGACGTTCTCCAGCACGGTGAGGTTGTCGGCCAGCATGAAGTGCTGGTGAACCATGCCGATTCCGCGCGCGATGGCGTCGGCCGGGCTGGAGAAGGTGACCTGGGAGCCGTCGACGGTGATGGTGCCCTCGTCCGGCTTCTGCATGCCGTAAAGGATCTTCATCAGGGTCGACTTACCGGCGCCGTTCTCACCGACGAGGGCGTGCACGGTGCCCTTGTGGACGGTGATGTCGATGTCGTGGTTGGCGACGACACCCGGGAAGCGCTTGGTGATGCCGCGCAGTTCTACGGCGGCAGGAGGGCTGGACGCGTTGATGACGCACTCTCCTTGGCGGGAAAGGAGCAGGGAGGCAGGGCGGAGGGGGTTCGGGGGCAGGGGCGAAGTTATCGCGCCGGAGAGGGCTCTACGCGCGTAGCGCTGCCGAATGATGAAAACCCGTGGCCGGAACTCGGCCCGGGGCCCGGGGGGCGGTGTGCACCGCCCCTCCGGGCCCGCGGACGGAAGATTCCGACCGGTGCTTACGGAGCGGTCTTGACCTTGACCGTGCCGGCGATGATGTCGGCGCGAGCCTTGTCGACCGCGGCGGTCACGTCGGTCAGCTTGGTGTAGGCCGGGTTGGACTTCGCCAGGCCGACGCCGTCCTTGTCGAGGCCGTAGCGGATCTCACCGGACTGCGGCTTGCCGTCCTTGACCGACTTGATCAGGTTGTAGACGGAGCCGGCGACATCCTTGGTCACCGAGGTGAGGATGTACTGCTTGTAGGGCGCGAGACCCTTCTGGTTGTACTGGTCCGAGTCGACGCCGATGGACCACTTCTTCGCCTTGGCGGTGGCCTCGATCGAGCCCGAGCCGGCCAGACCGGCGGCGGCGTAGACCACGTCGGCGCCCGCGTCGAGCTGGCCCTGCGCGGCGGCCTTGCCGAGGTCGGGCTTGGAGAAGCCACCGAAGTCCGGCGGCTGCGTCAGGTACTGGACCTTGACGTTGACGCCCTTGTCGGTGTCCTTGACGCCCTGGACGAAGCCCGCCTCGAACTTCTTGATCAGCGGGGTCTCGACACCGCCGATGAAGCCGACGGTCTTGCTCTTCGTCACCTTGGCGGCGGCGACGCCGGCCAGGTAGGAGCCCTGCTCCTCGTTGAAGACCAGGTTGGCGATGTTCTTGCCGGTCTTCGAGGTGTCGTCGATGAGGCCGAAGGTGGTCTTCGGGAACTTCGGCGCGACCTCGGCGATGGCCGGGGCGTACGCGAAGCCGACACCGATCACGGGGTTGTTGCCGGCGCGGGCCAGCTCGGTGAGGCGCTGGACCTTGTCCGGGTCGCCCTCTCCCTCGCTCGGCTCGGCCTCGGTCCCCTTGATGTCGAGGTCCTTCTCGGCCTTCGCGAGGCCGGCGAACGCGGCGTCGTTGAACGACTGGTCGCCGCGGCCACCGATGTCGTACGCGATGGCGGCGCTGCTGCTGTCCTCGGCAGCGTCCGAGGATGATTTGCCGCCACATGCGGTGACGGACAGTGCGAGAGCCGTGGACGCAAGGCCCACGGTGGCGATCCTGGTGATCCGGCGCACTGGGGGGCTCCTTAAAACCTGACCGAAAGCGCCACTTCCGGCGCTGGTTTCGCGGCGATCGTAACGCGCGTAGATGTCAGTTAAAGACCTGTTCATCAGTCGTTATCGGATCGTCGCGAACCGGCCATCGGCTCGGCGAGCGCCGCATTGATCGAACACACGACGTACTCCAGTGCAGCGTACGCCCGGCCGTCGCGCACGGCCGGGCGAGAGCTTCCGGCCGGCGCTACTCCCGGCGGCCGTCGAGCAGGGCCGCCGCCGTGAACAGCTCGACGCCGACATCGATCGCCAGCTCGTCGGCGTCGAAGTCGCCGCGGTGCAGATCGCGCCGGGTGGTGTCACCGGGCGTCCGTACGCCGAGCCGGGCCATCGCGCCGGGGACGTGCTCCAGGTACCAGGAGAAGTCCTCGCCGCCCAGGCTCTGTTCGGTGTCCTCGATCGCATACGATCCGCGGCGCGCGGTCTGCGCGTCCCGCAGCAGTTCGGTCACCGCCGGGTCGTTGACCACCGGCGGCACACCGCGGATGTAGTTGATCTCGGACTTGGCCCGGTGGAGCGTGGCGATCTCGTCGATGGCCGCGTGCACCAGGTCGGGGGCCGCGCGCCAGCCCGGCAGGTCCAGACAGCGGACGGTGCCGGACAGTTCGGCGTGCTGCGGGATGACGTTGCAGGCGTGCCCCGCCTCGATACGGCCCCAGGTGACCGCGAGGCCCGAGCGCGCGTCGACCCTGCGGGCGAGCAGGGCGGGGACCTCGGTGACGACGTTCGCCGCCGCGGTGACGAGATCGGTGGTCAGATGCGGACGGGCGGTATGGCCGCCGGGGCCGTCGAGCGTGACCTCCAGCCGGTCGCAGGCGGAGGTGATGGGACCGGGCCGCAGCCCGATGACCCCCGCGTCGACCTTGGGGTCGCAGTGCACGCCGATGATCTTGCCGACGCCGTCCAGGACACCCGACTCGATGGCGTCCGGCGCACCGCCCGGCAGCACTTCCTCGGCGGGCTGGAAGATCAGCCGCACCGGCTGCGGCAGCAGCCCCTGGCGGTCAAGGTCGGCCAGGACCAGACCGGCGCCGAGAACGGCGGTGGTGTGCACGTCGTGACCGCAGGCGTGCGCGCGGTCGGGGACGGTCGAGCGGTAGGGCACCCCGATCTTGGTGTCGGGGATGGGGAGAGCGTCGATGTCCGCGCGGATCCCCAGCAGCGGCCGCGTCTCGTCCCAGGTGCCGATGTCACAGATGAGTCCGGTGCCCACGGCCAGTACGCGCGGCTTCAGGCCCGCCTTCTCCAGGCGTGCCTTGATCGCGGCGGTCGTACGGAACTCCTGGTTGCCGAGCTCCGGGTGCATGTGCATGTCCCGGCGGAAGGCGATCAGCTCGGCACGCAGCGCTTCGGACAGCGTGCCGGGCAGTGCGTCTCCCCCGGGCAGGTCTGCTTCGGACTCACGGGACATCAGTTGGTTCACCTGTTGAAGGGTATGCCCAGGCGGGGGCCAACTGACCACTGATCAACAAAAGTTCAACCCGATAGGGGAAGGAAAGGTGGCCCCGAGGTGCATGGTTGCCCACCCGTGTGGGTAAGCTCACGCACCCTTCTCGACCGTACCTCAAGCGGCTCCGAAGCGATCCTCCGGCGGAGGATCATGGTGTCAGGCCGGTGCGGGCAGCCGCTGGACATCCCGTGCGGTGCCGGTGACCCCGGCGAGGAAGCCCTGTGCGCGGGGCGAGGCGCTGTCCCTGAGCCATTCCGGGGAGATGTCGCAGACCGCCACCCGGATGCCGGTCCCCGCGAGGGCCAGCGGGAGGGTGTGCACCACGGTCGACGGAAAACTGAGGACCGTGGCGCCGATCGGGCCACGGCGGGCGATCAGCTCAAGCGGCAGATCGGGCCGGACGATCTCCAGACCGGTCTCGACCGCGAGCCGGTGCAGCTTGTCGGAGCTCTCGCGCCGGTGCGCGAAGTAGCGCGTGGCGCCGTGGGTTCGGGCCAGCGCGGCGACGGCCTCCACGTACTGATCGGGGTCGAGCACTCCCGTCTCCACCAGCGACGTTCCGACCAGATCGGCGCCGCGGGTGATCTTCGGCGGGCCGAAGCGGGCGCGGGTCCAGCCGAAGAGGTTGGGGGTGACGATGATCCCCGGCGGCGGCTCGACCGGCATCGAGGTGAACACCTCGACGCGGCGGGACCGGGACGGGGTGAGCCGGCGGCGGGCCAGGAACGTCACGGGCGCGAGGACCATCTCGCGCGGACCGCGCCTGCCGCGCCGGTGCCAGCGCACGAGCTTCTCGCCGCGGGAGAGCTGGGCCACGAACTCCATCGTGGCGGTGCCGTCGTCGACGACGGTCAGATCCTTGCCACCGACCAGGGTGAGGAGCAGCTGCACGTAGCGCGAGAAGGGGTCGCCTATGACGATCCGTTCCGCGCGGTGCAGCAGCGGGGCGAGCTGGCGCACCGTCTTCAGCGGCGCCCCGGTCCCGCCGCGGGCCTCCTGCCAGCGGACCGTGAACCCCTCGTCGCGTGCCAGTTCCGCCATCCGGCGCAGCTGGCCGCGCGACATGGGATCGGTGGGCGAGAGCACGACCACGGTCAGCTCGGCCGCGCGGTCACCCCGCCGCCCGAGGCCGTCCGGCACCACGTCCGGCGGCGCACCGGACCGGGCGTGGGCCCACTCCAGGACGTTCAGGAGCTGGACCGGACTCTCGACGAAGGCGAGATTCACTGTGGGTCACCTCGTGATCCGGGTGGTCGGGAGTTCCGGGGGGTCGGGCGGCGGGCCGGTGCCCATCGGCTACGACCGGGGGTGGCTCCGGGGGTCGCGGCGCTGTGGGTCGTTCCTGGCGGACGAGAGTCGCGGGTGGGCGGGCGTGCGGGCTGGACGGGCGTGCGGGCCGGTGTCCGCCGGCCACGAGCCGGGGCCCGGGTGGTTGTCGGACGGGTCACCACCGCGGCCCGGGCGGGCCGTGCGGTGGTCACGGGCCTCAGCCCGGGCGCGACCGGTGACCCCACGGCCGAAGGGCCGGCGCCCCCGGGGTTGGCAGCACCTCGGGTCAACCCCTCGTGCGGGTGACGGGAGTGGTGCGTGCGCCCCCCGGGGTGACGGCGGTCGGGCCGTCAGACCGCCGCGGCCTCGCGGTCGCCCGACTCGGCGACGACGCCCGCGACCCGGCGCAGCTTCTTCATCGGGGCGAGCTCGGAGTCGTAGACCTTCTTGACGCCGTCGCCCAGCGCGGTCTCGATCGTGCGGATGTCGCGGACCAGACGCTGCAGGCCGCCCGGCTCGACGGAGGCCGCCTGGTCGGAGCCCCACATGGCGCGGTCGAGCGTGATGTGGCGCTCGACGAACGCGGCGCCCAGCGCCACCGCGGCCAGCGTGGTCTGAAGGCCCGTCTCGTGGCCGGAGTAGCCGATCGGGACGTTCGGGTACTCCGCCTGGAGGGTGTTGATGACGCGCAGGTTGAGCTCCTCGGCCTTCGCCGGGTACGTCGACGTGGCGTGGCAGAGCAGGATGTTGTCGCTGCCGAGCACCTCGACCGCGTGGCGGATCTGCCGCGGCGTCGACATACCGGTGGAGAGGATGACCGTCTTGCCGGTGCCGCGCAGGGCGCGCAGCAGCTCGTCGTCGGTCAGCGAGGCGGACGCGACCTTGTGCGCCGGGACGTCGAACTTCTCCAGGAAGGCGACGGCCTCGGTGTCCCACGGGGAGGCGAACCAGTCGATGCCGCGCTTCTTGCAGTGCTCGTCGATCTGGCGGTACTCGTCCTCACCGAACTCCACGCGGTGGCGGTAGTCGATGTACGTCATCCGGCCCCAGGGGGTGTCGCGCTCGATGTCCCACTGGTCGCGCGGCGTGCAGATCTCCGGCGTGCGCTTCTGGAACTTGACCGCGTCGCAGCCGGCGTCGGCCGCGGCGTCGATGAGCGCGATGGCGTTGTCGAGGTCGCCGTTGTGGTTGATGCCGATCTCACCCGTGACGTAGACGGGGTGGCCCGGCCCGGCGGTCCTGGTGCCGAGGGTACGCAGACGGGACGTGCTCATGGGGGGTAGTTCCTTACTGCTCGGGAGTGTTGTGGGACGTGGCAGGGGCTGGGGGACTGCCTGCTGGGGTGTGGAGAAGGGTCGGGCCGAGAAGCCAGGCGGCGATCTCGCGGATCGCCCCCTCACCGCCGCGGGTGGTAGTGACGGCACGCGCGGCGGCGCGTACGGATACGTGAGCGCTCGCGACGGCCACGGGCCAGCCGGCGAGGTCGAAACACGGAAGATCGTTGACGTCGTTGCCGACGTAGAGCACGCGCTCGGGCGCGATCCCTTGTTCCTCGCACCACTGCTTGAGGGCGAGGTCCTTGCGGTCGACGCCGTGCAGGACGGGGATCCTGAGCTTGCGGGCGCGGGCGGCGACCACCGGGTTCTGCTCGGTGGACAGGATGAGCAGGGGCAGACCGGCGTTGCGCAGATGCGCGATGCCGAGGCCGTCGCCGCGGTGCACCGAGACGGTTTCCCTTCCCTCCGCGTCGATGTACACCCGGTCGTCGGTCTGGGTGCCGTCGAAGTCGAGGACGACGGCGTCGACGTCCTCGCGCGTGGGCAGCGCGGGGGTGTCGAGGAGCGGGGCGAGCGCTCGGGCGCGCGCGAGATCGTGGGGGTCGTCCACTTCGAGGACCCGGGCAGGGTCGGTGCGGACGAGGGCGGTGCGGCCGAAGAAGCGGTGGCCGGCCTCGCGGAACCCGGTGGCGGCCATGGCGTACGCGGCACCCGTCTCCAGGAAGTCCTGCGGACGGTCCTGGCGGCGCGGGCGGAAGGACGCGTCGTGGTTGACGCCGCGGCCGCCGGAGGCGGTGCCGGCGAGCAGCGCGGTGGTGGCGCCGGTGCGCTGTGCGCCGACTGCGGGCCCCTCGCCCCCGTACTCGCCCGCGCTCCCGGCCTGTTCACCCGCGGTGTCACCCGAACCGGGCAGCGGCTCCTCGGCGTCCTCGCGCCAGACGAAGCCGTGGAACGGGGCCACGGTCACCGCGCTGTCCGCGCCGCGCTCGGCGACCGCGGCGGCCACGCCCTCGACGTCCTCGCGGCTCAGGAACGGGCTCGTGCACTGGACGAGCAGGACCACGTCGACCTGGACGCCGTTCAGCGCCTCGAAGGCGTCCATGGCGTGCAGGACGGCGGCCTCGCTGGTGGCGGTGTCGCCGGCGATCGCGGCCGGTCGCAGCACCACCTCGGCGCCCGCGTTC
The DNA here is from genome assembly GCF_040302905.1 of Streptomyces sp. NPDC096193. NCBI lineage: Bacteria > Bacillati > Actinomycetota > Actinomycetes > Kitasatosporales > Streptomycetaceae > Streptomyces > Streptomyces sp. NPDC096193. The sequence continues at coordinate 396,074 of NZ_JBEOSJ010000003.1, read as the reverse complement.
CGGGCCGCCGCCGCGATGTCCGGGTCGTCCGTGGAAACCACGACGTCGGTCACCAGCCGGGCGGCGAGGCTCTCGCGCACGGCCCGCGCCACCAGCGGCACTCCGCCCACGGGCGCCAGGTTCTTGGCCGGTACGCCCTTCGAGCCGCCTCGGGCGGGAATCACGGCGAGGACGGTCATCTGGGCTCCTGGGTACGTCAGTTGCGGGTCTGCGCCGGTGCTCTCGTGGGTCACAGCTGGCCCATCCGGCGGATGACGGGGGCGACGCGCTGCACGCCGTGGCGGTACGCGCCGCGCGCCACCTCCCGTACGGCGTCGCGCATCACGCGCCGGACGCCGCTGATCTCGGCGGTCTGCGCACCGCCCTGGAGGGGGGTGCCATCGGCAGCGAGGTGGTGGCGGGCGAGGATGCCGGGCAGATAGCCGGGCGCGGTGGCAGGGGTGTAGTACGGCGTGATCGGCGGCAGTTCGGGCTTCTCCAGCAGCAGCGCGACGCGCTCACGGGCGGCGTCGAAGGCGGAGTCATAGGTCCCGTCGGCCGCGACGCCCTGCCGGGACAGCCAGTCCGGATCGGGGACGGGCCGGTGGCCGCCGTCGAGTCGGTCCCACGAGGTGAGCAGCCCGGAACCGAGGAAATGGTGGTTGCCGAGTGCCTCGCGCACACCGAGGTCGGTGAGGATCGCCGTCGGTATACCGCGGTGCAGCGACTCCAGCGCCGCCGTCGAGGAGACGGTCACCAGCAGATCGGTGCGGTCGAGAACCTCGCCCATGTTGCCGTACACCAGACGGAAGTTGGGCGGGAGGCCGCCGGGCAGCTTCTCGGCGAGCTTCTGGTACGGGAGCTCTTCGAGGTGCGTGGTGTGCTCGCCCGGACGGGAGCGCAGCTTCAGCAGCACCTCTCGGCCGGGGTGCAGACGTGCGTGCTCGACGAGCCGTCGCAGCAGGTGGGTGCGGTGGGCGCGGGATTCCGGGACGGAGGGCTGGGCGGCGAAGACGACGGTGTCGCGGCCGGCCTCGGGCCGGTAGGGAGCCCCGCCGAGGAAGGGCAGTGCGGCCTCGGTGACGGACGAGGCGTCGGCACCCACGCCTTCGTACACCGCGCGGAAACGGTCCACGTCGTGACGGGAGTTGGCGAGGACGACGTCGGCACCGTGCCGCAGCAGCAATCCGTCGGCGAGCTTCTCGTAGACGACTCCCACGTACCCGGTGACGACGACCGGGCGCAGCGGCATCTTCAGCGCGGCCAGCCCGTGCAGCAGGGCCTGGACCGCACCGCCGACGAGGGCGAGCACGATCACGTCGTACGTGTCGTCCTTGACGGCGTGCAGGAACTCGTTCGCCGTGACCTCGCGCAACTCGTCCGCCTGCACACCGACCTCGGCGAGCTGGCGGGCCGTGGGAGTGGCCCGGCCGCGCAGCAGAAAGCCGCTCAGCTCGAAGGAGTCAGGGGTGTCGTCCGGGGTTATGCGACGCGCTGTGAGCGCGCCCCATTTCCACCGGGTGTCGGAGTCGGCGAGTACGGCGACCCGTACGGCCTCGCTGGTACTTGATGGCACGCCGAGGACGTTAGAAAGGCATTCCGTTTGACGGCCCAACTCGACCACAACAGATGGTTAACAGCGCGTCTACGGTTAGCGAAAGCGGCCCGGAACCTGGTGGATCAACCGCCCCGTCGCCTTCTGTTCACCCTTCATCTTTGCCAGGGACAGAACGAATGCCGGGTCCCGCCCTAGCCTCACGGGGGTGGTCAAGCTCTCCGTCATCGTGCCGTTCTACAACGTGCAGACATACGCGCCCGACACCCTCAGAAGCCTGCAGGCGAACGCCCGCGAGGACTTCGAATTCCTCCTTGTCGACGACTGTTCGAAGGACGGGACTCCGGAGATCCTCGAGCGCGCGGAGCGGGAGGTGCCGGGGGCGCGGGTGATCAGACACGAACAGAACGGCGGTCTCGCCACCGCCCGCAACACCGGTCTCGACGCGGCGAGCGGGGAGTATCTGGCCTTCCTGGACGGCGACGACTGGCTCGCGCCGGGCCACTTCGAGCATCTGCTCACCGCCATGGAGGACCTGGGCTGCGACTTCGTGCGCACCGACCATGTGCAGTGCACGGCCAGGGCCCGCACGGTCCACCGCGTCCCGGTCGGCCGGCGGGGCGAGGTGCTGCGGCCGCGTGACGCGATCCTGCCCGCCGACCGCTCGACCGGTGTGGACTACCCCTTCGCGTGGGCCGGGATGTACCACCGGCGGCTCGCCGACCGCGGGCTGCTGCACTTCACGCACGGTCTGCGCACCGCCGAGGACCGGCCGTGGATCTGGCGGCTGCACCGCGAGGCCGAGACGTTCGCCGTGATCAGCCACCTGGGGATCTTCTACCGACGCGGTGTCGCATCGTCCCTGACACAAATCGGTGACATTCGGCAGCTGGATTTCATCCGGGCATTCGACCAGGTACTCGAAGAAACGGCGCAGGATCCGGATTCCGCGCGACTTCTTCCCAAAGCGGTGCGCACATACTGTGCGGTCATTTCTCATCACCTGGGATCGGTGGAGAGGTTCGAACCCGCGGTGGCACGAAAATTGCGTGCGATGAGCGCGGCCGCGCTGAAACGGATGCCGCAGGACATTTTGAAGGAAGCGCTCGACTCGATGGACACCGAACGCGCCTCGCGTCTGCGCAGGCTCCGTCGCCGTCCCTCCCCCCTCTCCTCGGAGGCCGCGGCCTGATGCCCACGACCCAGATCTTCTACGCCTCCTCGCTCTACGGTGCGGCCACGCTGTCCGCGGCGATCGACAGCGGCTGCTTCCCGACCGCGGACCGGCGGCTGCTGCTGGTCGCCAACAACGCCACGACGCCGGAGACCTCGCCCTCGCTCGACACCATGCCGGGCTTCGAACGGCTGCGCGGGCGCTTCGACGGGGTGATCTCCTGGAACGAGGCGATCTCGCCCTTCCATCCCGGCGGCTGGTCGCCGCGCCCCGACGACGGGCCCCTGTGGGAGCGGTATCTGCGCATGCTGTGGGACCTCGGCGACGACCGGATCGAGCTCGCGGTCGAGTCGATCCAGGTCACGCCGGCCCTCGCGATCGCCCAGCTCTTCCCGGACGCGGCGCTGGACGTCTACGCGGACGGGCTGATGAGCTACGGCCCCACCCGCAGCAAGATCGACCCGCTGGTCGGCGAGCGGGTGCGCACCCTGTTCCATCTCGATCTGGTGCCGGGCCTGAAGCCGTTTCTGCTCTCGGAGTTCGGGGCGAAGCCGCAGGTCGTCGCGACCGAGGCGTTCGTCAAGGTCGTCGCCGAACTGTCCGACGGCGTCGAGGAGACACCGGCGCAGGCCGCGGTCGGCGAGGGCGCCGCACTGCTGCTCGGCCAGTACCTCGCCGCGCTCGGCATCATCACACCGGCGGAGGAAGAGGCCCTGCACGTGCGGATGGTCCAGGGCGCGGTCGCGCTCGGCCATCGCCGGATCGTCTTCAAGCCGCACCCCACGGCGCCGGCGTCCTGGACCCGGACGCTGGAGCGGGAGGCGGTGGCACTGGGCGCGGAACTCACCGTGCTGGACCGCCCGGTGCTGGCGGAGGTGCTCTACCGGCAGCTGCGTCCCGCGCTGGTGGCGGGCTGTTTCTCGACCGCGCTGTTCACGGCGAGCACGTTCTACGGCATTCCGGTGGCCCGGATCGGCACGGAGCCGCTGCTGGACCGGCTCACGCCGTACCAGAACAGCAACCGGATCCCGCTGACCGTGGTCGACGCGCTGGTGCCGGACCTGGCGGAGGGCGAGGCCGGTACACCGAAGGCGGCGGACGAGGAACTGACCGGGCTGCTGAGCGCGGTCGGTTTCGCGATGCAGCCGCAGATCAGGTCCGATCTGCGCCCGGAGGCGGAACGGTACCTCGGCGGCAGCCTGAACGGCCGGACGTGGCGCTACTTCAAGCGCCGCCGCCTGACGGTGCTGGGCCTTCCGGGAGGCATCCCGGTGCCCCGGCACGCGGCCGTACGAAGGGTGGCCCGCAAGGCACGCCGCCTGAAGAAGCTGGCGCTGGGGTAACGGGTCGGGGGCGGAGGCGCTGTCGGCCGGTGGGCCGGGACGGATCTGTGCGCTGCGGGTGATCACCGCCGTCATGAACCGGCGGAGCCCGCGGTGCCCCCGAGCCACGGACCTGCGTCCCGCGGGGTCAGCCGGCCGTCAACCGGACCTGCCTCCTGCGTGATCAGCCGGCCGTCAACCGGACCTGCCTCCCGCTTGGTCAGCCGGCCGTCGCCCGGACCTGCCTCCTGCGTGATCAGCCCGCCGTCGCCCGGACCTGCCTCCCGCGAGCGTCAACGCCGTCGCGCGATGCCGCGCCCGGCGGCGAAGCCCGCCTCCGCGCCCGCCCCTTGCCGAAGGACATCAGCGTCATGCGGGGGCCCGCCGTGTCCCCGCCGCCGCGGGCCTGCGCCTGCGTGAGGACCCGCCGCCCGGCGGAGCCGGACACCCCCGGCCCCCGTTGTCGGCGGACACCGCCGTGACAGGCCCCGCCAAACCGGCGAGCGCCGTTCACCGGGCCCGGCACCGCGCCGGCACGGGCGACGTTCCACGACGGCATCACGGACGAGGAGTACGTCCGCGCCCTCAAGGTGCTCCAGCGGATGTCCACAACCAGGACGGCAGGACCTGCCACCCGTGACCGGCACCCGGCCCGGGGCCGCTCCGGTCAGCTGCTGCTGAGCGAGAGCTTCACCGCGAAGCCCAGGAACAGGGCTCCCGCCGCCGAGGTGGCTCCCGCCGAGAGCCGCTTGCGGCGGCGGAAGGCCTCCGCGAGATGAGTGCCGGTGAAGATCAGCACGGTCAGATAGAGGAAGCTCGCCAGCTGCGCGAGCGCGCCGAGGACCACGAAGGACAGCGCCGGGTAGGCGTACGCGGGGTCGACGAACTGCACGAAGAAGGCGATGAAGAAGAGGATCGCCTTCGGGTTGAACAGGCTGATCACCAGCGCCCTGCGGAAGGGCCGCTCGGAGTCGGTCGCGGTGTCCGGGGAAGCTGCATCCCGCTCCACCGCCCGCTCACGGCGCGTACGCCACATCGACCAGGCCGCGCGCAGCATCCCGATCGCGAGCCAGGTCAGATAGCCGGCGCCGGCGAACTTCACGATGCCGAACAGCACGGCGTTGGCCTGGAGCAGCGAGGCGACGCCCGCCGCCGAGAGCACCATCAGCACGGTGTCGCCGCACCACACACCGGCGGCGGCACGGTATCCCGTCCGCACACCGCGTCGCGCGGCGACGGAGAGCACGTAGAGCGAGTTCGGCCCCGGCAGGAGAATGATCAGGACGAGGCCCGCGAGATAGGTCGGCAGATCGGTGACACCCAGCATGAGGCGGAGTCTCGCACACGGGTACGACACTCCGCCTCGACGTTTCGCATCACGGAATCAGAAGGCGTCGGCGGGCACATAGGTGCCCCAGACCGCGCGCAGCGCGTCGCACACCTCACCCACCGTGGCCCGTGCCTTGAGCGCGTCCTTCATCGGGTAGAGCACGTTCTCCGTGCCCTCCGCGGCCTTCCGCAGCGCGGCGAGCGCGGCGTCCACGGCCGGCTGGTCGCGTTCGGCCCGCAGCTTCGCCAGCCGCTCCGCCTGCTGCGCCTCGATCGCCGGATCCACCCGCAGGGGTTCGTACGGCTCCTCCGCGTCGAGCGTGTACCGGTTGAGGCCGACGACGACGCGTTCACCGCTGTCCGTCTCCTGGGCGATGCGGTACGCGCTGCGTTCGATCTCGTTCTTCTGGAACCCGCGCTCGATCGCGGCGACGGCGCCGCCCATGTCCTCCACCCGCTGCATCAGCGCCAGGGCCGCCGCCTCCACGTCGTCCGTCATCTTCTCCACGGCGTAGGAGCCGGCGAACGGGTCGACGGTGGCGGTGACGTCCGTCTCGTAGACCAGGACCTGCTGGGTCCGCAGCGCGAGCCGGGCGGACTTGTCCGTCGGCAGCGCGATCGCCTCGTCGAAGGAGTTGGTGTGCAGCGACTGGGTGCCACCGAGGACGGCCGCGAGCCCCTGCACGGCGACCCGCACCAGGTTCACCTCGGGCTGCTGCGCCGTCAGCTGCACGCCTGCCGTCTGCGTGTGGAACCGGAGCATGAGGGACTTCGGGTTCTTCGCCCCGAACTCGTCGCGCATCAGCCGCGCCCAGATCCGCCGCGCGGCACGGAACTTGGCGACCTCCTCCAGGATCGTCGTCCGCGCGACGAAGAAGAACGACAGGCGCGGCGCGAAGTCGTCGACGTCCATGCCGGCGGCGACGGCGGTACGGACGTACTCGATGCCGTCCGCGAGCGTGAACGCGATCTCCTGTACGGGCGAGGCCCCCGCCTCGGCCATGTGGTAGCCGGAGATCGAGATGGTGTTCCACTTCGGGATCTCGGCCCGGCAGTACCGGAAGATGTCGGCGATCAGCCGCAGCGACGGCTTGGGCGGGAAGATGTAGGTGCCGCGGGCGATGTACTCCTTGAGCACGTCGTTCTGGATGGTGCCGGTGAGCCGGTCGGCCGGGACGCCCTGCTCCTCGCCGACGAGTTGGTAGAGCAGGAGCAGCAGTGCGGCCGGCGCGTTGATGGTCATCGAGGTGGAGACCCGGTCGAGCGGGATTCCGCGGAGCAGCACCCTCATGTCGTCGATGGAGTCGATGGCGACGCCGACCTTGCCGACCTCGCCGTGCGCGATGGGGGCGTCGGAGTCGTGGCCCATCTGGGTGGGCAGGTCGAAGGCGACCGAGAGGCCCGTCGTGCCGTTGGCGATGAGCTGCTGGTAGCGGGCGTTGGACTCCACCGCGGTGCCGAAGCCCGCGTACTGACGCATCGTCCAGGGCCGTCCGGTGTACATCGAGGGATAGACACCGCGGGTGTAGGGGAACGCCCCGGGCTCCCCCAGCTGATCGGCCGGGTCGAACCCCTCCAGGTCGTCCGGTCCGTAGACCGGTTCGATGGGCAGTCCCGACTCGGACTCGCGCGCCATGTCTCTGCCTCCGCTGGAGCTACTCGCCGGTAACCGTTCTCGCGACGGACTGTAGCGGCGGGTCCGCGACGGTTCGAGAGCCGTCCGGTGGGACCTTGCTCACAGCCTTCTCCCCATGATGCGCGGGATTGCGCAACCGAGCAGAGCGGGAATCCATCTCAGCATGCACACAGAACACACGGGGGGCGACATGCTTCGGAACACCATCGGCAGAACCATCGCCGCGGCCGCCGTACTCGCGGTGACCGTCGGCTGCACGGCCCAGGCGGCCGTACCCGACCGGCCCGCAGGGGCGGACGGCAAGCCGGGCACCTCGGCGCCCGCGCCGGAGGCGACACCCACACCGACCCGTCCGGCGCCGGCCACGCCGTCCGGGAAGCCGAAGCGGACGCCCGCCGCGCCGAGCGCGAGCGCCGAGCCCGCCCTGGTGCTGATGGCCCGCGGCTCCAAGGGTGAAAAGGTGCGCGAACTCCAGGCCAGGCTCGCCCAGATCGGCTGGTTCGACGACACCCCGACCGGTACGTATGGCGCGGTCACCGCCGGTGCGGTGAAGGGCTTCCAGACCAAGCGCGGACTGCCGGTCACCGGCGACACGGACACCGTGACCTGGCAGAAGCTGCGCGGGATGACGAAGAAGCCGACAAGCGACGAGTTGCAGGGCAGGACGGTCAACAAGCCCTCGGCCAAGCTCGACCCGCGCTGTCTGACCGGCCGGGTGATGTGCGTCAGCAAGACGAGCCGCACGCTGTCCTGGGTGGTCGACGGCACAGTGCGGTCCACGATGGACGTGCGCTTCGGCTCGCAGTACACACCGACCCGTGAGGGCACCTTCAGTGTCTTCGCCAAGTCGAAGGACCACGTCTCGACGATCTACCACACACCCATGCCGTACGCGATGTTCTTCAGCGGCGGCCAGGCGGTGCACTACTCGGCGGACTTCGCGGCCCGCGGCTACAACGGCGCGTCCCACGGCTGCGCCAACGTCCGGGACAGGGGGGCGATCGCCTCGCTGTTCGCGCAGGTCCGCATCGGCGACAAGGTCGTCATCCACTGGTGAGACGGCCGGGGGCCGCAAGAGAGGTGAGTGGCGCGGGCGGGACCGGGGGAACGTGTCCCGCCCGCGCCATGTGCGCCCAGCCGTAGGTACGGGGGGAACCCCGGCTCGGGCGCGGCCGATGACCAGTCGGCTCACTCTCTACTGCGCCAACGGCTCAAAAAATGTCACACCGCGTGGGCACGGCCGGAAAATGCCTGGTCACAAGAGCGGGACGAGCTTGCCCACGGACGGCTGGGGGCCATTTTCGGACGCGGCGCCCGGGGTGTCCTGCTGCAGCGGTGTCCAGGAGACGGGCGGCTTGGGTCCCTGCGGCCGGCCGTCGGAGTCCGAGCCGTTACCGCCGTCGCCCTTGTCGTCCTTGTCGTCGTCGTTGCCGCCGCCGTCGTTGCCGCCGCCGTCGCTGCCGCTTTGGTCCTGGCCGCCGCTCTTCGCGTCACGGTTCAGCAGCTCGGCGCAGAACCGCTCGACGCCGCCCTGGCCCTTGGCAGCGATCTCCAGCTTCTTGCGGTGCTCGGGCGGAAGCGTGCCCTTGCGGTAGTCGAGGCAGGCCGCGACCGTCTTGCGGTACAGCTCGGCCCGCCGCTTGCTCTTGGCGTCGTCCTTGTCGGCCTGCGGCGGGCCGGACTTCTCGCCGTCGGGTCCGGTGGAGGTGCCCGACGGGTCCGGGTCCTTCACCGCCCCGCCGCTCTCCGCCGGAGGGGCCGAGGGCGAGGCGATGGGATCGGGCGACCGCATGGGCGAGCCCACCGCGCCGTCGGGCGATTCGCTGGGCACCGGTCCGGGTGTCTCCGCCGCGGAGACGGAGGACGCGGGCAACGGGGTGTCACCGCCGAAAGGAGTCGGCAGCAGGCCGGTTCCCGCCGCGACCGCGACACCGCCGAGCGCACAGCCCGCGACGAGCGCCGCGACACCGAACCGCACGGGCCGGCGCAGCCGCACGCCCAACGCGGCGCACGGCGAGGGGGCGAGGCGTACGGTCCCGATCGCACTGCCCGCCTCGGCGTCCGCCCTGCTCTTGCGAAAGGCCGCCAGCGCGGCGGCCTCACCCGGCATCTCACCGTCCTCGGGATGGACGGGGACCTCCGGCCTCCCCGCTGCGAAGAGGGCCCGGGTCAGCTCCGCGGCCTGGGCACGGGCGTGCTCGTCCGACGTCCTGACCGGCTCGCCGCGCAACAGCTGTTCCGCCGCTTTCCTGTCAAGCCACTCGTACCGCTCGTCGGCCATCACATGTCCTTCTGCGTCCGCGGCCGCGAATGCGTCACACCGGCGGGTGCCGTGGCACCCGGCCGGAGACCGCGCTGCGGAGGTACGCCGTTCAGATCCGCGGCGCGTTCGGCGGGGCCCGCGACCGTGTTCACCGCGTCCGCATCGGCGACAGCACCGTACGCGTTCGCAACGGAAGCCACGCTCTCGGGGTCCTCGTACTCCGGTGCCTCGAGGCCGTCCAGGCTCTCCGCGCCGAGCAGCTCGGCCAGCCGCTTGAGCCCGCGGTGCGCGGCGGTGCGTACGGCCCCGGGTCGTTTGCCCAGCGCCTTGGCGGCGCTCTTGGCGTCCAGCCCGACGACCACCCGCAGAACGACGGCCTCGGCCTGGTCCTGGGGCAGTTGCGCGATGAGGGCCATGGTGGATCCGGTGGCGAGGGCTTCGATGGCTTCGTCGGCGGTGTCCGACTCCGCCGGCCTGCCGGTGAGTTCGCTCTCGTCGCCGCCGACGGCCGGGCGCCTGCCCCGCATCCGGATGTGGTCGAGCGCGCGGTTGCGGGCTATTCGGGCGGCCCATCCGCGGAAGCGGTCCGCGTCGCCGCTGAACCGGTCCAGGTCGCGGGCGATCTGGAGCCAGGCCTCGGATGCGACGTCCTCGGCCTCGGGCTCGCCGACGAGCGTCCGTACATAACCGAGCAACCGCGGGTGCACGGCGCGGTACACAGTCCGGAAGGCGTCTTCGTCCCCGTCCTGTGCCGCGAGCACCGCGGCGGTGAGCTCCGCGTCGTCCCCCAGCACTACCTCAACCTTGTTCCGAATCGCAGCTGGTCATCACTGCCGCGCCCCCGTGCGCGAATCAGCACGCTACGTCGTCCCGGGGGCCCACGTCCATGCCTTGTACAACTTGCAACAATTGCCGACCGGCGCCGTGTGACAGAAAACGCCCGTCCGGCGCTGAGAGAAGTACGGGGTGGCTCTGCGACCCCGGCGGACGACGACCGGGGCCTCTCCTGTGGGGGGTGGCGGCCCCGGTCGTCCTTCCACCGCACCCGTCCCGCTCCCGCTCAGAGCAGCATCCAACTCTCACCGCCGCACACGGGCACGCCGGGAGACGACCGCACGCAGAATCCGCTGCCCCTCGGTCGACACATCGAGCGCCTGCCGCAGTCCGACGCCGCCCTCGCCCTCGGCGAGGATCTCCAGGACCTGGATCTGCCGCCGCACTTCCCCGGCCACCAGGGGCCCGGCGCTCGTCGGCTCCCCCTCGCGGCAGCTCTTGAGCACCTCGACGACGTCGGCCGCCTCCGGCTCCCCCTCACCCGGCGACGCGTCGAAGCGGTGGTGGAGCTCCAGCGCGGCGACGGAGCAGTCGTCCGCCCATTCGCGCAACGGCTCCCGCTCCCACTCGGACGGCGCGGCACCGAGCATCTGCCGCACCAGAACGGCGGCTTCGTCGCTGATGGTCTCGCTCTCCATCGCCTGCCTGGCGGCGCCCAGCCGCATGGACCAGTCCTCCTCGCCGTCCACCAGACCCGCCCACAGCGGACGCAGCACATCGCTCTCGGACGCGAGCAGCGGCAGACAGCGGTCCAGGCATGCGAGCCCGCTCGCGGCCAGACCTCTCTCATCGGCCTGTGCGATCAGCTCTCTCAGGCACTTCGACGCCACCGGACGCCTCCCATCGCGGACGCAGTACTTCCCCTTACTGCGCCCCGTGGCTCAATTGCGTCACTGCGACGAAGCGGGAAACCCCGTCCTTCCAGGGATCGGAGGAGAAGTCTCCCGAAGCCGTGTTCGGGCCGCTTGGCGCAAAGTACTCCGTCCGGTGGTCCCGCCGCCACGGTTGTGCGGTCATGTGCGGCTCTGACGCACCCACCATCAATTCCGCGCCACTCGCACACATTTGCGCCACACCTCTGTGACGTTCTGCGCACCCGGAACTCGGCTCGCTGGGCGCACGGTCGGGCCCGGAGGGACGCCGGGGACCGTGGTGTGAGCCCGCACACCCCCGGGCGGGCTCACACCGCGACGGACCCGGACGGCGCGACGGACCCCACGACGGCCTGCGCGCCGGACAACGCGACGCAGCGACCAACGCGACCAGCGACCGGCGCCGCGGTCGCCCGGCTCAGCCGAGCCGGTTCGCCAGGTTCTGGAAGTCGGCCCAGCTCGCCGTCGGAGCGCCCGGCACCCACAGCTTCTGAGCCGTCGCCCGCAGGGGCATCCGGATACCGCTCGCGACCTGGGCCTGCGTCTGCGCCTGGGCGAGATCGCACCAGACGGCGAACTGGCCGCCGACGATCTGCTTCGAGTACCTCTCCGGCACCGGCTGGGTGCCGCGGAGCACGAACGGCGTCCACTGCTCGTAGATCCGCCGGCCCGTCGGATAGGTGAACTCGTTGGGCTCGCCGAGCACGTAGTACATGTACTCGTCGTTGAGGTTCAGGACCTTGCGGCCCTCGGCCAGATACTCCTCGGGCGGCCGCGCGCCGATCTCCTTGCCGGTCCAGTACGCGACCTCGACGTCCTTGTCCACGGAGACGGACCCGCCCCGGAAGAAGCCGTCGTTCCAGGCCTTGGGCCGCAGTCCCAGCGGCCGCACGACCGCCGCGCGGTCGTTCACCCAGTCCGTCGCCAGGTCCTGGACCCGGCCCCCCGGGCCGTACTTCTCCCGGGCCAGCGCCGCGAGCTGCGGGAAGGACGCCTCCGGGTTCTCCCGCACCAGGGCCTGGTACTCGTCACCGCCCAGATGCCAGAACCTGCCGCCGAAGAGGTCGGCGTACTCGCGCAGCAGCTCGTCCACGAGCCGCGCCGACTCCGGGTTCCCGATGTCGATCGCCCCGCGCACCGTCCGGCCGCCCACGTCCCTCAGCTGGAGCTGGGGGTGCGCCTCCAGCACCGCGCCCAGATGTCCCGGTGAGTCGATCTCGGGCACCACCTGTATGTGCAGCGAGGACGCCAGCGCGAGGATCTTTCTGACCTGGTCCTTCGTGAGGTGCTCCGACGAGACGATCTCGGGGTGGGTGTCCGACTCGATACGGAACCCCTGGTCGTCGGAGAAGTGCAGTCCCAGCTGGTTGAGCTTGAGGTCGGCCATCTCCCGCAGCCGGTCCTCGATCCAGCCGGCGGTGAAGCTCTTGCGCGCGATGTCCACCATCAGTCCGCGCTGCGGCCGGTCGGGACGATCCTGGACGAGCCCTTCCGGCATCACGCCGCCGGAGCGGACCGCCTGCTTGAGGGTGCGGGTGCCGTAGAAGACGCCGGACTGGTCCGGCCCGGATATGCGGACCTTCCCGCCGCCCGTCCGGACGGTGTACGACTCCGCGCCGCCCGCCTGCGAGGGTGCCAGTACCAGTTCGACATCGGCGGGACCCGCGGCCACGGCTCCCCGGTAGGCGATCTTCAGCTCGCCGGCCAGCAGCCTCGCCTCGTCGGCCAGCGCCTCACTGCCCTTCGCGACGACGATCCCGGCGGCGGGCCCGGGCTTCCAGCCCGGGCCGCGGGCGGCTTCGTGCTGCCGTACGGAGGGGATGGTCGCGGGCGCCGTGGACAGCGGGTACGACCGGGACGGCGAGGGAGTCGCGGCATTCGGTGGCTGGGGTTTCGCCCGGGCACCACCGTCACCGCCCGTATCGGCTGCATCGCCGTCGGAGCCGCTGGAACAGCCGGCCACGGTCATCGAGAGGGCCGCGGCCACGGCGGCCATGACGCCGGCGGCCCGGGCGCGCCCAGGGTGCACTCTCACTCGGATACCTCCCATATGCAGCGTAACTACGGCGAAGCACCCCCTGCCTCGTCCATCACATGAGCCGGAACTCTCCCGTCCGGGTGAAATTCGCGCATCCGTCGGACAGCTCCAAGCGCGCGTCGATACCGTTACGACTCATCCACCCCTCCCTTCCCAGCGGTCCCGCTGTCCTGTTCGAGGAGCCCACGTGTCCAGCGAATCCCACGCCGGCCTCCCGAAGCGACCGCCGACACTCCACCACACTCTTGGCGCGCCCGCCCCTTCTGCCATACGGTCCCCGCTGCCCGGCCAACGGAGCGGCACACCCGGACTGGACCACTTCAACACCGCGCCCGAGAGCGCCGTCGTCGCCATCCTGCTCGCCTGCTGCGCCAGCCGCCGCTGGGCCGAGCGGATGGCCGCCCACCGCCCCTACCCCGACCTGGCGGCCCTGCTCGCCGCGGCCGACGAGGCCGGCTACGACCTGCGGCCCGCCGACGTCACCGAGGCCCTCGCCGACGAGTGCTCCGCCGGGCTGCACCCGGGCGCGCCCCAGGCCGCGCACACCGCGCTCGCCGCCGCCCACGCCGCGTACGAGAGCCGTTTCGGCCACACCTTCGTGATCTGCCTCGACGCCTACGGTCCCGACGAGTACCTGGACCACCTGCTGGCCGGTATCCGCACCCGTCTGACCCACGAACCGGACGAGGAGCGGGCCGTCGCCGCCGAGGAGCTGCGCGGCCTCGCCCGCTCCCGACTGACGCATGTAGTGGCCAACCATCCTGAATCAGACGTCGCAGGGGCTTCCCGGTAGCCCGTACGAGGCTGTTTGATTGCCTGTTTGATCACACCAGCCGACCCCGGGCGAACGAACCGACAAGTCGTCGCTACGATGGCCGGGGCCGGTGGACCGTACCCGGCCGGGCCAGACCGACATCCCAAGCCGGCAGGCCCCAATCCCCGCTCCCGGAGGGTTCTTCCGTGCCGGCTGGAACGCTGTACCGCGGCCGGGAAGGAATGTGGTCATGGGTGGCTCATCGAGTCACCGGCGTCCTCATCTTCTTCTTCCTGTTCGTACACGTGCTGGACACCGCTCTTGTCCGCGTCTCGCCCGAGGCGTACGACAACGTGGTTGCCACGTACAAGACACCTGTCGTCGCGCTGCTCGAATACGGCCTCGTGGCCGCGATTCTCTTCCATGCGCTGAACGGGCTGCGTGTCATCGCTGTGGACTTCTGGTCCAAGGGCACCCGCTACCAGAAGCAGATGCTCTGGAGCGTGATGGCCATCTGGTTCGTGCTGATGGTGGGTGCCCTGTACCCGGTGCTCGGCCACGCCGTTCGTGAAGTCTTCGGGAGCTGACGCCAGACATGTCCGCTGACACCTCTTCCACGATCGGCCCCGTCGAGGGCGAGAGCCTCTACAGCGCCGACAACCCGGCGCCGTACATCGAGGCGCCGCGCCGGCGCACGGGCCGCACCACGAGCTCCACCCGCGGCAACTTCGAGATGGCCGCCTGGCTCTTCATGCGTCTGTCCGGCGTCGTGCTGGTCGTCCTGGTCATCGGCCACCTGCTGATCCAGCTCGTGCTGGACGGCGGCGTCTCCAAGATCGGCTTCGCCTTCGTGGCCGGCCGCTGGGCGTCCCCGTTCTGGCAGATCTGGGACCTGCTGATGCTGTGGCTCGCCATGCTGCACGGCGCCAACGGTCTGCGTACTGTCATCAATGACTACGCCGAACGCGCGAACACGCGTCTGTGGCTCAAGGGCCTGCTGTACACCGCCACGGTGTTCACCATCCTTCTGGGCACGCTGGTGATCTTCACCTTCGACCCGAACATCCGCTAAAGCCGGGGCTGACGAGACCAATGAAGATCCACAAGTACGACACCGTCATCGTCGGCGCCGGCGGCGCCGGAATGCGCGCGGCCATCGAGTCGACCAAGCGCAGCCGCACCGCCGTGCTGACCAAGCTCTACCCGACCCGCTCCCACACGGGCGCCGCGCAGGGCGGCATGGCCGCCGCGCTCGCCAATGTGGAGGAGGACAACTGGGAGTGGCACACCTTCGACACGGTCAAGGGCGGTGACTACCTGGTCGACCAGGACGCCGCCGAGATCCTGGCGAAGGAGGCCATCGACGCGGTCCTCGACCTGGAGAAGATGGGCCTGCCGTTCAACCGGACCCCGAACGGCACCATCGACCAGCGGCGCTTCGGCGGCCACTCGCGCAACCACGGCGAGGCCCCGGTCCGCCGGTCCTGCTACGCCGCGGACCGCACCGGTCACATGATCCTCCAGACGCTGTACCAGAACTGCGTCAAGGAGGGCGTGGAGTTCTTCAACGAGTTCTACGTCCTGGACCAGCTGATCACCGAGGTCGACGGAGTCAAGAAGTCGGCCGGTGTGGTCGCCTACGAGCTGGCCACCGGCGAGATCCACATCTTCCAGGCGAAGGCCGTGATCTACGCCTCCGGCGGCACCGGCAAGTTCTTCAAGGTGACCTCCAACGCGCACACCCTCACCGGTGACGGCCAGGCGGCCTGCTACCGGCGCGGTCTGCCGCTGGAGGACATGGAGTTCTTCCAGTTCCACCCGACGGGCATCTGGCGCATGGGCATCCTGCTGACGGAGGGCGCCCGTGGTGAGGGCGGCATCCTCCGCAACAAGGACGGCGAGCGCTTCATGGAGAAGTACGCCCCCGTCATGAAGGACCTGGCCTCGCGTGACGTCGTCTCGCGCTCGATCTACACCGAGATCCGCGAGGGCCGCGGCTGCGGTCCCGAGGGCGACCACGTCTACCTGGACCTGACCCACCTGCCGCCGGAGCAGCTGGACGCCAAGCTCCCGGACATCACCGAGTTCGCGCGGACCTACCTCGGCATCGAGCCCTACACGGACCCGATCCCGATCCAGCCGACCGCGCACTACGCCATGGGCGGCATCCCGACCAACGTCCAGGGTGAGGTCCTCGCGGACAACACCACGGTCGTCCCGGGTCTGTACGCCGCCGGCGAGGTCGCCTGCGTCTCCGTGCACGGCGCCAACCGCCTCGGCACCAACTCGCTGCTCGACATCAATGTCTTCGGCAAGCGCTCGGGTATCGCCGCCGCGGAGTACTCGGCCAAGCACGACTTCGTCGAGCTTCCGGAGAACCCCGCCTCGCTCGTCGAGGCCCAGGTCGAGCGGCTGCGCAACTCCACCGGCAACGAGCGGGTGGCGGACATCCGCCGCGAGCTGCAGGAGACGATGGACGCCAACGTCATGGTGTTCCGCACCGAGCAGACGATCAAGACCGCGGTCGAGAAGATCGGCGAGCTGCAGGCCCGCTACCGGAACGTGTCCATCCAGGACAAGGGCCGGCGCTTCAACACCGACCTGCTGGAGGCCGTCGAGCTGGGCAACCTGCTCGACCTGGCCGAGGTCATGGCCGTCTCTGCGCTGGCCCGCAAGGAGTCCCGCGGCGGTCACTACCGCGAGGACTACCCGAACCGCGACGACGTCAACTTCATGCGCCACACCATGGCGTACCGCGAGGTCGGCGACGACGGCTCCGAGACCGTACGTCTCGACTACAAGCCGGTCGTGCAGACCCGCTACCAGCCGATGGAGCGTAAGTACTGATGGCTACCCCCACATTGGACAAGCTGGACGCGTTCGAGGCGGACTCCGCCTCCTCGCACCTCATCTCCGTCACGTTCCGGATCCGCCGTTTCAACCCCGAGGTGGCGGCGGACGCGGAGTGGCAGGACTTCCGGATCGACATCGATCCCAAGGAGCGTGTCCTCGACGCGCTGCACAAGATCAAGTGGGACGTCGACGGTTCGCTGACCTTCCGTCGCTCCTGCGCGCACGGCATCTGCGGCTCCGACGCGATGCGGATCAACGGCAAGAACAGGCTCGCCTGCAAGACGCTGATCAAGGACATCAACCCGGAGAAGCCCATCACGGTCGAGGCCATAAAGGGCCTGACGGTCCTCAAGGACCTGGTCGTGGACATGGAGCCGTTCTTCCAGGCGTACCGCGACGTGATGCCGTTCCTGATCACCAGCGGCAACGAGCCGACGCGTGAGCGTCTGCAGTCCGCCGAGGACCGCGAGCGCTTCGACGACACCACCAAGTGCATCCTGTGCGCCGCGTGCACGTCCTCGTGCCCGGTGTTCTGGAACGACGGCCAGTACTTCGGCCCGGCGGCGATCGTCAACGCGCACCGCTTCATCTTCGACTCGCGTGACGAGGCCGGGGAGCAGCGCCTGGAGATCCTCAACGACAAGGACGGCGTGTGGCGTTGCCGCACCACGTTCAACTGCACGGACGCCTGCCCCCGCGGTATCGAGGTCACCAAGGCGATCCAGGAAGTGAAGCGGGCGCTCATCACGCGCCGCTTCTGACCCACGGGCCGCACCGG
This sequence comes from Streptomyces sp. NPDC096193, assembly GCF_040302905.1. Taxonomy (NCBI): domain Bacteria; kingdom Bacillati; phylum Actinomycetota; class Actinomycetes; order Kitasatosporales; family Streptomycetaceae; genus Streptomyces; species Streptomyces sp. NPDC096193. Next base: position 378,687 of record NZ_JBEOSJ010000003.1, on the reverse strand, counting down.
CCGCGCCGGTTGCACCGAATCGGCACCAAGGGCCCCGCATTCCGTCCGGGATGCGGGGCCCTTCGGCGTACGGCTTCACCGAGCACGGCGATACCTGGCAGGATCGTGGGACGTCTGACATGAAGCTCGAAAGCGGGGACGAGACATATGAGCGAGCCCAATCCGTACGCAGCGGACGGAGAGCCCGAGTACAAGTGGGGCCCGACGCAGCCGCCGGGGACGCCGGCCTACGGCTACCCCAACGCCGCACCCGGGTACGGCTATCCGGGCCCGAACGACACCCCGGCCTACTCGCAGACCCAGCCCGCGGGTGTCCCGGTGCCGGTCAACCCGGTTCCGACGGGCGGCACGCCGCTGGTCTCGATCGGTGACATCACGGTGATGGGCGACTCGATCGTCACCCCGGCGGGCACGCTGCCGCTGCGCGGTGCGGTGTGGAACGCGACGGACATGTCCCGCACCGAGGAGAAGATGCCGACGCACGCGATCGTGCTGGCGGTCGTGTTCTTCATCTTCTGCCTGCTGGGCCTGCTCTTCCTCCTGATGAAGGAGAAGACGACGACGGGCTTCATCCAGGTCACCGTGACGAGCGCCGGCAAGCACCACTCGACGATGATCCCGGCGCAGCACCCTGGCACGTTCCAGCAGGTGATGGGCCAGATCAACTACGCGCGGTCGCTGAGCAGCATGTAGTGCTCCGCACCGGGGTGGTCATCGGCCGGGGCCGGTGACCACCGGCGGGTCCGTGGCTGAGCGGGTCACGTCAGGTTGCGCCGCATGACCGGGCGCTTCGGGGTGCGCCGGGCGACCTCGGTGAAGCCCTCGGCGCTCAGCAGCGAGACCAGACCGTGGAAGGCCTCGTCGGCTCCCACCGGGCCCATCGTGTCGTCCACGGGGTAGGCCTCCACCGTCCGCGCACCGCTGTCCCGGGCGAACGAGACGGCCCCGCGCACCAGTTCCCGTGCCACGCCCGTACCGCGGTGTTCCTTGCCGACGTACAGGCAGACCAGCGCCCACACCGGGACGTCGTCGACCGGTTTGCCGACCGGGGAGCGGTCGAGGCGGGAGTACTCCGCCCTGGGTGCGACGGAGACCCAGCCGACCGGGACGCCACCCCGGCGGGCCACCAGGCCCGGACGGCGGCCGTCGTCGACGAGGGCGCGCAGCGCACGGCGGTTGCCCTCGCCCCATTCGGTCTCGCGGCGCTCCTGCGGGGTCTGCCGGAAGAACATGCACCAGCAGCCCTTGACCGAGCCGCGCGCGCTGAGGAGTTCCTCCACGTCGGGCCAGTCGGCGGTGGCCGCGGGCCGGACGGTGATCGTGTGGTCCATCAGCCGACGATGCCCGCCCGGCGGGCCGCCGTGAGCCAGGAGGGGAACTCCGTCAGCAACCTGTCGTACAGCTCGGGATCCGAGACGACCGCGATGTCGTCGACGGCGAAGAAACCGACGTTGTCGACGCGGCGGCCGGGGAGGGTGTCGAACCGTTCCAGGACGCCGTAGTCGGACTTCCCGAGGCCGACGAACTGCCAGAAGACGGGCTCCTCGACGGCCGCACGCAGCTCGCGCTCGATCTCGGCGTTGCGGTAGACACCACCGTCCGAGAAGAACAGCACGAGGGTCGGAGCCTGGGCCGGATTCGCCCGGACGTAGTCCCTGACCTCGGCGATGACCTTCTGCTCCTCGTTCTGGATGCCGACCAGCCGCATGTCGACCTGTCCCGGCAACATGCCCTTCTTCGGCTTCTTCGGGCGGCCGAACAGACTCATCTCGCCGCCCCGCACGTGCAGTTGGAGCCACTGGGGCAGACCGGCGACGGTCAGATCGGGGAGCCTGGCCGGGTGGGTGGCGAACGTCCACGCCTGCATCTCCCCGTCGTCGTCGAGCTGAGCCGCGACGGCGGCCATCCGCTCCACCACGTCGGCGACGACGCCCCGGGAGTACAGCATCGCCATGGAACCGGAGGCGTCCAGCACCAGGATCACCCGCGCGCTGGCACCGGCCGCGCCGTGCTTGCTCAGGCTGACGGCGACCTGCTGCTTGCGCAGGGACAGCCGCTTGCGCATGTCGACGGGGAGGTGCTCCTCGCCCCTGTCCGGCCGGGCGGCCTGCGGGACGGCGGGCGGCGGTGCGGGAGCGGGAGCCTGAGGGGCGGGCGCGGGCGGAACGGGAGCCTGAGAGGCGGGCGCGGGCGGAACGGGAGCCTGAGAGGCGGGCGCGGGCGTGTCGTCCACGGTGATGCCGTAGTCGACGGCCAGCCCCGCCAGCCCGTCGGTGTAACCCTGGCCCACCGCCCGGAACTTCCACGCTCCGGCCCGCCGGTACAGCTCACCGGCGACCAGAGCTGTCTCCGCCCCCGCCGTGATGTCGAACCGCGCGAGCTCCGAGCCGCTCGCCGCGTCGAGCAGCAGCAGCCGCAGTCCGCGCAGCCGGCCGAAGGTACCGCCGTCGGCCGACGCGCTGAGCACGACGCGGTCGACCCAGGATTCGAGCGACGAGAGGTCGACCTCAACGGTGTCGGTCCCGTCCCGCTTGCCCTGGTGCCACACGGCGCCCGAGGAGTGCCGCGGCTGGTTGTAGAAGACGAAGTCCCCGTCGTCCCGCACCCGTCCGCCCTCGGTGAGGAGCAGCGCGGAGGCGTCGGCGTCGGGTGTCCCCTCCTCCGGGGTCCAGCTGAGCACGGCGCGGACAGCGGCGGCGGCGACCGGGATGTTGGCGCCCTTGCTGAGAGGTACGGATGCCATCCGGACAGTGTGGCGGGTCGGAGCGCGCCTCGGCGACATCTGCGGCGGATGTACGTCCCCGACGAGACCACGAACGCGCTTGAACATGTTCAAAAACGGGTCTACAGTCCTTCCTGTCCAGCCTTTTGAACACGTTCAAGGAGGGGTGGGGATGGACCTCACTGTTGTCGCCTACATCGTCTACCTGCTGATCAGCGTCGCGCTCACCGTCTGGGTGGCCCGCACACTGAGCCGGAACGGACGGATCTTCCTGGCCGACGTACTGCACGGGAACGAGAAGCTCGCCGATGCCGTGAACCACCTGCTGGTGGTCGGCTTCTACCTGGTGAACCTGGGCTTCGTCGCCCTCTACCTCAAGGCCGCCGACGCGGTGGCCGACGCCCGCGGACTCTTCGAGGCCCTCTCGGTGAAGGTGGGCGTCGTCCTCCTCGTCCTCGGCGTGATGCACCTCGGCAACGTCTACGTCCTCAACAAGATCCGCCGGCGCGGAATCATGGAGCGGGAGCAGGTGCCGCCGGTGCCCCCGCAGGGCTGGACCGGTCCCGCCGGCAACGGACCGTGGGCGGCACCCGCCGCCGGTCCCGCCGGGGCGTGAGCGTCATGGGGGTCCCGGTCCGGAGACTGACCGTCCTGTACGACGCCCAGTGCTCCCTCTGCGTCCATCTGCGGCACTGGCTACAGCGTCAGCGCCGGCTCGTACCGCTGGACCTCGTGCCCGCCGGATCGCAGGAAGCCCGGCGCCGGTACCCGGGGCTCGACCACGAGCGCACCCGCCGGGAGATCACCGTCCTCGGCGACCGGGGGCAGGTCTTCACGGGGGCCGGGGCCTGGATCGTGTGCCTGTGGGCACTGGCCGAGTACCGGCCGAAGGCCCACTGGCTGGCCACTCCGGCCGGCGCCCCCTTCGTCCGCGTCACGATGCTCGCCGCGGCCAAGTACCGCGAGGCCACCGCCTCGGGCACACCCACCGGTACGCAGGCCTGCGACGACCGGTGCTCCGTCCCCGGTTAGGCTCGGACACCGTGACTGAAGTGAAAGCCCCCAAGAGCGAGCAGACCCGCACGCTCATCCTCGAAACCGCGCTCCGGCTCTTCCAGGAGCGCGGTTACGACAAGACGACCATGCGGGCCATCGCCAAGGAGGCCGGGGTCTCCGTGGGGAACGCGTACTACTACTTCTCCTCCAAGGAGCACCTCGTCCAGGGGTTCTACGACCGGATCGCGGCCGAGCACCAGGCGGCGGTCCGGCCCGTGCTGGAGAGCGAGACGGATCTGGAGGCCCGGCTCGCGGGGGTGCTCACCGCCTGGCTGGACATCGCGGCGCCGTACCACGAGTTCGCCGCGCAGTTCTTCAAGAACGCCGCCGACCCGGAGAGCCCGCTGAGCCCCTTCTCCCCCGAGTCGGAGCATGCGCGGGAGTCGGCCATCGCGGTCCACCGCGAGGTGCTCGCCGGGTCGAAGGCGAAGGTGGCCGACGAACTGGCCGACATCCTCCCGGAGTTGATGTGGCTGTCGCAGATGGGCCTGGTCCTGTACTGGGTCTTCGACCGTTCCGAGGGCCGCGAGCGCAGCAGAAGGCTCGCCGAACGCGGGGCCCGGCTCACCACCCGCGGTGTCGCGCTCGCCCGCTTCCGGGTGCTGCGGCCCCTCGTACGGGAGGTGCACGAGCTGTTCACGGACTTCCTGCCGGGGATGGCGGAGACGGTCGCCGCCCGCAAGCGGTAGCGCGAGGCGGCGAACACCCCGGCCGGAGCCGGGGTGTTCCCCGGACCACCGGGAGTGGCGCCGGGGCCCGCCTCAGCGGCTCGCTCCCACCTCCATCAGCACCACGTCGTGGACCAGCGCATCGCCGCCGATCATGATGTGGCGCGCCCAGGGTTCGTGCGCACCCGCCGTCACGGCCAGCAGATAGGCACCGCCCGACGGTGCGGACAGGATGTACGAGCCGTCGCCCAGGGACCTGACCCGGTCGACCTGCCGTCCTCGCGCCGAGACGAGGGTGAGCACCACGTCCGCGACGGGCTCGCCGTCCGGTGCGCGGACGAATCCGTACACCGCCGACCCGGCCTCCTCGGCCCCGGCTCGGGGGCCCGGCACGGCGGATTCCGTCTTCGAGCCGTCCGCGTGCACCGGGCCGGGCTCCTCGGACTTCTCGGCCTCCTCCTTCGGTTCCACCGCGAGATGGGGCAGCCGCTTCTCCAGGCCCGTCGGAAGCCACCAGTTGGAGCGCCCGAGCAGATGCATCGCCGCCGGGACCAGCGCGGTGCGCAGGATGAACGCGTCCAGCGCCACGGCCGCCGCCAGCCCGATGCCGGCCATGGCGCCTTCCATGTCACCACTGAGGACGAAGGCGCCGAAGACGCAGATCATGATCAGAGCGGCGCAGTTGATGACCCGGCTGGTCTCGGCGAGACCCACGCGTACGGCCCGTGCGTTGTCCTTCGTGTGCACCCATTCCTCGTGCATCCGGCTCACCAGGAAGACCTGGTAGTCCATCGAGAGGCCGAAGAGCAGGGACAGCATGATGACCGGCAGGAACGCGGTGATCGGGCGCTCCTTGCCGACACCGAGCGTCTCCGCTCCCCAGCCCCACTGGAAGACGGCGACCAGGACGCCGAAGGACGCGGCGGCGGCGATCAGGTTCATCACGGCGGCGGTCAGCGGCACGACCAGCGAGCGGAAGGCGATGAGCAGCAGCAGGAAGCCGAGCGCGATGATCGCCCCGATGAAGTAGGGCAGCCGGTCGCCGGTCACGGCGGCGAAGTCCTTGAAGACCGCGGTGACTCCCCCCACATGGACCGTCTCGCCCGACTGCGGGACGACCTCGTCGCGCAGGGTGTCGATCAGCCGGTCCGTCGCCTCGGACTGCGGTGAGGTCGTCGGGACGACATTGATCACCGTCACCTCGGAGCCGGGCGGCGAGGGCATCGCGGCCACGTGGGCGACCCCGTCCGTGGCGCGCACCCGCTCCACGAGCGCCTGGACCGCGGCCGGTCCGGCGTCCTCGGTCACCAACTGGAGCGGCCCGTTGAAGCCGGGGCCGAAGCCCTCGGCGAGCAGGTCGTACGCCTGCCGGGTGGTGGTGTCCTCCTGGTGGTTGCCCTGGTCGGTCGCGCCGAGGCGCAGCGACAGCGCCGGGACGGCGAGCGCGGCCATCACGACGACCGCGACCAGCGCGATGGACTTCGGCCGCTTCTGCACGGTCATGGACCAGCGGGCGGCAGCGCCGCGGGTCTCGACCGGCTCGGGCCCCTCGGCCGCGAGCCGCCGGAGCTGCCGCCGGCTCAGCACCCGCTTGCCGAGCACGCCGAGCAGGGCCGGCAGCAGCGTCACGGCCGCCAGCACACTGAGGACCACCGTGAGCGACGTGGCGATCACGACACCGTCGAGGAAGCGCATGTTCATCACGAGCATGCCGGCGAGCGCGATGCAGACCGTGCCGCCGGCGAACAGCACCGCACGGCCCGAGGTGTTGAGCGCGGTGACCGCCGCTTCCTCGGGTTCCATGCCCCGCAGCACACCCCTGCGGTGGCGCGTGACGATGAACAGGGCGTAGTCGATGCCGACCCCGAGGCCGATCAACGAGCCGAGCAGCGGTGCCACTTCGGGTACGTCCGTGACATGGCTGAGCAGCATCGTCGACAGCATTCCGGTGCCGACGCCGAACACGGCCACGACCAGCGGCAGCGACATGGCGAACAGGGAGCCGAAGGCGAGGAACAGCACGATCGCCGCGGCGCCGAGGCCGACGAGTTCCGCCGTGCCGGTCGGCGGTTCCTGGATCCGGGTGACCGCCTGTCCGCCGAGTTCGACCTGAAGGCCGTCCCGCCGGGCCTCGCCCGCGGTGTCGACGACGTCCTGCACCAGCTCCTTCGGTACCGCGTTGGCCTGTTCGGCGAAGGTGATCTGCGCGTAGGCCGTCCGCCCGTCCTCGCTGATCTGGGCCGCGCCCGCCTCGGTGTACGGGCTCGCGACCTCCCCGACTCCCTTCATGCCCGCGATCTCCCTGAGCGCGGGGTCGAGCCGCTCCCGTACTGCGGCATCGCGCACCGAACCCTCGGAGACCCGCCACACGACGGTGTTGGGGTCCCCCGAGCGCTGGGGGAAAGCCTCGACCATCAGGTCGAGGGCCTGCTTGGAGTCGGTGTCCGGGAGGCTGAAGTTGTCGGAGTAGTCGGTGCCCGCCGTACTGCCGGCCGCCCCCAGGCCGAACAGCACACCCACCCACAGCACCACGACCACCAGCCGATGCCGGTAGCACCACCGCGCCAATGCCGCCACGATCTCTGCCCCTTCGTCGATCCGTCTCCCCCGGGCCGGACTTCAGAATCGACCGCGGACCCGGTCCGTGGTGCGGCGCGGCCATGACTCTCAAGGAACTCCAAGACAGCGGCCCGCCCCCCGCACGGGGTTCGCGCCGATACTGAGGTCATGGACCACGAGGGAGCGACCGTGCTGGTCGTCGAGGACGAGCCGAGCATCGCCGACGTCCTCGCCATCGCACTGCGTTACCACCGTTTTGAGGTGATTACGGCGGGAAGCGTACGGCAGGCACGGCAGTCGGCCGGGCAGACGCGCCCCGATGTGGCGCTGCTCGATGTGATGCTTCCCGACGGCGACGGCCGCGTGCTGGCACGCGAGTTGCGCGAGCGGTACCCGGAGACGGCCGTCGTCTTCGTCACCGCGCGGGACGCCCCGGCGGAGATCGTGGGCGCACTCGGCTACGGCGACGACTACATCACCAAGCCCTTCAACGTCGACGAGGTGGTGGCCCGGATCAGCGCCGTCCTGCGCCGCACCCGGCCCGCCGACGTACTGCCGGTGCGACCGCCGCTGCGCTACCGGGACCTGGAACTGGACGACGCGACCTGCTCCGTACGCCGCGCGGGCCGCTCGGTGCAACTCACCCCAACCGAGTACGCGCTGCTGCGCTTCCTCGTCCGCAACGGCGGCCGCATCGTCCCCAAGGACCAACTGCTGCGCCACGTCTGGCAGTACGAGCACCAGTCGGAGTCGACGGTGGTGGAGACGTACATCAGCTATCTGCGCCGTAAGCTCGACCCGCTCGGTCCGCCGCTGATCACCACCCGCCGGGGCATCGGGTACGGACTCGCATGAGGCGCCTGCTGCGGTCGGGAGGCCGGCACCACCCGCGCCACGGGATCCACTCCCTGCGCGCCAAGCTCACCATCGTCAACGTCGCTCTGCTCGCCCTCGGCATAGCGGCCGCCACCGCCGTCAGTCTCATCGGAATGCGGCACTATCTGCTCGACCGCGTGGACACCGAACTGCTCGGCAGCCGCAACGCCCTCCAGCGCACCGGATTCACCCAGAAGGAGGTCGACTCGCTCAGCGCGATCAGCGCCCTCATGGAGGAGTTCGCTCCCGGCGACGGGCAGCGGAGCCCGCTGCCGGGCTCGGAGACGGTCTTCGTCGCTCTCGACGCACAGCACCGGCCCATCGCCCTGGCGAACATCCCGCCCACGCGTCGCCAGTTCGAACTCGCCGAGGCCGTCCGCGATCCGGTCGCCTACGCCGACTCCGCCGAGGTGCACGACGTACGGGTGGGCGGCGATCCGCACCGCGCGGTCGGGACCAGCCTCGCCGACGGCACGATCGTCCTGCTGGCCACCGACACGGGCGCCGTGCACTCCGGCGTCAAGAAGGCGCTGAAACTCGATCTCGCCTTCGGCACCTTCCTGTTGCTGCTGCTCGCGCTGCTGACCATGCTCGGCGCGCAGCACCGGCTGCGGCCACTGGAGGACATGGTGGAGACGGCCTCGGCCATCGCGGAGGGCGATCTGACCCGGCGGGTGCCCGCCGGACGCGATCCCGTCACCGAGACGGAACAACTGCGGGTCGCCCTCAACTCCATGCTCCACCAGGTGGAGTCGGCCTTCGAGACACGGGAGCACAGCGCCGCCCAGCTGCGCCGGTTCGTCGCCGACGCCTCGCACGAGCTGCGGACACCGCTCGCCGCGATCCGCGGCTACCTCCAGCTCTACGCCAAGGGGATGCTGCGCAAACCCGCCGACCGGACCCGGGCGCTCGCCCGGATGACAGCCGAGGCGGACCGGATGGGCCGGCTGGTCGAGGAGTTGCTCATCCTGGCCCGGCTGGATCAGCAGCCGCGACCGCGGATGTGCACGGTCGACGTGAGCCGACTGGTGCGCGACGCGGCGGACGACCTGCGGGCCCAGCAGCCGGAACGTCCGCTCACCGTGCGGGACGAGGGGTCGGTGACCGTGCGGGGCGACGAGGCGGGGCTGCGTCAGGTCGTCGGCAATCTGCTGGCCAACGCGCGCGCCCATACGCCGGCCGACGCGCCCGTCACGGTGGAGCTGACGCGCGGGGACGGCGACGGTCGCGGGCCGGGCGCCGTACGGCTGCGGGTCTCGGACGAGGGCCCCGGCATGGCGGCCGAGGACGCGGACCGTGTCTTCGACCGCTTCTTCCGGGCCGCGGGCGAGGCCGGCCCGTCGGGGCCGCCGGGCAGCGGTCTCGGCATGGCGATCGTGCAGGCGGTGGTCACGGCGCACGGCGGGGCGGTGACGGTGCGGACCGCGCCGGGCGAGGGACTGACGGTGAGCGTGGAACTCCCGGCGGCGGCACCGGCGGCGCCCGAGCCCCGCACGGCCGTGGAGCCGAAGGAAGCGGGGACGAATGACGCGGAGACGAAGGAAGCGGGGGCGAAGAACCGGACGGCGACCGGGACCGGACACGGCACCGGGGCCGGGGCCGGGGCCGGCTGAGTCCGGTGGCTACGCCTGCCGGGACGCGAGCTGGACGACCGTGATGTCCGAGGGCGCCCCGACCCGCACCGGCGGGCCCCAGGCGCCCGCGCCCCGGGTCACGTACAGCTGCGTGTCGCCGTAGCGCTCCAGTCCCGCGACGGTCGGGTTGGCGAGTTCGGCCAGGTGGTTGCCGGGCCACAGCTGACCCCCGTGGGTGTGGCCGGAGAGCTGGAGGTCGACGCCGTGCTCGACGGCGTCGTGGATGACCACGGGCTGGTGCGCGAGGAGGACGGACGCGCGGGTGCGGTCCCGGTCGCCGAGCGCCTTCCCGAAGTCCGGGCCGTCGCCCTCGCTCTCGCCCGCGACGTCGTTGACCCCCGCGAGGTCGAAGCCCGCGATCTCGACGCGCTGGTTCTCCAGAGGCCGCAGACCGAGTTCGCGGACGTGGTCGACCCATTCGCCGGCGCCGGAGAAGTACTCGTGGTTGCCGGTCACGAAGAAGGAGCCGTGCCGTGCCTTCAGCTGCGCGAGCGGTTCGGCGGCGGGTCCGAGGTCGGCCACGCTGCCGTCGACCAGGTCGCCGACGACGGCGACGAGATCGGGCGACGTGCGGTTGATGGTGTCGACGATGCGCTGTGTGTGGGCCCGTCCCAGGATGGGGCCGAGGTGGATGTCGCTGACCACGGCGATCCTGAGGCCGTGGGCGCTGCGGGGCAGCTTGGCCAGCGGCACGGTCACCCGGGTGACCCGCGGTCCGCGCAGTACTCCGTACGCCCCGTGACCGACGGTCCCGAGTGCGACCGCGGCGGCTCCACCGCCGACGACACGCGAGACGAACACTCGCCGGGACACCTGCCGTCGCGCGTCCGCGCCGGGCTGACCGGGCTCGTCGGCGGAGGTCCCGGACGCCGGCGTGGGCGTCTGGGCCGGAGCGCCGTACGGCGCGGGGGCGCCGGGCTTTGCTGCCGGTGTCCCGGCGGCGCCCGCGGGGACGGTGTGCAGCGGCTCGGGGGCGGCCGCGGCGGGCTCCGCCGGCGACGAGGTGCCCCGCCGCAGCCACACGGCCCGTACGACCTCGCCCACCAGCAGCGCCATCACCAGGTACAGCAGCACCGCCAGCCACAGATAGCCCGGCCACGCGAGCACGCGCTCCAGCCACATCGGCGCCCCGGCGCGCCCGGACATCAGCGCACCCAGGGTCAGCAGCGGGAGCACCCACATCACGACGGTGCCGATACGGCGTGCACGGCCCCGTTCCGCGGTCGTGTCGCGCACGAGCCTGCTCCACACATAGCGGTGCACGCCCGCGAGCAGGGCGATCACCGCTATCGCCACCAGCACGAAGACCACGACCACGGACTGCTCCTCTATTCCTTGTGTGCCTCGCGCCGCAAAGCGCGAACACCACGCAACCCGATCACTCCGACGACCGTCCCCAGAAGCAAGGACGTCAAGGCGAGCAGCAGATGCACCCAGAAGTAACCCGTCGGGTCACCCGCGTCGTCGAAGGCGAGACCGCTGCCGTCCGCCCACAGGTTTTTGACGAAGGTGACCCAGATGAACCAGCTCCACACCCCGAAGGCGAGCAGGAACCAGGAGACGGGGCGGCTGAGCTTCATGCACCCAGTATCGCGGGCGTGGGCCGGCCGTGTTCTCCGGGGTGGGCTGTCCCGGCGATCTTCCCGGCGCGCCTCCGGGACGATAAGCATATTTTCTGTAGCCCCCTGTACGTTCTCGTCTGTGTCCGCTCTGAAGAAGACCGCGCTGACGGTCACAGCTGCCTCGTTGCTGCCCGTGCTCCTCGCCGTGCCCGCCTCGGCCGGCACCACCGACGGCACGGTCATCAGGAACCAGCCGAATCCGCCGGCCTCCATGTCGACCGTCGGCGGCCCGCAGCTCGGCAGGGCGGGCACCCAGGTCAGCCTCGGACCGGGCGCACCCATACTGCCCAACGAGGTGAGCGGACGGTCCTGGATCGTCGCGGACGCGGAGAGCGGCGACGTCCTCGCCTCGCACAACGCGCACTGGCGGCTGCCCCCGGCGTCCACGCTCAAGATGCTCTTCGCCGACACCGTGCTGCCGAAGCTGCCCAAGACCGAGACGCACAAGGTCACCCATGCCGAGCTCGCGGACGTCGGCGAGGGCAGCAGCCTCGTCGGGGTCAAGGAGGAGCACGCCTACACGGTGCACGACCTGTGGCTCGGCGTCTTCCTGCGCTCCGGCAACGACGCGGTGCACGTCCTGTCGGCGATGAACGGCGGTGTCCCCAAGACCGTCGAGGACATGCAGGCCCACGCCGACGAGCTCCAGGCGTTCGACACCCAGGTCGTCTCGCCCGACGGCTACGACGCCGAGGGCCAGGTCTCGTCCGCGTACGACCTCACGCTCATCGCCCGCAGCGGTTTGCAGAAGAAGGACTTCCGCGAGTACTGCTCCACGGCACGCGCCCGGTTCCCCGGCGGGGTCACGGCGGGCAAGCGCGACTACTTCGAGATCCAGAACACCAACCGGCTGCTCACGGGCGAGTCCGGCGTCTCCCCGTACCAGGGCATGGCGGGGGTCAAGAACGGCAGCACCACACACGCCGGCGCCACGTTCACCGGGGTCGCCGAGCGCGACGGCAAGGTGTTGCTCGTCACCGTCATGAACCCGGACTCCGAGGAGAGCCAGGCCGTCTACAAGGAGGCCGGACGGCTGCTCGACTGGGGCTTCGCGGCGTCCGGGAAGGTCCGGCCCGTCGGTGAGCTGGTCCCGCCGAGGTCCACCGCCCCGCAGGACTCCCCCCAGGTCGAGCCCGCGAGCAACGGCGCGCCCGCGAAGGCTTCCGCCGCGGCGGACGAGGGGTCCGGCGGCGTCGGTACGGCGCTCGCCGTGGTCGGTGGTCTGCTGGTGTTGCTGGCGGCCGGGGTCTTCCTGGTCAACCGCCAGTGGCCGCTGCGCCGTCGGTGACCGCGCCGCCGGGGCTCTCCGCGGAGGACTCGGCGGCGCGTGACTGCTCCTTGCTCGGCGTCGCGGTCCACGCGGCGCAGAACAGGAGCAGCTTCGCCGAGAAGTTGATCCACAGCAGCAGGGCGATGGGGACACCGAAGGCGCCGTACATGCTGCGCGACGCGACGCCCTGGATGTAGCCGCTGAGCAGCAGCTTCAGCAGTTCGAAGCCGATCGCGCCGATGAGCCCGGCGACCACCAGGCGTCGGCGCGGCGGGTGCACTCCCGGAAGCAGCGTCAGCAGGTAGAGCAGCAGCAGGAAGTTGGCCACACCGGCGATGGCGATGGCGGCGGCCTGCAGCAGGAGGCCCTCGGCGCCGCCCTCCTCGATGCCGATCCGCTTCGCCGTCCAGCCGACGGTCGTGGACCCGAGCGCGGACGCGGCGAAGGAGGCGAGGGCGGTCGCGCCGAGGCCGAGGAGCACGACGCCGTCCTTGAACTTGCGGACGACGGGATTGTCGTCGTCCTCGTCGTCCACCTCCCACACGGCCCGCAGACAGTCCCGCAGCGAGCCGACCCAGCCGATACCGGTGAACAGCAGCAGCGCGCCCGCGACCAGTCCGACCGTGCCCGCGTTGTCGACCAGCGAGTTGATGTCGAGCTGGTCGGAGATGCCGGGGACCTGGTCACCGATCTTGTCCTCCAGCTTGCTCAGCTGCTCCTTGCTGAGCAGGGCGGCGCCGATGACCGCGGCCACGGTGATCAGCGGGAAGAGGGCCAGAAAGCTGATGAAGGTGATCGCGGCGGCCAGCCGGGCCCAGTGCACCCGGTCGAGCGTCTCGTACGAGCGCCAGGCGTGGGTCTGCATCAGCCGGGCCATCAGGGGCCCGATGACGGGGAGCTTGGTCAGCCAGTCCATGGCGTACGCCTACCCTCCACGCGGAACACCAGCGTTCGGGTCCCCCAGAATCGCAGGCAGGTGGCCAGGACCATGCCGACGCCGAGCCCGGAGACGAGGTCCGCGCGCGCCGAGGTCAGGCCGAGGCCGTGGTGCGAGACGGCGAGGCAGAGCAGTTGGACGATCGCGCCGGCGCCGTTGACGCCGAAGAAGGCGGCGTACTCCCGCAGGCGCAGGGTCCGGCGCCGGTAGGTCCCGAGGGCGTTGCCGAGGTAGGCGACCGTGCATCCGGCGAGGAACGAGACGGCTTTCGCGGTCAGCGGTCCCCAGCCGCCGGGCCCGCGCAGCAGGGTGAAGAGCGCCACGTCGGCCGCGTACGCGCACCCTCCGACGAGGATGAACGAGGCCGCCTCCGGCCAGGGGACGCGTTTCACAGGTCGGCGACCGCCAGTCCGTACATCGCGGCCCACACCAGGCCGATGACGGCCAGAGGCCGGTCCCGCAGCACCACGTCCTCGGGTGCGCCGGCCGTGCCGCGGTCGGCGAAGACCGCGTACCGCAGCACCGCCAGGATGAAGGCGATCATCGAGAGCTGCCGCCAGGGGAGCAGCGCCGACGGGGCCACACCGCCGCTCTCCAGGGCCCACAGGCAGTAGGCGAGGACGGCGACACCGGCGGCGAGCTGCCAGACGAAGCGCAGATAGCCGGTCGTGTACTCGGTGAGGAGCGGCCGGGTCGCGCCCTTGCTGTCGGCCAGCTGCACGGCTTCGGAGTAGCGCTTCGCCGCGACCATGAACAGCGCGCCGAAGCCGGTGGTGATCAGGAACCAGCGCGAGAGCGGGATGCCGAGCGCGACCCCGCCGATCATCGCGCGCATCAGGAACCCGGTGGTGACGACGGCCAGGTCGACGACGAGCACGTGCTTGAGCCAGACGCAGTAGGCGAGTTGCATCGACAGATACGCGGTGAGCAGGGCGCCGGTCATGGGCGTGCACAGGGCGACGGCTCCGCCGACGGCGGTGCCGGCGAGCATGACACCCACGGCATAGGCGACGGGCACCGGGACCTCGCCCGCAGCGACGGGGCGACGGCACTTCACCGGATGGGCCCGGTCGGCGTCCGCGTCCCGGGCGTCGTTGATCAGATAGACGGCGGCCGCGGCGGCGGTGAACAGGGCGAAGACGACGGCCAGTTGTCCGGCCCCGTGCGGGGAGTCCAGTTCACCGGCGGCGGCGGGCGCGGCCACCACGAGGACGTTCTTGATCCACTGCCGGGGGCGGGTGGTCCTGATCAGGCCGACCGGCAGACTCACGGCCCGCGACGGTGACGGTTTCCGGGGCCGCTCCAGCAGCGCGGTACCGGGCTCAGACATGGCGCCGGCCCTTCTCGCCTCCGGCGGCGCGGGTCCCTGTGACGGGCGACGCCCCGCCACCCGTCCACCGGGCTCCGGCGCGTGCGGCCAGCCCGCCGAGGACCGCGCCCGCCGCGATGTCGGTCGGGTAGTGGACCCCGGCGACCAGGCGCGAGACGCAGATTGCCGCAGCCAGCGGTGGCACCAGTCGGCGGGCCGCGGGGAGCAGTGCGCCGAAGGCCACGGCGGCGGCCGCGGCCGACGCGGCGTGCGAGCTGGGGAAGGAGTGCCGGCCCAGGGTGCCGACGAGGGGCCGGTACGAGGGCAGTTCGGGGCGGGGCCTGCGGACGACGTGTTTGACGCCCGTGCTCGCCAGGTGGGCCCCGCCGACCACGGCGGTGGCGCGCAGCCAGTGCCCGCGCCGTTCCGGGTCGGTCGCCGCGCCGGTGAGACCGGCGGCGAGCCAGAGCGCGGCATGCTCCCCGGCGAGGGAGAGCGCGCGTGCGGCGACGGCGACGCCCGGTCGTCCCCCGTACGCGCGCATGGCCGCCAACAGCCTCCGGTCGGCGGCCGCGCAATCGGCGTATCTCATTCGCCACCCCTTCTCCTGAGCCAGGGGGGACTCTTCTCGGCGACCGGCCGAGTTTCACGCTCATCTTTGATGACACTCGTTTAATCACCCATTTCGGCGCGTCCGTTAGGTCTGCGGAAAACAGGGCAATTGCGGCGATACGGTCCGGGTATGGCTGCCGACACCCGTCCTTCCGCCGCCGGACCCGGTGGCACCTTCGCGTCCGTCACCGGCTGGGGGCGTACGGCCCCGACGACCGCGTTCGTGCTCCGGCCACGCACCGCCGACGAGGCCACCGCCGCCGTACGGGACTGGGGCACCCGCGGCGGGATCGCCCGGGGGCTCGGCAGGGCGTACGGCGACGCGGCGCAGAACGCGGGCGGCTCGGTCCTCGACATGACCGGCCTGGACCGCATCCGCTCCGTCGACGCCGAGGCGGGTGTCGTGGTGTGCGACGCGGGGGTGAGCCTGCACCGGCTGATGGAGGCGCTGCTGCCGCTCGGCTGGTTCGTACCGGTGACGCCGGGGACCCGGCAGGTCACCGTCGGCGGAGCGATCGGCGCCGACATCCACGGCAAGAACCACCACGTCAGCGGCTCCTTCGCCCGCCATGTCGATGCCCTGGACCTGCTCACCGCGGACGGCGCGGTCCACACGGTGCGGCCCGGCACCGAGCTCTTCGACGCGACGGCGGGCGGTATGGGCCTCACGGGAGTGATCCTCTCGGCGACCCTGCGGCTGCACCGCGTCGAGACGTCGCTGATGTCCGTCGACACCGAACGGGCCGCCGATCTGGACGAGTTGATGGCCCGGCTCACCGCCACCGACCACCACTACCGCTACTCGGTCGCCTGGATCGACCTGCTCGCCCGCGGCCGGGCCCTGGGACGCTCCGTGCTCACCC
Organism: Streptomyces sp. NPDC096193; assembly: GCF_040302905.1. Taxonomy (NCBI): domain Bacteria; kingdom Bacillati; phylum Actinomycetota; class Actinomycetes; order Kitasatosporales; family Streptomycetaceae; genus Streptomyces; species Streptomyces sp. NPDC096193. The sequence continues at coordinate 362,559 of NZ_JBEOSJ010000003.1, read as the reverse complement.
GCGGCGAGCACGCCCCGCTGGACGCGCTGCCCGCGCGCGCCCGCCGCGCACCGCTCGCGTTCCGCCCCGGACGGCTGCCCGGACCGCCCCGCTTCGTACCGCCCGGCCTGCTCACCCGCACGACGGTCGGCCTCTTCAACGAGCTCTGGTACCGCAGGGCCCCCCGGCTCCGCCTCGGGGAGCTGCAGAAGCTCTCCGCGTTCTTCCACCCGCTGGACGGCGTACCGCACTGGAACCGGATCTACGGCCGCGGCGGATTCGTGCAGTACCAGTTCGTGGTGGGGCACGGGCAGGAGGAGACGCTGCGCCGGATCGTGCGGCGGATCGCCCGGCGCGGCTGCCCCTCGTTCCTCGCGGTGCTCAAACGGTTCGGCGAGGGGGACGCCGGGTGGCTGTCCTTCCCCATGCCCGGCTGGACGCTGGCGCTCGACATCCCCGCGGATCTGCCCGGCCTCGGCGCGTTCCTGGACGAACTCGACGACGAGGTCGCCGGGGCCGGCGGCCGGGTCTATCTCGCCAAGGACTCCCGGCTGCGGCCGGAGCTGCTGGCCGGCATGTATCCGCGGCTGGCCGACTTCCGTGCGCTGCGCGCCCGGCTGGACCCCCACGGCGTGTTCGCCTCCGACCTCTCGCGCCGCCTCACGCTCTGACCCCGCCCCGGTCCCGGCTCCGCCTCACGCCCCGACTCCCGCCCCGGTCGACCCGCCGGGGCTCTCCACCGCTCGTAAGGAGCACCGCTCATGAAGGACGCCTTCGGCGCACCGCAGTCCCTGCTCGTCCTCGGCGGCACCTCGGAGATCGGCCAGGCCGTGGCCCGCCGGCTGATCGCCCGGCGCACCCGTACGGTCTGGCTGGCGGGCCGCCCCTCGCCCGATCTCGAAGCCGCCGCGGACGGTCTGCGCCGGCTCGGCGCCGACGTCCGTACCGTCGCCTTCGACGCCCTCGACCCGGCCCTGCACGAACAGCTACTGGGTAAGGTCTTCGCCGAGGGCGACATCGACATGGTGCTGCTCGCCTTCGGCGTCCTCGGCGACCAGGCGAACGACGAGGCCGACCCGCCGGCGGCGGTCCGGGTCGCTCAGACCAACTACACGGGCGCCGTCTCGGCCGGACTCGTGTGCGCGGCAGCGCTGCAGAACCAGGGACACGGCTCCCTGGTGGTCCTCTCCTCGGTGGCCGGCGAGCGCGCCCGCCGCGCCAACTTCATCTACGGCTCCAGCAAGGCCGGCCTGGACGTCTTCACCCAGGGACTGGGCGACGCGATGTACGGGACGGGCGTCCATGTGATGGTCGTACGCCCGGGCTTCGTCAGGACGAGGATGACGGCCGGGCTGCCCGAGGCCCCGCTCGCGACCACGCCGGAGGCCGTCGCGCTGGCCGTCGAGCAGGGGCTGCGGCGCAGGGCGGAGACGGTGTGGGTGCCCGGGGCACTGCGGCTGGTGATGTCGGCGCTGCGGCATGTGCCGCGCCCGCTCTTCCGCCGGCTGCCGCTGTGAGCGGGGCGGGGGCGGGGCACGTCGTCAGGGTGGGACGGCTTCGTCGGGGTGGCGCGGCGGCGCGGCCGGGTCAGGACGTGGCGGCCGAGGGAGCCGTCGCCGGCTCGTCCACCGGCGTGCCCTGGGCGGGCACGGAGGCGATGCCGCCCCCGAAGGCGTACTCGTGGAGCTTGCGCCACACGCCGTCCGCGCCCTGCTCGTACAGCGCGAAGGAGGCACAGGTCCAGGCGGCCTCGAAGTCGGCCAGCTCCTCGTACGCCCGGTCCATCGCCTCTTCCGCGATGCCGTGCGCGACGGTGACGTGCGGGTGGTACGGGAACTGGAGCTCGCGCACCAGCGGGCCGGAGGCGTCCCGCACCCGCTTCTGGAGCCAGGAGCAGGCCGCGGCACCCTCGGCGATCTGGACGAAGACGACGGGCGAGAGCGGCCGGAACGTGCCCGTGCCGGACAACCGCATCGGGAACGGCCTGCTCGCCGTGGCCACCTCGGTGAGGTGCGCCTCGATCGCCGGGAGGGTCGCGGGGTCGGCCTCGGTGGGCGGCAGCAGGGTGACGTGCGTGGGAATGCCGTGCGCGGCGGGATCCCCGAAGCCCGCGCGCAGCTCCTGGAGCAGGCTGCCGTAAGGCTCCGGGACCGCGATCGAAACGCCGAGCGTTACGGTCCCCACGTCGTTCTCCTCACATGTCGTCTCAGTTGTCGTTTGTGTCCGCACTCGCCAGTGTGATGGCTCCACCGCATCTGTGGCCAGAGGCCTTGGACACACTCGGCCACGGGCACGAGGTCCCGCCGCCGGCCGGCCGGTGGCGGGAGACGGTCTCAGTGCTTCGCGGGCAAAAAGCCCACCCGGTCGAATGCGGCGGCCAGCGTCTCCGCCGCCACGGCCCGGGCCTTCTCCGCGCCCTTGGCCAGGATCGAGTCCAGCGTCTCGGGGTCGTCCAGATATTCCTGGGTCCGGGTGCGGAACGGCGTGACGAAGTCCACCATCACGTCGGCGAGGTCGGTCTTGAGCGCCCCGTACCCCTTGCCTTCGTACTTCTGCTCCAGCTCGGTCACCGTCGTGCCGGTGAGCGTGGAGTAGATCGTGAGGAGATTGCTGACGCCGGGCTTCTCCACACTGTCGAAACGAATCACCGTGTCGGTGTCCGTGACCGCGCTCCGGACCTTCTTGGCGGTCACCTTCGGCTCGTCGAGCAGGTTGATCAGGCCCTTGGGCGTGGACGCCGACTTGCTCATCTTGATCGTCGGGTCCTGGAGGTCGTAGATCTTCGCGACCTCCTTGACGATGTGCGGCGCCGGGACGTTGAACGTCTGGCCGAAACGGCTGTTGAAGCGCTCGGCCAGGTCACGGGTGAGCTCGATGTGCTGGCGCTGGTCCTCACCGACCGGGACGGCGTCCGCCTGGTACAGCAGGATGTCCGCGACCTGGAGGATCGGGTACGTGAACAGGCCGACGGTGGCGCGGTCGGCGCCCTGCTTGGCGGACTTGTCCTTGAACTGCGTCATCCGGGCGGCCTCACCGAAGCCGGTCAGGCAGTTCATGATCCAGCCGAGCTGGGCGTGCTCGGGCACGTGGCTCTGGATGAACAGGGTGCAGCGATCGGGGTCGAGTCCGGCGGCGAGCAGCTGGGCCGCGGCGAGGCGGGTGTTCGCCCGCAGCTCGGCCGGGTCCTGCGGCACGGTGATCGCGTGCAGGTCGACGACCATGTAGAACGCGTCGTGGGTCTCTTGCAGCGCCACGTACTGGCGGATCGCTCCCAGGTAGTTCCCGAGGTGGAACGAACCGGCGGTCGGCTGAATGCCGGAGAGCGCGCGAGGTCGGGATGAGGCCATGTTCATCATTCTCTCAGGTGTGGAACCGAACTCCGGCCGCCGGTGTATGAAAGGTGTGAGGACGCGGGAGGGGACCCTGGAGGGGGGCCGCATCGTCGTTGACGAGGGGGCCGTGATCGCGCGGGTGCGCGCCGGAGAGCCGGAGGCGTACGCGGACTTGGTGCGCGCCCACACGGCGGTCGCGCTCCGGGCCGCCGTGGCCTTCGGCGCGGGCGCGGACGCGGAGGACGTGGTGCAGAGCGCCTTCCTCAAGGCGTACCAGGCGCTGGGGCGGTTCCGGGACGGCGCCGCGTTCCGGCCGTGGCTGCTGCGGATCGTGGTCAATGAGACCAGGAACACAGTGCGCACCGCGGTCCGGCTGCGGGCGCTCGCCGGGCGCGAGGCGCTGCTGCTGGGTTCCGAGCCGCTGATACCGGAGTCGGCCGACCCGGCGCTGGCGGCCGTGGCGGACGAGCGGCGCTCGCTGCTGCTGGCGGCACTGGACGAGCTGGGCGAACAGCAGCGCCAGGTCGTGGTCTGCCGCTATCTGCTGGAGATGGACGAGGCGGAGACGGCGCGGGCACTGGGCTGGCCGCGCGGGACGGTGAAGTCCCGGCTCAACCGGGCGCTGACCAGGCTCGGGCAGGTCATCGGTGGGAAGGGAGGTGAGGAGCATGAGTGAGGACGGGCGCGGGAGGGGCGGCGGCCGGGAGGCGGAGCGGGAGGCCCTGGCGGAGGAGCTGCGCGAGGCCGGTCGCGGGATCCGGGTCCCGGACGTGTCCGGCGAGACGATGGCGGAGCGGGTGCTGGCGCAGCTCCTCGCAGAGGCGGTGCCGACGCCCGCCCCCGCCGGCCTCGGAACCCGGCTGCGCGGCTGGACACACCGCCGGTGGCGGGCCCTGACCGTGGTGCTGTCCGGGGTGCTGGTGGTCCTGGTGCTGACGCCTCCGGTGCGGGCGGCGGTGGCGGACTGGTTCGGCTTCGGCGGGGTGGACGTGCGGTACGACCCGTCGGCGCCGCCACTGCACGACGCGCAGCCGCCGTGGTGCGCCGAGGCCGTCCCGCGGGCTGAGGCCGAGCGGCGGGCGGGATTCCGGGCACTGGTGCCGCCGGGTCTGGGCCCACCGGACGCCGTCTCGGTCGTGACGGGGCCGGCGGGCCGCTCGGTGATCTCGCTGTACTGGAAGGACCGGGGGCGGACGGTCCGGCTGGATCAGTTCCCGGCCACGCTGGACCTGAGCTTTGCCAAGCAGGCGCGGCTGATGCCCGAGTGGGTGACGCTCACCGAGGGCACCGGACTGTGGTTCGAGGAGCCGCATCTGCTGCGGTTCGGGATGACCGACGCCCGCGGCGAGCAGTGGACACAGGCCGAGAGGACGGCGGGGCCGACGCTGCTGTGGACGACCGCGGGCGGGCGGACGACGCTGCGGCTGGAGGGCGTTGGGGCACTGGTGCGTGCGAAGGAGATCGCGGAGTCGACGGCCGGGGCGCGGGGGCCGACGGAGCGGCGGGAGCCGTCCGGGTCGGGGTAGCTGTCGGGGGGCGGGTCGCGTCGGTGCCGGGACCATGGGCTGGGCCCGGTCGGCCGGCTGCCGCAGGGCCGTAGGGCGCGGGCCGAAAGTGGCCGGCCGCGAACGGGAACCTGGCAGCGTCGGGCGGTGTACCAGAGGTGACACGGTGCGGAGAGGCCGTATCCGGTGTCGGCTGGGGGAAGTATGCGACTGCTACGACGACTTGCCGCGCTGGCGACGGTGCTGGCGCTGAGCTGGGTCCTCGCTCCGAGCGCGGTGGCCGGCGGCCCGACGAGCGTGCTCGTCACCTCGCCGGAGAGCGGTGAGACCGCCTCGCTCTACAACAGCGACGCACAGTACGGCAGCCTGCTGAAGCTGCTGGGCGAGGGGCCGACCAAGGGGCAGACGGACCGGCCGCCGTCGCTGGACATGGCGCTCGGGACACGGCAGATCAATGTGACCTGGATGATCCACGACGTACAGCCGTGGCGGGTGGACCAGGTCTATCCGGGCGACCGGGCGGGCCTCGTCTGGATCCATACGGCGACGAACCTGGAGACCCAGCAGGGGTACTGGCACCAGGCCCGGCAACCGGCCGAACTGACCACCCTGTTCACGAAGCTGGGCCTGATGGGCGAGAAGAGCAGCGGGGCCGGAGTGGCCCAGTTCCCGCCGGCCTGGGGCGGGGAACAGCAGCGGGCACCGGAACCGGCGGACGCGGCCGGCGCCGGGTCCGCGGGGGCTTCGGCCGCCGCCGCGCGTGCCTCGGACGGCACCGAAGGCTGGTGGTGGGCGATACCGGGGCTCGTGGGCGGGGCGGCGCTGGCGCTGGTCCTGCGGCCGGTGGTCTCCCGCCTCCCGCGCCCGCCGTTCGGGCGGGGCGACGGGACACGGGAGACCGGACCGCGGCAGCAACTACTGGACGGCTGACGAGCCGACGCGGCCGAAGGGATCGGCGCGGGGCCGGACTCAGCCCGCCAGACCGGGCGCGGGGTGGGCGGACATCAGCTCGGCGACCTCGGAGCGGATCGTGGCCAGCGCCTCCTCGTCCTCCTTGCCGGCCGCGGTCACGCCCCGGTCGATCCAGTCGGCGACGGCCGCCATGTGCTCGGTGCCGAGACCGCGCGAGGTGAGGGACGGGGTGCCGATGCGGATGCCGGAGGGGTCGAACGGCTTCCTCGGGTCGTACGGCACGGTGTTGTAGTTGACGACGATCCCGGCCCGGTCGAGGGCCTTGGCGGCCACCTTGCCGGGCACCTCCTTCGGCGTGAGGTCCATCAGGATCAGATGGTTGTCGGTGCCGCCGGAGACCAGGTCGAAGCCGTGGTCGAGCAGGGCTTCGGCGAGTGCCCGGGCGTTGGCGACGACGGACTGCGCGTAGGCGCGGAAGGAGGGCTGGGACGCCTCGTGGAGGGCGACGGCGATGGCGGCGGTGGTCTGGTTGTGCGGGCCGCCCTGGAGCCCGGGGAAGACCGCCTTGTCGAGGGCCTTGGCGTGCTCCTCGCGGGACATCAGCATCGCGCCACGGGGCCCGCGCAGGGTCTTGTGGGTGGTCGTGGAGATGACGTCGGCGTGGGGCACGGGTGAGGGGTGCGCGCCGCCCGCGATGAGGCCGGCGATATGGGCGACATCGGCCACCAGGACGGCACCGCACTCGCGGGCGATCTCCGCGAAGGCCGGGAAGTCGATGGTGCGGGGAAGGGCGGTACCGCCGCAGAAAATGATCTTCGGGCGTTCCTTCAGGGCGAGTTCGCGCACCTCGTCGAAGTCGATGAGGCCGGTGTCGTGGCGGACGCCGTACTGCACACCGCGGAACCACTTTCCGGTGGCGGAGACGCCCCAGCCGTGGGTGAGGTGGCCGCCCATCGGCAGGGCCATGCCCATCACGGTGTCCCCGGGCTCCGCGAAGGCGAGGTAGACGGCGAGGTTGGCCGGGGAGCCGGAGTAGGGCTGGACGTTGGCGTGCTCGACGCCGAAGAGGGCCTTGGCGCGGGCGACGGCGAGGCGTTCCACCTGGTCGATGACCTGCTGGCCCTCGTAGTAGCGGCGGCCCGCGTAGCCCTCGCTGTACTTGTTCTGGAGCACCGTGCCCGAAGCCTCCAGCACGGCGGCCGAGACGTAGTTCTCACTGGGGATGAGGCGCAGGGTTTCGGCCTGGAGCTGCTCCTCCGCCGTGACGAGCGCGGCGAGTTCCGGGTCGGTGGCGGAAAGTGCGGGGTGAGGCAGGGTCATGGTTTCCTCCGGGGTCACTGGGTGTCCCGGGGTGCGACTCGGACTCCCCCACCGGAGGCAGGGGCGGGCGGCACCCACTGGGGAATGGGTCGCCGGGGTACCCAGGCGGGCGGCACCTCGTCTGCTCCTGCGCGCACGACTCCCTCGGGGTCGGTTCCCCGCTCGCCAGTCGCCGTGCGTACCACCAACCTTAATGCTCACGCCCCAAAGCAAGGTTTCTTCGTCCATGATGCGAGCGACGATAGAAACAGGGGCATCAGGCGGACGCCCACGGAAAAACAACCACCGGACAACAACCGCTGTCGGTCCCCCGGCCCCTCCGGCCACCAGTCCCGCACCCCGTGCCGGCCGGACGCCTTGTCTCTACCCGAACGGAGATCCCGTGTCTGTATCGATGAGTGCCATTGCCTCCGCCGAGGCGCACAGCGCGCACAACTACCACCCGCTTCCCATCGTCGTCGCCTCGGCGGACGGCGCCTGGATGACCGATGTCGAGGGACGCCGTTACCTCGACATGCTCGCCGGGTACTCGGCGCTCAATTTCGGCCACGGAAACCGGCGTCTGATCGACGCGGCCAAGGCGCAGCTGGAGAGGGTCACCCTCACCTCGCGCGCCTTCCACCACGACCGGTTCGCCGACTTCTGCACGCAGCTCGCGGAGCTGTGCGGCATGGAGATGGTGCTGCCGATGAACACCGGGGCCGAGGCGGTGGAGACCGCCGTGAAGACCGCCCGGAAATGGGGCTACCGGGTCAAGGGCGTGCCGGACAACACGGCGAAGATCGTCGTCGCGGCCGACAACTTCCACGGCCGTACGACGACGGTGATCAGCTTCTCGACCGACCCGGAGGCCCGGGCCGACTTCGGTCCGTACACCCCCGGCTTCGAGATCGTTCCCTACGGTGACCTCGCCGCGATGGAAGCGGCGCTCACCGACAACACCGTCGCCGTGCTGCTCGAACCGATCCAGGGCGAGGCGGGCGTGCTCGTGCCGCCGCCCGGCTATCTCGCCGGTGTCCGCCGGCTCACCACCGAGCGGAACGTCCTGTTCATCGCCGACGAGATCCAGTCCGGCCTGGGCCGCACCGGCAAGACCTTCGCCTGCGAGCACGAGGACGTCGTGCCGGACATGTACGTCCTGGGCAAGGCGCTGGGCGGCGGTGTGGTGCCGGTGTCCGCGGTCGTCTCGTCCCGTGACGTCCTCGGTGTGTACCGGCCCGGGGAGCACGGCTCCACGTTCGGCGGCAACCCGCTGGCGTGCGCGGTGGCCCTGGAGGTGATCGCGATGCTGCGCACCGGTGAGTACCAGCAGCGCGCCACCGAACTGGGCGACCATCTCCACCACGAGCTGGGCTTGTTGACGGGCACCGGAGCGGTGGAGACCGTCCGCGGACGCGGACTGTGGGCGGGTGTCGACATCGTCCCCGCCCACGGCACCGGCCGGGAGATCTCCGAGAAGCTGATGGATCGCAGGGTGCTGGTCAAGGACACCCACGGCTCCACCATCCGCATCGCCCCGCCCCTGGTGATCAGCAAGGAGGACCTGGACTGGGGCCTCGACCAGCTGCGGGCCGTGCTGAGTTCCTGACCCGGCGGGTCAGAGGATCACGTGGGGCAGGAAGCGGGCGTACTCGTCCGTGACCAGCCCCGCGGACTCCCGGATCCCGAGCCCCGCCGCCTCGCCCTCGACGACCCAGGCACCGAGCACCACACGGTTGCCGTCGAAGGAGGGCAGCGGGGCCAACTCCTGGTAGCAGCACGGCTCGTCCCGCACGACGGGAGACCCGCCGGGTTGGTGGATCGTCACGCCCGCGCCTTCGCGGCCGAGCAGCGGCTTGGCGACATAGCCGCGGTCGGCCGCGAGTTCGCGCGGGCCGTCGAGATGGGCGGCCAGCAGGTTCGGGTGGCCGGGGTACAGCTCCCAGAGGATCGCGAGCAGTGCCTTGTTCGACAGGAGCATCTTCCAGGCGGGCTCTATCCAGCAGGTGGTGCCGGTGCCGCCGCCGTTGTCGAGGGTGGCGAGGACCTGGGGCCCGAAGCGGTCGGTGGTCAGCCACTCCCAGGGATAGAGCTTGAAGCAGGAGCGGATGAAGCGCAGCCGGTCGTCCACGAACCGGCCGGACAGCCGGTCCCAGCCGATCTGTTCGACGGACAGCGCCTCGGTGGCGAGCCCCGCCTGCTCGGCCGTTTCGCGCAGATACGCCACGGTCATCAGGTCCTCGCCGAGCTCGTCCCCGTCGGAGTGGACGAAGTGCAGCGGGCCGGGCGGCAGCAGCGGGGCCTGGCGCTTCCAGGCGTCGACGAGACGCTCGTGGAGGGAGTTCCACTGGTCGGCACCGGGGAAGCGGTCCTCCATCCAGAACCACTGCGGGCTCGCGGCCTCCACCAGTGAGGTGGGCGTGTCGGCGTTGTACTCCAGCATCTTGGCCGGGCCCGTGCCGTCGTAGCGCAGATCGAACCGGCCGTAGACGGAGGGGAGTTCGTCGCGCCTGCGCCAGGACTCGGCTATCAGGGAGGCGAGCCGGGCGTCGGTGATGCCGAGGTCGGTGAACCGGCCACGCTCGACGATGTGCGCGGCCGCCGCCAGACACATGGCGTGGAGTTCCTCGACGACCTCCTCCAGCGCCTCGACCTCGGGGAGGGAGAACGCGTAGTAGGCGCTCTCGTCCCAGTACGGGCGCAGGGAGCCGTCGGGGTAGCGGGTGAGGGGGTAGACGAGGCCCTGTTCCTCGACGAGCTCCTGCCAGCCGGGCCGGGGATCGATCGTGTGGCGCTGCATTCCGCGGCCTTCCTGGAGTACGGGCGGGGCTCGGCCGCCGCCGGGCGGCAATCTGCGGGGCTCGGTCACCGGAGCCGGAGTGGCTGCGGGCGGGGTTCAGCCGTCGGAGCCCGGCCGCCCGTCGGGCGCGCCGGGCAGCTTCGTGCGGGTTCAGCCGCCACCCGAGCCGCGGCGACCCCGACGCGAGCCGAGCCGCCGCCGGGCAGCTTCGTGCGGGTTCAGCCGCCACCCGAGCCGGAGCAGCCGAATCCGCCGCGGTCGACCGCCGCCTTGTCGAAGCTGCCGCCCTCGGCCTTGCCGGCCGAGTAGCTGCCACCGTAGTAATAGCGGCCGGTGCCGCTGCTGTCGTCGCACTCGTAGCTGGGGAGCTTCTCCCGGGTCACCGGGTCGACGCACCGCTTGTCCGGATCCGAGCCGCAGGACGTGATCGTCGCCGCGAGCACTCCCATGCCACCGAGCACCACCGTGCTCGACCTCAGCCTGCGTCGCGCCATCGGACGCTCGCCCCCGTTCACCCTCGTACCACCCGGCACCCTCGTACCACTGGCCCCAGGGAAGGAGCCGCGGACAGACTAGTGGCCGCCTCGCGGGTCGCCGCGACCGGTCCACCAACCCTCCTCATCTACAGTCGCTTTGTGCTCTTTGGGATGATCTGCGCTCTCGGCTCAGCGGTCTGCTTCGGCACGGCCTCCGTCTTCCAGGCCGTCGCCGCCCGGGCGGCGGAGCCTGGCACCGGCTCCGGTGTCGACCCGGCGCTGCTGCTGCGGGCCGTGCGGCAGTGGCGGTACGTCGTCGGTCTCGCGCTCGACGGCCTCGGCTTCGTCCTGCAGATCCTGGCCCTGCGGTCCATCCCCATCTACGCGGTCGGAGCGGCGCTCGCCGCCAGCCTCGCGGTCACCGCCGTGGTCGCGGCCCGGATGCTCCACGTCCGGCTGAGCGGCACCGAGTGGGCCGCGGTGGGCGTGGTGGTCGCGGGCCTGGCCATGCTGGGACTCTCCTCCGGCCCGGAGGGCGAGAACACCGGATCCACCACCCTGAAGTGGGCGATGCTCGGCATCGCGGTCCTCATCCTGATCGTCGGCGCGATCGCCGGCCGGCTGCCGGACCGCTCCCGCGCGCTGGTGCTCGGACTCGGCGCCGGGTCGGGCTTCGGCGTCGTCGAGGTCTCGGTCCGGCTGATCGACACCGTGGCCCTGCCCGAAGTGCTCACCAATCCCGCGCTCTACGCCCTGCTGGTCGGCGGCGGCACGGCGTTCCTGTTGCTGACCTCGGCCCTTCAGCGCGGCTCCGTGACGACGGCGACCGCGGGCATGGTGATCGGGGAGACGATCGGTCCGGCGCTGGTGGGTGTGGTGTGGCTGGGCGACCGTACCCGCGAAGGGCTTGCCTGGCTGGCGTTCCTGGGCTTCGCGGTAGCGGTGGCGGGTGCGCTGGCCCTGGCGCGGTTCGGCGAACCGCCGGCGGACACCGACGAGAAGGCGGAGCAGCCGCTGTCACCGCCGGGGCGCGGAGCCTGACGGGGCCGCGTGCCCGCGCTGTATGCCGCCCCGGTCCGGAAGCCCGAGCCGGCCGGGTGCGCCGCATCGGTGCTCGCCCCTCTCCCCGGTCCGGAAGCCCGAGCCTGCCGGGTGCCCCGCATCCGTACTCCGCCCCCTCCCCCGTCAACCCGGCCCGGGACACCGTCCCCCGAAGCCCCCTGGCCCCTTATGGCAGCACCCTGCACAGCGCGTCCAGCGAGTTCGTCCACGCGCTGTCCGGGGGCGTCGCGTAGCCCACCACCAGTGCGTCCCTGCCCGACGTCACGTCCTCGTGCCGGAAGGAGGACAGCCCCGACACCGAGAGGCCCTGCCGGCCCGCCGCCTGGACGACCGCCGGCTCGGTGCCGTCCGGGAGTTCGAGCACCGCGTGCAGCCCCGCCGCGATCCCGCTGACGCTGATGTCCGGCGCACGCTCGGCGAGCGCCGCCACCAATTGGTCCCGCCGTCTGCGGTAGCGCAGCCGCATGCCGCGCACATGCCGGTCGTACGCGCCGGAGGCGATGAACTCGGCGAGCGTCAACTGGTCGAGCACGCCGCACATCCAGTCGGCCGTCCCCTTCCCCTCGGCCACCTCCCCCACCAGTTCCCCGGGCAGCACCATCCAGCCCAGGCGCAGCCCCGGTACCAGGGACTTGCTCGCCGTGCCCATGTACACCACCCGGTCGGGGTCCAGGCCCTGGAGCGCACCCACCGGCTGGCGGTCGTAGCGGAACTCCCCGTCGTAGTCGTCCTCCAGGACCACCCCGCCGGACGCGCGCGCCCAGTCGACGACGGCTGCACGCCGATCGGCGTGCAGCGGCACCCCCAGGGGGAAGTGGTGCGCCGGCGTCAGAAGCACCGCACCCGCTCCCCGCAGCCGATCCAACTGCGTGGTGGCGGCCCCGAGTTCGTCGCAGGGCAGGGCGGGCGTCCGCATCCCCGTGTAGCGCAGCACGTTCCGGTGCAGGTCGAGGCCGTAGGACTCGACGGCGATCTCGCGTACGCGCCGCGCGCGCAGCACCTTCCCCAACAGCATCAGCCCGTGTACGAAGCCGGAGCAGATGACGATGCGTTCGGGATCGGCGCGCACTCCGCGCGCCCGGGCCAGATAGTCGGCGAGCACGGCCCGCAGTTCGATCCGGCCTCGCGGATCGCCGTAGCCGAACGCCTCGTGGGGCGCGGCGGTGATCGCTCGGCGGGCTGCCCTCAGCCACTCCGTGCGCGGGAACGACGCGAGGTCGGGGCTGCCTGCCCGCAGGGACCAGCGGGCCGTGGGCGTGGCCGGGCGCGTTCTCGCCACTGCCGCGGGCCGCCGGGGCGCCGCCCGCCGCGCGACCCGCGTCCCGGAGCCCTGCTGTGCGGTGAGCCAGCCTTCCGCGACGAGCTCGGTGTAGGCGTCGGCGACCGTGTTCCGGGCGAGGCCCAGATCGGCGGCGAGCGAGCGCGAGGACGGCAGCCGGGTCCCCGGGGTGAGCCGCCCGCTGCGGACGGCCTCCCGCAGGGCGTTCATCAGGCCCGCGCGCAGGCCCGCGCCGCGCAGCTCCAGATGCAGGTCGGCACCGAAAGTGGACCAGGAATCCGTCATGGAAATGGACCATACGCCTGCGCCACAGCGGGACTAGGTTCGACGGCATGAACAGAGAAACGACCACCACACGGCTGCCCGAACACACCCCCCGCCTCGATCTCCCCAAGCTCGCGCCCGAGGTCTACAAGGCGATGGTCACGCTGGACGCGGCGGCCCGCCGGGGCGTCGACCCGGTGATCCTGGAGCTCGTCAAGATCCGTGCCTCGCAGCTCAACCACTGCGCCTTCTGCCTGGACATGCACTCCAAGGACGCGCTCGCCGCGGGTGAGTCGGTGGAGCGGATCATCCAGCTCGGCGCCTGGGAGGAGTCGCGGCACTTCTACACGGCGAAGGAGATCGCCGCGATCGAGCTGACCGAGGCGGTGACCGTCATCACCGACGGCTTTGTGCCGGACGAGGTGTTCGCGAAGGCGGCGAAGGAGTTCGACGAGACCGAGCTGGCCCAGCTGATCGCCGCGATCACCGTCATCAACGCCTGGAACCGCTTCGGTGTGACCTGCCGGCTGGTACCGGGGCACTACACACCCGGCCAGTACCAGCACTGAGGAGCCGCGCAGATGACCGTCGAGGCCTTCCGCGCGCTCCACCACGGCCGGGCGGCGGACGATCCGCTCGTCCTCCCCGGCCCGTGGGACGCCGCCAGTGCCCGTGTCTTCGCGGACGCCGGCTTCCCCGCGCTCGCCACCCCGAGCGCGGGCGTCGCCGCCTCACTCGGCCGTGAGGACGGACGGACACCGGCCGACGAGATGTTCGCCGCCGTCACCCGTATCGTCCGCTCGGTGAGCGTTCCGGTCTCCGCCGACATCGAGGGCGGGTACGGCCTGCCGCCCCGGGAGATCGTCGCCCGGCTGCTCGACACGGGCGCGGTCGGCTGCAACCTGGAGGACTCCGACGCGGTCACCGGGGCGCTCAAGGACCCCGGCCCGCACGCCGACTGGCTGGCCGAGGTCCGCGCGGCAGCCGGCGACGCGCTGTTCATCAACGCCCGGACGGACACCTTCCTGCGGGGCGTCGCCGATCCGGACGAGGCGATCGGCCGGATCCGCCTCTACGAGGAGGCCGGCGCGGACTGCGTGTACCCGTTGGGCGTCCCGCCGGAGCACCTGCCGCTGCTGCGGGCCGAGACCGCGCTGCCGATCAATGTCTCGCCGCTCCCCGGCGGCCCCGCCCTCGCGGAACTGGGCCGCCTGGGCGCGACCCGGATCACCTTCGGCCCGGCGCTTCAGCAGGAGGCGATGCGGAAGGTGAGGGAGACCGCGGACCGGCTCATGGGCTGACGCCGACGCGACGACGACACACAGCAGGACGGGGCGCACACGCCGCGACAAGCGGCAGGACGGATCCGCCGGAGCGGGCCCGTCCTGCCGTCACGGCGTCACGTCACTACTTCTTCTTCGGCAGCCACTTCCGCCAGGTCGTCTCGTTCTTCTCGACCCACTTCCTGGCCGCCTCCTCCGGCGACAGCTTCTGTTCCGCGATCATCAGCGCGACATCGTTCTGCTGATCGGTGGTCCAGTTGAACTTCTTCAGGAAGTCCGCCGCCTCGCCGCCCTTCTTCGAGAACGTGCTGTTGAGGAACTTCTGCAACGGCGTGTGCGGATAGGCGCAGGCCACCTTCTTCGGGTCGGCGTCACAACCCTCCTTGTACGCGGGCAGCTTGACCTCGGTCATCGGCACCTTCTCGAACAGCCACTGCGGCTTGTACCAGTAGCTGAGGAAGGGCTTCTTCTGCTTCGCGAACTGCTTGATCTGGGTGATCTGCGCGGCCTCGGACCCGGCGAAGACGACCTGGTAGTCCAGCTTCAGGTTCTCCACCAGCGCCTTGTCGTTGGTGACGTACGACGGCGAGCCGTCCAGCAGCTGGCCCTTGCCGCCGCTCTCCGCCGTGCGGAGCTGGTCGGCGTACTTGTCGAGGTTCCGCCAGTCGGTGACGTCGGGGTGTGCCTCGGCGAAGTACGTCGGGACGAACCAGCCGATGTGGCCGGTGACGCCGAGACCGCCGCCGGGCTCGATCGTCTTCTTGTCCTTGACGTACCGGTCCTCCTGTTCCGGGTGACCCCAGTCCTCCAGGATGGCGTCGACCCGGCCCTGGCTGAGCGCGTCCCAGGCCGGCACCTCGTCCACCTGGACGGTGTCCACGCGGTAGCCCAGCTCGTGTTCGAGCAGATACGACGCCACGGCCACGTTGGCCTGGGCGCCCACCCACGACTGGACGGACAGCGTGACGGTCTTCGCGCCCTGGGCGGCGGCGTACGGCGACGCCTGTTTGGTCATGTCGGCCGCGCCGCAGCCGGTGATGCCCACCAGGCCGATCGCCGCGGCAAGTGCGGTAATGCGTAGACGAGTGGCCATGTCAGGCCCCCTTTCCGGCACGGCGTGCGGTCGGCTGCGTGACCCGGTCGAGCATCAGGCCCAGGCAGACGATCGCGGCGCCCGCGACCAGACCGGTCGCCAGGTCGCCCTGGGCGAGGCCGAACACCACGTCGTAGCCGAGTGCGCCACCGCCGACCAGTCCGCCGATGATGACGACGGCGAGGACCAGCACGACGCCCTGGTTGACGGCGAGCAGCAGCGCCGGGCGGGCGAGCGGCAGTTGGACCTGCCGCAGCTGCTGCCAGCCGGTCGCACCCAGCGAACGGGCGGATTCCATGGCCACGAGGTCGACACCGCGCAGCCCCTGCGTGGTGATGCGGACGACGGCCGGCAGGGCGTACACGACGGCTGCCGCGGCCGCGGGGGCGCGGCCGACACCGAACAGCGCGACCACCGGGATGAGATAGACGAACTGCGGCATGGTCTGGAACACGTCCAGCACCGGCCGCAGCAGCCTCTCCACCCGTGCGCTGCGTGCCGCGCCGATCGCGACCGCGAAGCCCAGCACCAGGGTCACCGCGACGGCGGCGAGCACCTGCGAGAGCGTGTCGAGGGAGGGCTCCCACACACCGAGGACGCCGATGGCGGCCATGGCGAGGACCGCCGTCAGCGCGGTGCGCCAGGTGCCGATCAGCAGCGCGAGCGCACCGACCAGCAGCAGTACGGACCACCACGGCAGCGCCTGGAGACCGTCCCGCAGGGGGTCGAGCACCCAGCCGGTGAAACGCGCGGCCCAGTCGGCCGTGCCGCCGACGACGGGGACGCCCGAGTACAGATGGGCGGTCATCCAGTCGACGGCGCGGTTGACGGGCTCGGCGATGCCGACGATCCAGCCCTCGGGCCAGGACAGCCGGCCGAGCAGCCGCCCGGCCACGGCCACGGCGAGCAGCAGGACGCCGGCCACCGTCCAGCCGCGCCATCCGCGCAGCGCCGAGGTGTCGGGGGCGGCGCCCACGCGGGCGCCGGCGGCAGCGGTCGTACGGTCCAGCACGACCGCCAGCAGGACGATCGGGATACCGGCGGCGAGCGCGGCACCGACGTCGACGGAGGCCAGCGCCTGGTAGACGCGGTCGCCGAGGCCGCCGGCGCCGATGACCGACGCGATGACCGCCATCGACAGCGCCATCATGATCGACTGGTTGACGCCGAGGAGGAGTTCCTTGCGGGCCAGCGGCAGCCGGGCGGTCAGCAGCCGCTGCCGTCCGGTCGCGCCCATCGAGGCGGACGCCTCCAGCACCCCCGCGTCGGCGCCGCGCAGCCCGAGGGCGGTGAGGCGCGCCATGGGCGGCGCGGCGTAGACGACGGTCGCCAGGACGGCCGCGGGCACGCCGATGCCGAACACCAGCACGACCGGCAGTAGATACGCGAACGCCGGCAGCACCTGCATGGTGTCGAGCACCGGCCGCATCGCCCGGTGCGTCCGGTCCGACAGCCCGGTGGCGAGGCCGATGAACCCGCCCACGACGACGGACGCGAGGACCGCGACCACCATGAGGGCGAGCGTCTGCATGGTCGGTACCCACATGCCGAGCAGTCCGCAGACGGCGAAGCCGACGACGGCGGTCAGCGCGAGCCGCAGGCCGGCCACCCGCCAGGCGATCAGCCCGGCCGCCGCGGTGACACCGGCCCATCCGGCGGCGAGCAGCAGCAGATAGACGGCGCGGACGGACAGGACGACGGCGTTGCTGATGTGCCCGAAGAAGTAGAGGAACACCGGGTGGCTGTCGCGGTTGTCGACGATCCAGTCACTGGCCCGGCCGAGCGGGCCGGACAGGTCCACGGCGAGGGAGGCGGGCCAGCTTCCGCCGCCGAGCAGGAGAGCTCCGGCGGCCAGCAGGACGACGACGCCGGCCGCCATGGCCAGATGGCGGCCGCGTCCTTCGAGCAGGCGGCGCCCGCCGGCGACGGCGGTGACGTCCTGTCCGGTGGTGACGGCGGTCATGCCGACCACCGCCCTCGGCCGCCGGCGGTCCGGCGGATCGCCGGGCCCCGGACGGCCCGGGAAGTCCGGCAGGCCACGGAGGTACGAGACGCCCGAGAGGCCCGGTACGCCGCCGAGGAACGGGACAGGGTGCGCCCGTCAGGAGCGCAGGGACTCATCACGCCGCCGCCTTCATCGCGGGCACACCGGCCACCACACCGAGCAGTGCCGCGTGGTCCACCACACCGAGACAGCGGCCGTCCTGCATCACGCGGGCGCTCGCGCCGCTGCGCGCCACCGCCTCGATGGCCTCGAAGACCGTGGCGTCGGGACCGACGGCGGGCCCCTCCTCGGTCTCGTCGGCGAGAGCGGGCCGCATCGCCGTGCGCACGGTCATGATCTGCTCACGCGGCACATCACGGACGAAGTCCCGTACGTAGTCGTCCGCGGGCGAGCCGACGATCTCCTCCGGGGTACCCAGCTGCACGATCCGGCCGTCCCGCATCAGCGCGATCCGGTCGCCCAGCTTCAGCGCCTCGCTCAGGTCGTGCGTGATGAAGACCATCGTGCGGCCCTCCTCGCGGTGCAGCCGTACGACCTCCTCCTGCATGTCGCGGCGGATCAGCGGGTCGAGCGCGCTGAACGGCTCGTCGAACAGCAGCACTTCGGGGTCGACGGCGAGCGCGCGGGCGAGCCCGACGCGCTGCTGCTGACCGCCGGAGAGCTGAGCGGGCCGGCGGCTCTCCATGCCGTCGAGGCCCACCTTGGCGACGAACTCCGCCGCCTTCGCCCGTCGTTCCGCCCGCGGGACGCCCTGGATCTCCAGGCCGTACGCCACGTTGTCGAGCACCGACCGGTGCGGCAGCAGACCGAAGTGCTGGAAGACCATGGAGGCGCGGTGGCGGCGCAGTTCGCGCAGCCGTGCCCGGTCCATGGACCGGACGTCCTCGCCGTCGATGGCGATGGAGCCGGACGTCGGCTCGACGAGCCGGGTCAGACAGCGCACGAGCGTCGACTTGCCGGAGCCGGACAGGCCCATGACGACGAAGACCTCGCCCTTGCGGACGTCGAAGGAGACATCGCGCACGGCCGCGGTGCAGCCGGTGCGTTCGCGCAGTTCGGCCGGCGGGAGCTCGGCGAGCTCCGAACCGGGTACGCGGTCCGCCTTGGGTCCGAAGACCTTCCACAGATCGCTGACGGAGAAGACGGGCGGCGTACTCATCAGGCGGTACCTCCCAGAAGCTCGGCGCATTTCTCGCCGACCATCAGCACCCCGATCATGGGGTTGACGGACGGCATGGTCGGAAAGACGGACGCGTCGGCGATCCGGATGCCGTCCAGTCCCCGGATCCTCAGCTCCGGGTCCACCACGGCCAGTTCGTCGTCCTGCGCACCCATCCGGCAGGTGCCGGCCGGGTGGTAGACGGTGTGGGCGACCTTGCGGGCGTACTCGCTCAGCTCCTCGTCCCCGGTGACCTCGGGTCCCGGGCAGACCTCGCGCTTGAGCCAGCCGGCGAGCGGCTCGGTCCGGGCGATCTCGCGGGCGATCCTGATGCCGTCGACGAGGGTGCGCGCGTCGTAGTCGTCCTCGTCCGTGAAGTACCGGAAGTCCAGCGCCGGCTTGACCTCGGGGTCGGCGCTGGTCAGGTACAGCCGGCCGCGGCTGTGCGGCTTGGGGATGTTCGGCGTCATCGACACCCCGTGCGGGGGCCGTTCGTAGCCGAGCCGCTCCGGATTGTCGGTGAACGGGATCTGGTAGAAGTGGAACATCAGGTCGGGCGTCCTGGCCCGCGGGTCGCGGCGGACGAACAGTCCGGCGTCGCTGTCCATCGCGGAGTTCTCCGGGATCGGCCCGTGGGTCTCCCAGACGATCACCGACTCGGGGTGGTCGAGCAGGTTCTCGCCCACGCCCGGCAGATCGTGCACGACGGGGATGCCGAGCGCCTCCAGGTCGGCCCGCGGGCCGATGCCGGAGTGCAGCAGCAGTCGCGGAGTGTCCACCGCGCCCGCGCAGACGAGGACTTCGCGGCGGGCGGTGACGAGCTGCTCCTCGCCGTCCTGCGTCCGCACATGTACACCCGTCGCCCTGGGGTTCCCCCCGCCGGAGGTGAGGGAACCGTCCAGCTCCAGCCGGTACGCCCAGGTCTCCAGCGCGATGTGGAGGTTGGGGCGGTCCAGGAAGGGGTGCAGATAGGCGACGGAGGCGGACGACCGCTTGTTGTTCTCCGGGTGGTACGCCAGGTCGAAGAAGCCGACGCCCTCGTGGAACGGCTTCTTGTTGAAGCCCTCGACGCGCGGGACACCGATGGCGGCCTGGGCGGCGTCGACGAAGTCGCGGGCGATGGCGTTACGGTCCGCCTCGTCGACCGGCACGATGTTGTTCCGCAGCCGCGCGAAGTACGCCTCCATCGGCACCGCGCCCCAGCCCTTGGCGCCCGCCGTCTCCCACTCGTCCCAGTCGGAGGACAGCGGCTTGAAGGCGATGAGGGTGTTGTGCGACGAGCAGCCGCCGAGCACCCGGGCCCGGCTGTGCCGGATGTGGGAGTTGCCCTGCGGCTGTTCGGTGGTGGGGTAGTCGTAGTCGAGTTCGCCGCCCAGCAGGCCCATCCAGCGCCGCAGGGTCAGGACGTCGTCGCGTCCGACGTCGCTCGGGCCGCCCTCTATGACGGCGACGGTGACATCCGGGTTCTCCGTGAGACGGGAGGCGATGACCGATCCGGCCGTGCCGCCCCCGATCACGACATAGTCGTACTCAGGCATGGTGTTCTTGGTGCTCCTCGTCCCTCGTCAGCCCGCGAACCAGCGCACGGGGCGCGGAGCGAGGTTCTGGTAGATGTGCTTGGACTCGCGGTACTCGGCGAGTCCGGCGGGACCGAGCTCGCGCCCGATGCCGCTCTTGCCGAAGCCTCCCCACTCCGCCTGCGGGAGGTAGGGGTGGAAGTCGTTGATCCAGACGGTGCCGTGGCGCAGCCGCCCGGCCACGCGCCGGGCGCGGCCCGCGTCGGTGGTCCACACCGCGCCGGCCAGTCCATACTCGGTGTCGTTGGCGAGGGCGACGGCCTCGTCCTCGGTGCGGAAGGTCTCGACGGTCAGGACGGGGCCGAAGACCTCTTCCCTGACGACGCGCATCTCGCGGTGGCACTGGTCGAGGACGGTGGGCCGGTAGAAGAAGCCCGCCTGGCCCTCGCCCTCGGGGCGCCGGCCGCCGGCACGCAGCACCGCGCCCTCGGAGAGCGCGGAGGCGACGTACTCCTCGGTCTTCGCGAGCTGCTGCCGGGAGACGAGCGGACCGCATTCGACGCCGTCGGCGGTGCCGCGGCCGAGCCTGATCTTCTCTGCGCGGCGGGCGACTTCGGCGACGAACCGCTCGCGCAGGGACTCCTCGACGATGAGCCGGGAGCCGGCGGAGCAGACCTGACCGCTGTGGATGAAGGCGGCGTTGAGTGCCTGATCGACGGCCGTGTCGAAAGACTCGTCGGTCTCGCACGCGTCGGCGAAGACGACGTTCGGGTTCTTGCCGCCCAGTTCGAGCGCGACCTTCTTGACGCTGTCGGCGGCGGCGCGCATCACCTTCGTACCGCTGATCAGACCGCCGGTGAAGGAGATCAGATCGACGTCGGGGTGGTCGGCGAGCCGGGCGCCTACGGGGTCGCCCGCGCCGGTCACGATGTTGGCGACACCGGCGGGCAGACCCGCCTCGGCAAGCAGCCGGACGAGCGCGACGGTCGTCAGCGGGGTGATCTCGCTGGGCTTGACCACAAAAGTATTGCCCGCGGCCAGCGCCGGGGCAATCTTCCAACTCGCCTGAAGGAGCGGATAGTTCCATGGCGTGATCAGCGCGCACACGCCCACGGGCTCGTGCACGACGACGCTGTGGATCTCCTCGGATCCCGCGTCGACGACCCGGCCGCCGCTCTCGTTCATCACGAGGTCGGCGAAGTAGCGGAAGGCGTCGGTGACGCAGTCCACGTCGACACGGCCCTCCTCGAGGGTCTTGCCGGCGTCGCGGCTCTCCAGCAGACCGAGTTCCTCCCGGTCGCGCTGGAGCAGATCGGCGACGCGCCGCAGCAGGGCGGCCCGCTCGGCCACCGGCGTCCGGGGCCACTCGCCGTCGTCGAAGGCGCTGCGCGCGGCGGCCACCGCTGCGTCGGTGTCCTCGGTCCCGCCCTCGGCGACGACCGTGAGGACGGTCGCGTCAGCGGGGTCGATGATCTCTCGCGTGGCGCCGGAGGCGGCTGCTCGCCACTCTCCGCCCACGTGGATGGTCTGCTGTGCCGACACGTCGCGTTCTGCCTTCCGTTCCCATTGACTGCCACCGGTCCCCCGGCGACCTGGCTGCCTGCCCGGAAGCCAGCTATCCATGCCCAACGCATGACGGAAAGTGGCCTTACTCACTCTCCGCATCCGAACTCGTCCGCATTCGCCCGTGATGTCCGTACGGGCCGCGGCCGCGGCCTCCCCGCGCCCCGGGTCCACCCTTCGCCCCTGCCCAGGTGACCACGGCCCCGCACACCAGCACCGCGGTCAGCGGGTTCACGAAGAACGGGACGACGTCGAGCGTGTACCCGTCGGACCAGGTGCAGGTCGAGGCGACCGGGAAGAGACTGTCGTGGTTCGACACGAGGGCGGGGCCGCCGGAGAGGCCCGGCCGTCCGTAGCGTTCGAGCATGCACGCGTGGTACGCGTTCTCCAGCCGGACGCAGCACAGGACCCCGTAGACGTACAGCCCGAGGGCCAGGGTGAGACACCACAGCGCGACGGTCCTCGCCGTGCCGGGGCCGGTCGGGGCGCGCAGACCGCGCCGGGCGATCACCGTCGTGACCAGATGCCCGCACAGGGGGAACAGCGCGATCACGCCGAGCACGACGACCAGCGCGGTCGCCGGCAGGTTCTGTCCTGTGTCCGTGGCCAGCACGTTCTGTCCCGTGTCCATGGCCAGCACGTTCTGTCCCGTGTCCATGGCCAGCACGTTCTGTCCCGTGTCCATGGCCAGCACGTTCTGTCCCGTGTCCGTGACCGGGGTCATCGCGGCCGCCGTCCGCCGAAGGCCGCCAGGGTGCGCTCCAGCGCCGGCATCGCGCGAACCGTGCGGCGGGAGTCCACATGCTCGTCGTGGAGGGTCACCTCGTCGTCCGGGTCGAGGTGTCCCGCCACGGTCGCGAGGCCCAGCGGCGGGGAGAGCGAGTACTTGATGGGTCGGAACAGCGGGCTGGTGGCTTCCGTCAGGGCCGGCTGAATCATCGTCACGCGCATGACAGCCCAGACTCCCGCGGCGGTACGGCCGGTTCCGCCGGTCCGCGGCGGGTTGTGCGGGCGGACGCGGCGGGCCCTCCGGTGGTGCACTGCAGGCGGTCGCGGGGCCCCGGTGGTGCGGTCGTTTCCCCGGTCTCCGGCCGGGTACGGCGAAGCCGCCCCCGGCGAACCGGAGGCGGCTTCGTGGTGCCGTTACGCGCGCAGGCTTCCTCAGATGAGGCCGAGGGCGCGGACCGCGTCGCGCTCCTCCGCCAGCTCCTGCACGGACGCGTCGATGCGCGGACGCGAGAACTCGTTGATGTCCAGGCCCTGGACGATCTCGTACTTGCCGTCCTTCGTGGTGACCGGGAAGGAGGAGATGAGACCCTCCGGCACGCCGTAGGAGCCGTCCGACGGGATGCCCATGGAGGTCCAGTCGCCCTCGGCGGTGCCGTTGACCCACGTGTGGACGTGGTCGAGCGCGGCGTTGGCGGCGGAGGCGGCCGAGGACGCGCCACGCGCCTCGATGATCGCCGCGCCGCGCTTGGCGACGGTCGGGATGAAGGTGTCGGCCAGCCAGGCCTCGTCGCCCACGACCTCGGCGGCGTTCTTGCCGGCGATCTCCGCGTGGAAGATGTCCGGGTACTGGGTCGCCGAGTGGTTGCCCCAGATCGTCAGGCGCTTGATGTCGGAGACGGCGGCGCCGGTCTTGGCGGCCAGCTGCGAGATCGCGCGGTTGTGGTCGAGGCGCGTCATGGCGGTGAAGCGCTCGGCCGGTACGTCCGGGGCCGCGGCCTGGGCGATCAGGGCGTTGGTGTTGGCCGGGTTCCCGACCACGAGGACCTTGATGTCGTCAGCGGCGTGGTCGTTGATGGCCTTGCCCTGCGGCTTGAAGATGCCGCCGTTGGCCTCGAGCAGGTCGCCGCGCTCCATGCCCTTGGTCCGCGGGCGGGCGCCGACGAGCAGGGCGACGTTCGCGCCGTCGAAGGCCACGTTCGGGTCGTCCGTGATCTCGATGCCGCGGAGCAGCGGGAACGCGCAGTCGTCGAGCTCCATGGCGGTGCCCTGGGCGGCGCCGAGCGCGGGGGTGATCTCGAGAAGGCGCAGCTTGACCGGCACATCCGCGCCGAGCAGGTGGCCGGAGGCGATGCGGAAGAGCAGCGCGTAGCCGATCTGGCCGGCCGCGCCGGTCACGGTGACGTTGACGGGAGTGCGGGTCATGGCGATCTCCGTAAGACAGCTGGCGGTGGGGGTCCCTGCCCCTCGTGCGGGACGCCCCTTCGCACCTCTGCACGAATCTTGACGTGAAGAGACATCCAGCGGTCAGGCTATCCGACCCGGCACCCGGCCATTCCCCCCACCCGTGTGGCGCGGCTCACTGGCCACCGGTGCAGCCGGTGGTGCCCGAGGTGAGCGTGGCGCAGGCCCGGGCTTCGGTCGCCTCCGCAACGGCGGTCATCGGGGTGTACGCGTCGGTGTCCTCGTCCACCAGGCCCTGCTGCGCCGCTCTGCCGGTCACCGTGATGCGCACGAGGTCACCCGCCGTGGCCCGGGTGATCCGCGCCCACGCCGCCCGGCACGTCTTGCTGTAGCGGACCTCGACGAGCGAGCCGCCGATGGTCGCCGACGAGGCCGTCGTGGCGAACTCGCCGCCGCAGCCCATCGTTTCCAGGTCCCGGCCGGTGCAGGCCGCGCCGCTGCACTTCACCCCGGCGGGCAGCGGCGATGCGCTGGTGCTCGGCGTCGCCGACGGCTTCGCGGCCGCGGTGTTGTCGTCGCCGCCGCTCCCGCCGAGGTCGGTCAGCAGCACGGCGGCGGCGATCACCAGCAGCGCGCCCACGACACCGGTGAGGAACAGGACGACCTTGCGCCGGCCGTCCGGCGGACCGGGACGGACGCCGCCCGGCGGGTGCGGTCCGGGAGGCGCCGGGTACTGCCCGCGCTGCGATGCCCGGGCCCCTGCACCGCTCACGTGCGCGGCCGGGCGGGCGCCCGGCGGGACGGCGTCCTCCGGTGCCGGGCCGTAGTCCCCGGGAGCGGTCCGCGCCCCGGCTGCGCGCTGCTCGTCCGTCGTCGGGTCGTGCCGCGTCCCGGTGCGGCTCCACGCGCGTTCGGCGAATTCCCACAGGGTGATCAGCTGGGCCTGACTGGTGTCGGTCACCTCCGCGAGCGCGAGGATCGCGCCCCTGGGGGCGGGCAGCCGCCCGTTGAGATACCGCTCCCAGGACGTCTTGCCGTAGCCGGTCCGGTCGGCGACCGCGGCGAGGCTCAGCCCGCTTCGGTCGACGAGCCGGCGCAGGTGCTCGGCGAACCCGCGGATCTGTGGGTCCAGCTCTTCCGGCAGTGCCTTCCAACGAGGCATGTGCCACCCCCCTTGTTCCCCCGAACCGTGCGGTGCCGTGCCGTGGCGCTCCGCCCGCCCCCGCTCCGTACTCGGACCGCCGCCCGAGAACCGGACACCGAGGGAGATGCGCAGGGCCAGGATGTCAGTTCCGCCGGGCGGCACACAGGGGAGCACTCGGGACGCGACGCGATGCTTCGTGCGCCCCCGGCCGCCGATGCGGTCCCACATCCGTGGCCCAACGATCACACCGTGGCGGAATGGTCACTTCCGTGCCACAGGGCCCGGTCGTCCCTTGAACGGTGTTGGCGCGTCCATGACTCTGGACACACGACGGCGCCCGTCCTCCCTCGGGGGAGAGGACGGGCGCCGTTCTGTGTGGTCCGGCAGCCGGAGCCGCCTGCCCCGGGGGGTCTCCTACCGCACCGTGAAGTGGACGGCGTCCTCCAGGAACGGCAGGTCCAGCCAGGGCCTGGGCTGGGTCACCAGCGCCAGCAGGGTGATCACGACGCCCAGCAGTCCGTACGTCACCATGTCGGTGAATCGTGATCGCACAGCGAGCATGCCGACCGAGGGCAGGACCCGTCGCATCACCGCACCCGTGATCAGCGCGACCCCGATGAGGATCGTGCCGACTCGGAAGGCGTCGGCGAACGCGTCCGTGCCGACGATCAGCAGCCCGAGCCCGGCGAGCGCGAGCACGGTCAGCAGCGGCCACTGCCGGGCGGGAGCGGGAGCGTCCCCGGGGGCGGCGCGCCCGCCGCCCTCGGGGCGGGCGGTGTCGGTGGTGACCGACGGAAAGCGCCGGGTGGTGCGTACAGGTTCGCCGTCGGGTCCGGGAGAGCTGACGACGCCCTTGGCACTGACCTCGCCGTCCGGCTCGTGCACGACGTCCGGTCCCTCGAAGCCGGCGCCGGACTCGTCCGCGTGCCCGTCCGCGGCCCTGTCGCCGTCATCGGCCGCGGCACCGTCCGTGCCGCGAACCTCGCCGGCGGCGGCCGTGCCGGTGTCCCGTGCTTCGTCCGCACCGGACCCGCCGGGCTCCGCCGGCGCCGTGGCGTCCTCGTCGTTCGTCCGTACACCCATGGGGGTCAGCCTCTCCGGTCAGCCTGCCGCGACGGCGGCGGCACGCTCGGCCGCCTCGACCACGTTGACCAGCAACTGAGCGCGGGTCATCGGGCCGACGCCGCCCGGGTTCGGGGCCACCCAGCCGGCCACCTCGGTGACGCCCGGGTGCACATCGCCCACGATCTTGCCGTGCTCGTCGCGGCTGACACCGACGTCGAGCACCGCGGCGCCCGGCTTCACGTCCTCCGGCTTGATCAGGTACGGCACGCCGGCCGCCGCGACGATGATGTCGGCCTGCCGCAGATGCGCGGACAGATCGCGCGTGCCCGTGTGGCACTGCGTCACGGTCGCGTTCTCGGACTTGCGGGTCAGCACCAGCGGCATCGGCCGCCCGATGGTGATGCCGCGGCCGACGACGACCACATTGGCGCCGTTGATCTCGACGTCGTGGTGACGCAGCAGCTGGACGATGCCGTACGGAGTGCAGGGCAGCGGCCCCTCCACGCCGAGCACCAGCTTGCCGAGGCTCATCGGGTGCAGCCCGTCCGCGTCCTTGGCCGGGTCCATCAGCTCCAGGACCCGGTTGGTGTCGATGCCCTTGGGAAGCGGGAGCTGGACGATGTAGCCGGTGCACTCGGGGTTGTCGTTGAGTTCGCGGACGACCGCCTCGATCTCTTCCTGGGTGGCGGTGTCCGGCAGTTCGCGCTGGATCGATGCGATGCCGACCTGCGCGCAGTCGCGGTGCTTGCCGTTCACGTACCAGCGGCTGCCCGGGTCGTCCCCGACCAGCAGGGTCCCGAGACCGGGCGTGACGCCCTTCTCCCTGAGGGCCGCCACGCGGACGGTCAGATCGGACTTGATCGCGGCTGCGGTGGCCTTGCCATCGAGAATCTGGGCAGTCATGCACCCATCCTCGCGGATGGACCCGCCCCGGTTCCAATTCCGCTCCGCACCGGGCCCTGGACACCCCCACCCGGCACCCGGAAGCGGAGGTTGCACTTGCACAACACATACGCATACCGACTGGACAAAAAGTCGACGTGGAGACGACGATGAGCCGCGCAGTGCCGCGGAAAAGGTTGGGGGGCCGACCGCTGAGCTCGTGTGACGTTCCTCCGCCGGGACCGCGCAGTCCCCGCACTTTCAACGGAGGAAACCCGCCATGAGCTTCGGCGACCCGAACAACCCCTACGGCCAGCAGCAGGGCGGTCAGCCGGGCTACGGCTATCCGCAGCAGGGCCAGCCCCAGGGGCAGCCCGGTTACGGCTACCCGCAGGCACCGCCGGTCCAGCCCTACGGTGGCGGCGGCTACGGGATGGGCCCCACGGAGATGCCCGGCGGTGTGAAGGCCGCACGCGTGATGCTCTACGTGATCGCCGGCCTCCAGGTCATCGGCGCCGTGGTCATGTTCCTCACGGGCGCGGCCATCGACAAGGCGCAGGACGACCCGTCGCTCCGGGACGACGTGCAGTTCCAGGACCTGGCCGACTTCTCCACCGGCGCGGTCTACGCCATCGGCGTCGGCGCCCTGCTCTGGGGTGCGCTCGCGGTCTTCCTCGCCATCAAGTTCAAGACGGGCGGAAGCGGTATCCGTGTCACCACCATGGTGTTCGGCATCATCACCGCGATTCTCGGCATCTACCCGTTCATCGTCGTGGGTCTGGCGCACACCGTGCTCGCCATCCTCGTCACGGTGTTCGTCGGCAAGTCCGACGGCGGCGAGTGGTTCGCCCGCCCGCGGCACTGACCCCGCACTGCACGTACAGCCCGTAACACCCCGTACGGCCCGCCGGTTGAGCAACCGGCGGGCCGTACGCGTGTCCGTCCCCAAGGACCTCCGACGTGGTCGACGGGATCCGTCAGCGGAACCCGTCAGCGGCGACCGTCAGTGGAAGAAGTGACGCGTCCCGGTGAAGTACATCGTCACGCCCGCCTTCTTCGCCGCCTCGACGACCTGCTCGTCACGGACCGAACCGCCCGGCTGCACCACGGCCTTGACGCCCGCGGCGGTCAGGATCTCCAGACCATCGGGGAAGGGGAAGAACGCGTCGGAGGCCGCGTACGCGCCCCGCGCACGCTCCTCGCCCGCGCGCTCCACCGCGAGCTTCGCCGAGTCGACGCGGTTGACCTGGCCCATGCCGACGCCGACCGACGCACCGTCCTTCGCCAGCAGGATCGCGTTGGACTTGACCGCGCGACAGGCCCGCCACGCGAAGGCCAGGTCCGCCAGTTCGGCGGCGTCCAGGGCGTCGCCGGTCGCGAGGGTCCACGCCGACGGGTCGTCGCCGTCGGCCTGGAGGCGGTCCGTCACCTGGAGCAGCGCCCCGCCGTCGACGGGCTTGATCTCGACCGGCGCCGAGGGTGCGACGGGGCAGCGCAGCACCCGGATGTTCTTCTTGCGGGCGAGCACCTCGACCGCGCCGTCCTCGTACGCCGGAGCGACGATGACCTCGGTGAAGATCTCCGCGACCTGCTCCGCCATGGCTACCGAGACCGGGCGGTTGACGGCGATGACCCCGCCGAACGCGGACAGCGGGTCGCAGGCGTGCGCCTTGCGGTGCGCCTCGGCGACATCCGCGGCGACGGCGATACCGCACGGGTTGGCGTGCTTGATGATCGCCACACACGGCTCGGCGTGGTCGTACGCGGCGCGCCGCGCGGCCTCCGTGTCAGTGTAGTTGTTGAACGACATCTCCTTGCCGTGCAGTTGCTCGGCCTCGGCGAGACCGCCGTTGCCGTTCACGTACAGCGCGGCGCCCTGGTGCGGGTTCTCGCCGTAGCGCAGGACGTGGGAGCGCTCGTACGTGGCGCCGAGGAAGTCGGGGAACGGCGAGTCGTCGGCCGGGGCGTACGCGGACGCGAACCAGGAGGCCACGGCGACGTCGTAGGCGGCCGTGTGCTGGAAGGCCTCCGCCGCGAGCCGCTTGCGCGCGCCGAGGTCGAAGCCGCCGGAGGCGACGGCGGTCAGCACGTCGCCGTACCGCTCGGGGCTGGTGACGACCGCGACCGAGGGGTGGTTCTTGGCGGCGGCGCGCACCATAGAGGGGCCGCCGATATCGATCTGCTCGACGCACTCGTCCGGGGAGGCGCCGGATTCGACGGTCTCGCGGAACGGGTAGAGGTTCACGACCACCAGGTCGAACGGCTCGACACCGAGCTCGGCGAGCTGCTCGCGGTGGGACTCCAGGCGCAGGTCGGCGAGGATGCCGGCGTGCACGCGGGGGTGCAGCGTCTTGACCCGGCCGTCCAGGCACTCGGGAAAGCCGGTGAGCTCCTCGACCTTGGTGACCGGCACTCCGGCCGCGGCGATCTTCCCGGCGGTCGATCCGGTGGAGACCAGTTCCACGCCCGCCTCGTGCAGCCCGCGCGCGAGCTCCTCCAGCCCCGTCTTGTCATACACACTGACCAGCGCTCGCCGGATGGCCCGCTTCGCAGTCTCAACAGTCACGGGAAAACTACCTTTCGTCCCTCAATGCGGTAGCCGTTACGGGCCAGACGCCCCACGACCTCGACGAGCAGTGCTCGCTCGACTTCCTTGATGCGCTCGTGAAGCGCGGTCCCACCGTCCGCGTGGTCCTCGTCCCGCACCTCCACCACGCCCTGCGCGATGATCGGGCCGGTGTCGACGCCGTCGTCGACGAAGTGGACGGTGCACCCGGTCACCTTGGCCCCGTACGCGAGCGCGTCACGGACACCGTGGGCGCCGGGAAAGCTGGGCAGCAGCGCGGGATGCGTGTTGACGCACCGGCCGCCGAAGCGGGCGAGGAACTCCTTGCCCACGATCTTCATGAATCCCGCCGAGACGACGAGGTCGGGCTCGTATGCCGCCGTCGCCTCGGTGAGCGCCCGGTCCCACGCGTCACGGGACTCGTGGTCCTTGACCCGGCACACGAACGTGGGAAGTCCGGCGCGCTCGGCGCGCTCCAGTCCGGCGATCCCGTCGCGGTCCGCGCCGACGGCGACCACGGCGGCGCCGTAGCCGGCCGGATCGTCGCCGATGGCGTCGAGCAGCGCCTGGAGGTTGGTGCCGGAACCGGAGACCAGGACCACCAGGCGGGCCGGTCGATCCGGGGCCGGTCGGACGGAGAGGGGCGGGGAGGCCACGGCGGGTCTCTTTCTCGCGGTGATGTCGCGGTGTTTCCCGCGGTGTCGCAGTGCGCGTGGCAGTGCGTGTCGCGGGCTGTACGTCTTTGTACGGTCGTACGAACGGATCGCACCCCTCGATACGGGGAACTCTACGAAGAGGCCGACCGTCAGCAACGATACCGGCACACAGAAGAGCCCCCACGGGACGGGGGCGCGCCCGGGAGGTAGCGTCTGGGGACAGGACCCGTCCCTCGACGGGCACGACGACACAAGACCCCACGCGCGACAGGGTCTGAGGGGAAGACGTTCACCAGATGCCGGACCGACGCCGCCGTACGGACCTCCTGTTGCCGCGGGAGCGCCAGTCCACGGACGACAACAACCCCTTCGCCCCTCCGCCCGAGGGGCGGCCGGACCAGCCGTGGCAGCCCCGGCGCCCGGCGAACGACGGTTCCTCCGGTTCCCCCGACGACTCGTCCGGATCGGAATCCGGCCAGGGCTCCGGTTCCTCCGACCCGTCCGGCTCCGACGACCGGCCCGTGTGGGGCAGCCAGTGGAGCAGCCGCCAGCCGGGCCGCTCCTCGGGCGGCTTCGGCGGCCGCTCCGACGGCCAGAACCAGCAGAACAGCGGCGGACAGCAGGGCCACGAAGGCGGACCTCCCGGTACGGGCGGCATGCGCTGGGACCCGACCGACCCGTCCCAGCGCCGGGCGCGCTACGCACTGCTCTCGGGCATGTGGGCGTTCTTCTTCGCCCTGTTCGACTTCCCGGAGATCGCGCTGCTGCTCGGCGCGCTCGCGCTGTACTGGGCGATCAGTGCCCTGCGCGCCAAGCCCCAGCGTCGGCCGGCGGACCCGACGGTCGCGCCGCCGGCCACCCCACAGGTGCCGCAGACCCCGAACCGCTCGCAGATCACGTCCGCCGTCAGCGGTCTGGTGATGGCGAGCCTCGCCCTGGTGATCGTGGCCGCGTCCTTCACGGCGCAGCTGGTCTACCGGGACTACTACACCTGCGTGAACGACTCGCTGACGAAGACCGGGCAGCTGGCCTGCAACGACGAGCTGCCCGACCCGCTGCGCGGGATCATCGGCGTCAAGGAGTAGCGGGCGGACCGGAGTCGCCCCGGTCCGCGTCCGCACTGCCCGCGAGCCTGTCGGGCAGTCGGGCCGGGCGCGTGGAGTTCTGCCGTGCGGCGTCCGTATCCGTGGGGTTCGTCGCGGGACTTCCCATGGGGCCTGTCGCGGGGTCTTCCGTCCGGCCCACCGCCGAAACGTCCGGCG
The DNA here is from genome assembly GCF_040302905.1 of Streptomyces sp. NPDC096193. NCBI lineage: Bacteria > Bacillati > Actinomycetota > Actinomycetes > Kitasatosporales > Streptomycetaceae > Streptomyces > Streptomyces sp. NPDC096193. Next base: position 331,326 of record NZ_JBEOSJ010000003.1, on the reverse strand, counting down.
TCTCGCCGTCCACATCCTCGCCGTCCGCCTTCGCGCGTTCGGCGTCCAGGGCGATGCTCGACAACCCGGGAGCCTTGGGCCACGGGCTGACCGGCACGGCCCACGGCGCGCGGTCGTCGGGGTCCGACCCGGTGTCACCGGCCCCTTCCGACGACTCGCCGTGCGCACCGGACGTGCCGTCCGCGTCGGTCTTCCGGGACCCCGTGGGGAACTCCGGCAGGAAGTCGTACGGGTCGAACTCCGCATCGTCCATGTCGTCCACCTCCACGCCGCCCGCGCCGCCGGGGGCCGGTGACGCGGGTCCCGGAACAGCGGCGGCCGGAGCCGATGACCCGTCGGCACCGGCGGCTCGGCCTCGTACCCGCCAGGCCCGCAGTCCCAGGGCCACCGGTACCGCGACGAGCGCCGACCAGACCAGCGCGGCCGCGCCCGTCAGCCACCACACCGGGCCGAACGCCGTCAGCCGTCCCGTGCCGAGCGGCCCGCCGGCCGCCGCCGCGAGAACAGCCGTCAGTACCCCGCAGACCACCGCGCCCTGCAAGGCCGCCAGCGCGGTCTCGCCCATCCCCCACGCCGTCGCGCGGTCACCGTGGCGGGGCGCGGCCCGATCCGCGGTGAAGTGGGCGACGATCAGCGCCGCGGCGAGCGGAACGGCCACAGCGACCCAGTTCAGCGGGGTGCCGGGCCCCTCGGCCGGCACCGCGGCGATCAACGGGAAGTGCGGCAGCGCGGGGTCCCCGGTGAGCGCCAGCGGGGTCGCCGTCGCTCCCGTGCCGAGCGCGAAGCCCGGCCCCAGCCCGTACGCGGCGGCCCACGCCGCCGCGTTGGGCACCAGCGCCAGCCCCAGCATCAGCACCGCGAGCCGTCCCGACCACACGTCCGCGAGGTGCAGGAACGAGTCCTGGGTGGCGTCCGCGTTCCACACCATCGAGGCCGCCACCAGCAGTGCGCCACCGCCCAGCAGGGTCAGCGCCCCGGCCGCCCCGGAGCGCATGGCGACGGCCACCCGCGTACGGGCGAGTTCCTTCCGCAGGCGCGCGGGCACCCATTCCGGCAGCGGACCGCCCGGACGGCCGCTCGCCGTCCACACCCCCGCACCCACCGCGGCGGCGGTCACCAGCGGCAGATGCAGCACGGCGCTCAGCAGATCCGGCGCCAGTGGTCCGCCCGCCGCGTAGACCGTGGCGGCGGCTCCGACCAGCAGGTATCCCAGGCTGACCGCACACAGCGCACCCCGCGCCGACGGGCGCGGCCGGTCGTCGGCGGGCAGCAGCCCGTCGCGGGCCGCCCGGTGCGCGAGCCAGACCGGCAGCACGACGAGCAGCAGCGGCACGATCCCGATGGGCGCCGGCTGCCCGGAGAGGGTCTCGGATCGGACGAGCTCCGTGCCGTGGGCGAGCAGCCACAGCCCGGCCGCCACATGCAGCGCCCCGTTCGGACCGCTGTCCGGATACGGCGAACTGATCCACAGCGCGATCACCAGGACGGCGAACGTACCGAGCCCGAGCCCCGCCGCGATCGCCCCGCGGAGGAGGCATGCGGCCAGGGCGGGCCGCCGGCCGCCCTGGAGCAGGACCGGAGCCGAGAACGGGGGGCTGTGATCGGTCGTCTGGGTCACGCGGCCATGCTGCCAACGACACGCGCTTTATCCGGGTAACAGGCGAATAGCCGTTGTGTCGCTCAATATACGTTTATGTACTTTTCCGCAGAGTGCTGCGCTTCGGGGAGCCGGTCATGACCCAGAGCACGACACCCTCCGGTTCGCGCACTCCGCTGCCCTCCCCCAAGGAGCGCCGCAGGCTGCGCGAGGCGAAGGCGATGAGCGAGCAGGAGGTCGCCACCGCCGTCGGCGTCACGAAGGCCACGATCCGGGCGTGGGAGACCGGCCGCAGCAGCCCTCGGGGGCGCAGGCGCGAGGTGTACGCCAAGCTGCTGACCGACCCGCTTCCGGCACCCGGGCCGGAAGCGGAACCAGAACGGGAACCGGAACCGGCGGCGGGGCCGGCGCCGGCGGAGAAGCCGGAGCGGGAGACGGTGTCGGGGCGACAGCCTTCCTCGGCATCTCTGCCGCAGAACACGCCACCGCACAACTCCGCTTTGACGACCGCCCGGGCCACGACGATCCCGACGGTCACGACCACCCCGGCCACCCCGGCCACGTCGGCGACGTCGGCGACGTCGGCGACCGAGGGTCCTCGGGAGACGGCCGGGGGTCCGGTGCCGGTGGAGCTGAGGCCGGTGCAGACAGCGTCGCCGGCAGCGGACTCGAAGTCGGCCGGCACCACTGCGGGGATGCCGCCGACGGCCGGGGACGCCGGGTACGGCGCCGATGACATGAGCCAGGGCGTAAGCGCCTCCGGCGCCGATGACGCGGGCGCGGGCGGTGGTGAAGGCAAGCCCGGCACGGACCCGGCGGCAGGGACGGCGGCCGACACGGAGCCGCCGTGCAGGCGACCCGTGTCCACCCCCGCCGAGGCCTTCGACGCCCTGTACACGTACAGCGCCCCCGGCCTCGTACGCCAGGCCTACCTGCTCACCGGCCGGCGCAGGCTCGCCCACGAGTCCGTCGAGCGCGCCTTCCACCTCGCGTGGCAGCGCTGGCCCGAGGTGGCCCGCGACCGCGACCCGGCGGGCTGGGTGCGGGCGGCCGCGTACGAGTTCGCCATGTCTCCCTGGCAGCGGCTGCGGCCCGTCCACCGGCACCCCGACAACCCGCCGCTCGTCGACAGCGAACAGCGCGAACTGCTCGAAGCGCTGCTGGAGCTGCCGCCCCCCTACCGCCGCACGCTCGTGCTCCACGACGGTCTCGGCCTCAACCTGCCCGACACGGCCGCCGAAACGGAGGCGAGCACTCCCGCGGCGGCGAACCGTCTGCTGCACGCGCGCGAGGCCATCGCCGAGCAGCTCCCCCATCTCAGCGATCCCACGGTCCTGCGCAATCAGCTGATCGCGCTCGTGAACGCAGGTCCCGCGCCGCAGCTGAACCCGCCTCGTGCCGTACGGACGAGCAGCGAACGCCGGGCCTGGCTGTGGACGCGGGCCGCCCTCAGCGTCACCACGCTGATCATGGGCGCCACGGGTTTCACCCTGGCCACGGCGCCGACGCGGTACGAGCCGGCGGTCTCCCCCGGCCATCAGGTCGGCGGGGTACCGCCGCTCGCGGGGCCGCAGCCGATCAACCCGCGCAGTTTCATGCTGCGCCAGCAGCTGCTGTCCGAGCCGGCCCACGGCCCGGAACGGCTCGTACCGACCATCCCGTAGGACGGCGGCGGTCACGGCACCTGTGACTGCCGGGAACGCGGACGGGCCCGCGCCTCGTCATGAGGCGCGGGCCCGTCCGTGCGTACGGCGGAGGTTTAGACGGTGATGATCAGCCGCCGAGGATCTCGCGCGCGAGCTTGGCCGTCTCGGTCGGGGTCTTGCCGACCTTGACGCCCGCGGCCTCGAGGGCCTCCTTCTTCGCCTGCGCCGTGCCGGACGAGCCGGACACGATGGCGCCGGCGTGGCCCATCGTCTTGCCCTCGGGGGCGGTGAAGCCCGCGACGTAACCGACGACCGGCTTGGTGACGTTGGCCTTGATGAAGTCGGCCGCACGCTCCTCGGCGTCGCCGCCGATCTCACCGATCATCACGATCAGCTCGGTCTCCGGGTCGGCCTCGAAGGCCGCCAGAGCGTCGATGTGCGTGGTGCCGATGACCGGGTCGCCACCGATGCCGACGGCGGACGAGAAGCCGATGTCACGGAGCTCGTACATCATCTGGTAGGTCAGCGTGCCGGACTTCGACACGAGACCGATGCGGCCGGGCTTGGTGATGTCGCCCGGGATGATGCCGGCGTTGGACTGGCCGGGAGTGATCAGGCCGGGGCAGTTCGGGCCGATGATCCGGGTCTTGTTGCCCTTGCTGGTGGCGTACGCCCAGAAGGCGGCGGAGTCGTGCACCGCGATGCCCTCGGTGATGACGACGGCCAGCGGGATCTCGGCGTCGATCGCCTCGACGACGGCGGCCTTGGCGAAGGCCGGCGGCACGAAGAGCACGGAGACGTCCGCCCCGGTCTTCTCCATCGCCTCGGCGACGGAGCCGAAGACGGGCACCTCGGTGCCGTCGAAGTCGACGCTGGTGCCGGCCTTGCGGGGGTTCACACCGCCGACGATGTTGGTGCCGTCGGCGAGCATGAGCTTGGTGTGCTTCATGCCGGTGGCGCCGGTCATGCCCTGGACGATGACCTTGCTGTCCTTGGTGAGGAAGATAGCCATGACTGTGGTGTCCCTCGTCCCTTACTTCGCAGCCGCGGCGAGCTCGGCGGCCTTGTCGGCCGCGCCGTCCATGGTGTCCACGCGCTGCACGAGCGGGTGGTTCGCGTCGGAGAGGATCTTGCGACCCAGTTCCGCGTTGTTGCCGTCGAGGCGCACGACCAGCGGCTTGGTGACTTCCTCGCCCTTGGACTTCAGCAGCTCCAGGGCCTGGACGATGCCGTTGGCGACCTCGTCACAGGCGGTGATGCCACCGAAGACGTTGACGAAGACGGACTTGACGTCCGGGTCGCCGAGGATGATCTCCAGGCCGTTCGCCATCACCTCGGCGGAGGCGCCGCCACCGATGTCGAGGAAGTTGGCGGGCTTGACGTTGTCGTGCGCCTCACCGGCGTACGCGACGACGTCGAGGGTCGACATGACCAGACCCGCGCCGTTGCCGATGATGCCGACCTCGCCGTCGAGCTTGACGTAGTTGAGGTTCTTGGCCTTCGCGGCAGCCTCGAGCGGGTTGGCTGCGGCGTGGTCCACGAACTCCTCGTGGCCCGGCTGCCGGAACTCGGCGTTCTCGTCGAGCGAGACCTTGCCGTCGAGGGCGATGACACGGCCGTCGGCGACCTTGGCCAGCGGGTTGACCTCGACGAGGAGCGCGTCCTCGGCGATGAAGGTCTTCCACAGCGTCACGAGGATCTCGGCGACCTGCTCCGCGACCTCGGCCGGGAACTTCGCCTGCGCAACGATCTCGCGGGCCTTCTCGAGGGTGACACCCTCGTTGGAGTCGACCGGGACCTTCGCGAGGGCCTCGGGGGTCTTGTCCGCGACCTCCTCGATGTCCATGCCGCCCTGGACGGAGGCCATGGCCAGGAAGGTGCGGTTGGTGCGGTCGAGGAGGTACGAGACGTAGTACTCCTCGGCGATCTCGGGCGCGGTCTCGGCGATCATCACCTTGTGGACCGTGTGGCCCTTGATGTCCATACCGAGGATCTGACCGGCCTTCTCGACCGCGTCGTCCGCGCCGTCGGCCAGCTTCACGCCGCCGGCCTTGCCGCGGCCACCGACCTTGACCTGCGCCTTGACGACCGACTTGCCGCCCAGACGCTCCGTAGCCTCGCGCGCCGCCTCAGGCGTGTCGATGACTTCACCGGCCAGCACCGGTACACCGTGCTTGGCGAAGAGGTCCCTCGCCTGGTACTCGAACAGGTCCACGCGCGTCCGTCCCTTTTCTCATCATCGCGGTTCGTTGTCTGCGTGGGCGTGCCGCGAAGGGCAACGTGACTGCGGTGTCACAAGGAAGGCGTACACGGTGTCCGGGCACGCGGCATGTCCGCCTCGCAGGTTATCCCCGTGGAACGTGGCTCCCTAAATTGCAGCTCACAGATGAGCGGTGATAACAGTCACAGGCCGCATCATCGGCCGCGCCCGCCGACGGACACCCGCGGACACCTACGAGGGACGCGTCCGAGCCGGGCGGCCCTCACCCCAATGAGGACCGCCCGATGATCCGGCCCGGGCCGTTGCTTCCTTGCTGCCCACCGGGTCGGCAAGGTATTCGCCCGGGTATCCGGCGATTTCGACAGATGCCGTGGGATCTGCGCCGGATCTGCTGCGGAACCGTTCGGGATGCCGGACGATCCCGGACGGTTGATCCCGGGCCCTGGACCGATCGGTTCCGGACCCCGGACGGATCGGATCCTGAGCGCGGACGGATCGGTTCCTGAGCCCCGGACGGATCGGTCAGGTGACCGTCTCAGATGCCGTACGACGGGCCTGCCGGGACGTAGCTCGGCGTCACGGCGGAGGCCGCACCCTGGACGCCGTCGACGGCGTTGCCCGCGAGCGGGTGGACGTCGGCGGTGACGGTGCCCGTCAGGTCGTGGCCGAAGGGCTGTACGCCGGAGAGCGCGGCACCCGCGAACGGCTGCACGTCCCCGGCCACCCCCTGCGCGAGGTTGCCCGTGCTGCCGCCGATGCCGTGGGCGACCGGCTGCACATGGGAGACGACGGCCTCGACCACCGGGCTGACCGAACCGGCCACACCGCCGGCGAACGGGCCGACCTCGGAGACGACGCCCCCGGCCAGGGGCTGGACGCCGGAGACGATGCCGCCCGCGAACGGCGACACCTCGCCGACGACACCTCCCGCGAGGACACCCGCGTCACCCGCGGCCCGGCCGGCGACGGGGAGGACCGAGTCGACGGCGGTGGCGGCCACGGGCGGGAGCACGGCAGTGGCCGTCTCGTCGACGACGGGACCCGTGGCATCGACCGTGCTCCGGACCTGCGCCTGCGCGCCGGCCGGAACCTGCTCGAGCTCGGGAGCGAAGTCGGACAGAGGACCGAAGAGGTAGTCGATCTCCCCCTGCGCCTCAGCGGCGGTGCGCTCGACGTCGTGCTCGGCGTCGTGACCGATGTGCTGGGCGGCCGACGCGAGGTCCTGGGCTTCGGGGAGGTCCTTCACCTCGGGGACGACCGCGGTCTCCGGGGCCACGGGTGCCTCGGGGACCTCCGGCGCCGCCGGGAGCTCGCCCGCCGTGTCCGGCGTGGCGAGCGGCACGGAGACGGGAAGCTCGTCGGCGCTCGCCATGGCGGTGCCGAGCGCCCACATCCCGGAGGCGGTGGCGGCTACGGCTATGGAACGGCGAATGTTCTTGTTCATGCTGGCTTCTGATCCTTCGAAAGTGTTCGGCTGTCCGGAGTCGTCCGGACGGCGGGCAGACCTGTCCCACCCCCGCGCGGGAGGTCTTGAGGGGGGAAGGGGCTGCCCTAGCCGGGGAATTCGAGGATGTCGCCGGGTCGTTCACGCGTCGGCTCGCCGGCCGCCGCCCGGACCGCGCCGGGCACCAGCGCGAAGGCCGTACCGTCCGCGGTGTGCGCCGCCTGGTCGCCCGGCCGCGGCGTGTGGCTGTCGCCGGACTGCTGGAGCGCACCGGGCACGATGCCGCACGGCTTTCCCGGTGCCTGCCCGGGCGTTGGGGCAGGGCTGTCCGCCCTGGTCGGGGCACCGACAGCCGCACGGACGGAACGGTCCGCGCCGAAGGTCCGGTTCACGGCCGTCGCCGCCGTCGCCGCCGTCGCCGGAGTTTCGGCTGCGGGTCCGCATGCATCCGCGTGGGACCCGGGGCGGAGCGCCGAGGTGCCATCGGGCGAGAGCTGCGGAGCTGTCTGCGGCTCGTTCCCGTCGAGGGACGGTGAGTCGAGGAGCGGTGGGTCGAGGGACGGTGAGCTGAGGGGCGGTGAGCTGAGGGGCGGTGAGCTGAGGGGCGGCGTCAGGTCCTGGGAAGGGCCCGGCACATGGGGAAGGCCAGACGTCTGGGCCAGGATCGGCTTCGTCGGCCCGACGAGCGATTCGGCCAGCGACTCGACCTGAGGTTCCGCGAGCGGTTCGACGATCGACCGGTTCAGCGGCCGCGTGACGGGACGGGCGGTGTCGTGAGCGGCCGCCCGCACCGGCTCGTCCATCTCCCGTACAGGCCGCGGAACTTGGGCCGGCCTCTGCGCGCCCGTGTTCGGTACGGGCGCCACGTGGCCGGCGGACCTCGACGCCCCGGCGGCTTCCGAGGGCCCCGAGGCCGCCGCACGTCGCGCGACGTCCTCGGGCGCACCGCCCACGTCCTGCGCCGTGTTGGACCCGACCGTCGTCACCGACTCCGCGGGGGCCGTCGCCTCCGCCGCGTGCGCCTGGCCGCCGTAGAGGAATCCGACCGTCAACAGGCCGCCGAGGAACAGCAGCACCCGAAGCGCCCGCCCCCGCGCCGCCCGCTGCTGGACCGCCGCCCCGCGCACTGCGCGCAGAACGGCAGCAGCGGAGGGAGCAGCTGCGGCAGACACGGTGAGAGACCTTTCCCGTCGGCGGAAGCAGACGTTCCGCGTCGATCGGGGACGATGCTCGCACGTTCCTCCCGGGGCTGCGCAAGTCCCCTGTTACTGATGCGCCGCCATGTCCGGTATGGGCAGTGGCCGTTTCTCGATCGCGGCCGCCATCACGTCCGGAAAGAGGTCGGGCGTACAGGCGAACGCCGGAGCTCCCAGTGCCGAGAGAGCCGCCGCATGCTCCCGGTCGTACGCCGGCGTCCCCTCGTCGGACAGGGCGAGCAACGCCACGAACTGCACACCCGACGCCTTCATCGCGGCCACCCGTTTGAGCATCTCGTCCCGGATGCCGTCCTCGTACAGGTCGCTGATCAGGACCACCACGGTGTCGGCGGGCCGGGTGATCTGCGACTGGCAGTACGCCAGTGCCCTGTTGATGTCGGTACCGCCGCCGAGCTGGGTGCCGAAGAGCACGTCGACCGGGTCGTCCAGCTGGTCGGTGAGGTCGACGACCGCGGTGTCGAAGACGACGAGTCGGGTGGCGATGGAGCGCATGGACGCGAGGACCGCACCGAACACCGAGGCGTAGACAACGGACGCGGCCATCGAACCGGACTGGTCGATGCAGAGCACGACGTCCTTCTTCACTGACTGCGACGCCCGTCCGTATCCGATGAGCCGCTCGGGGACGACCGTGTTGAACTCGGGCAGATAGTTCTTGAGGTTCGCCCGGATGGTGCGGTCCCAGTCGATGTCCCGGTGACGCGGACGGTTGATCTTCGCGGACCGGTCCAGAGCTCCGGTGAGCGTCGACCGCGTCCGGGTCGCGAGCTGCTTCTCCAGGTCGTCGACCACCTTCCGCACGACGGCCCGGGCAGTCTCCTTGGTCGTCTCGGGCATCGCCTTGTTGAGGGAGAGCAGGGTGCCGACGAGGTGGACGTCCGCCTCCACGGCCTCCAGCATCTCGGGCTCCAGCAGCAGCGTGGACAGCCCGAGCCGGTCGATGGCGTCGCGCTGCATCACCTGGACGACGGAGCTCGGGAAGTACGTACGGATGTCGCCGAGCCAGCGCGCCACGGACGGCGCGGAGGCGCCGAGCCCGGCCGAACGACTGCGGCTGCGGTCGCCGGCGGGCCTCCCGCCGCTGTTGCCGTAGAGGGCGGTCAGGGCTCCGTCGATCGCCACGTCGGTCCCGGCGAGGAAGCAGCCCGTGCCGTCCGCCGACTCGCCGCCAAGGACGAGCCGCCACCGGCGCAGCCGTTCGTCACCGGGCACCGCCTCCGCCATGGTCCGCTCCGTCGCCGTCACATCCGTCGCCGTCACATCGGTCGCCCGATCTGACGTCGCCGGATCAGTCGTCCAGGTCATCGGCCCACCCCCGCAAGGTCGTTGTCGTCGATTCCGAGCAGCATCCGCAACACGGGCAGCACGGCGTCCGCGCGCTCCTCGTCCAGTCCGGCACCGAAGCCGGGCATCCCCGCCTGTGGTCGCGCCGGACCGCCCGGTGCCGCGGCAGGTCCCCGCCGGACCAGCTCGCCGAGTGTGCGGCGCACCCCCGGCTCGTACGCGGAGAACGTACGGCGCAGCAGCGGCAGAACGTCCGTGAACGCGTCGGCCGGGACGCTCGTCAGCCAGGCGTCGACCAGGCCGAGCAGGCGCTCGTCATGGACGAGGAGCATGCCGCCCCCCGACGCACCTCCGACGAACCCCTCGATCCAGGCGGCGGCTTCCGCGGGCGGAGTACCGAGCGAGAGGGCGAGGCTCATCAGCCGCGCGGCCTCGTCCTCCCCGAGCCGCCCGTCGTCCAGCAGCAGCCGGGCGGCCCGGCCGCGTATCACCCCCGGTACGGTGTCGCGCCCGGCGAGCCGGTGCAGCACCGACCCCCATCGGCTGCTCAGTTCGGCTGCCCTCGGCAGCAGACCGATCGCGGTGTGGACCGCGTCCAAGTGGCCGCGCATCTCGGCCGCGCCGTCCGCGTCGAGGTTCGTGCACGCGGGCGGCAGGCCGACGCAGATCCGCTCGGCGAGCCCGGTGGCGACCTCGCCGAGTGCGGCGGTGTCGGTGGACCGTACGTCGCCGTAGCGCAGTGAGCGGGCAAGGGCGGGCAGAGCCTGAGCCAGGTGACCGACGTCGGCGTCGAGTGCGGCGCGGTCGGCGAGCGCCTTCATCACGACGGAGAGCGCCTCGGGCAGTTCGGCCAGCAGGCACTGCTCGGCGAGCATGGTCACCTCGGCGAGGGCGGTCGCCGACACCGCCGTGCTCTCCGCCTTCGCCGTGGCGGCCGAGAGCACGGTGGTGCCCCACACGCCGGCCTCGGCGACCTTGACGAACAGCTCGGGCTCCCAGCGCAGCCGCCAGCTCTCCCGGAAGGTGCCCGTGCTGCCCCGTCCCGTCACCGGCTCGCCCCAGCCGACGGACAACAGGCACAGCCGGTGCAGCAGCCGGCTCTTGGCCGCGTCGTTGTCCTTGCGCAGATCCAGCTCCACCTCCCGCTCCAGCGCCTCCGGCTTGAGCCGCAGACTGCGCTGGAGCCGGGTGAGGTCCCGCTGCAGGGGCACGGCGGGAGCGGCGTCCGGCACCTCGCCGAGCACGTCCCCGACGACGAGCCGGTCCCGGATCAGGTCGAGCGGCACGTCCGAGCCGTCGCACATCACGGCGCGGATCGCGTCGGTCGTCTCGGTCAGTCCCGCGAGAGGGCGGCCGCGCATGGCCGCAAGGGTCTCCGCCAGCCGGACGGCTTCGATGACATGCGCGGACGACACCATCCGGTCCTTGTCGCGCAGCAGCCGCGCGACCTTGGTCATCCAGCGCTCCACGGGACGGTCGGTCGCCTGGAACAGATGCCCGTACCAGCCGGGCGAGTCGATGCCCGCGCCGTACCCGCTGTGGCGCGCCAGCCGGCGATGGGTCCACGGCACCCATGTCATCTCCGTCTTGACCTTGGGGAGTCCCTTGAGCAGCGCCCTGTCGGCGGTGAGGGTGGTTTTCTCCGCGAGCGCCGGGACGTGCCAGGCGCCGCAGACGACGGCGACCTCGTCTCCGAACTCCTTGCGCGCCGTCCGCAGTTGGATCCGCATATGGGCCTCGCGGGCCAGGTCGCGGTCGTGCCCGCCGTGTCCGTACATGCCGCGGAGCGCGGCCATGGCCTCACCGAGGGCGGCGAACGGCGCACGCGGATCGCCGTCCGCACCATCGGTGCCGCGGTGCTCGATGACGTCCTCCCACCACCGCTCGGGGTCGTCGTACCCGGCGGTCTCGGCGAGGACGGCGATGGGGTCGATGCGCAGGCCGGCGTCGGACGGCGCGCCGTCCGGGCCCGCTCCCGGCTGTCCCGGCTCTCCCGGCTCTCCCGGCTCTCCCGGGACGGCATCCCACTCGGGGTCCCCGCTCCCGGCCGCCGCCGCCTGTGGAGACGACCGGTCCGACAACGGCCGGTCCGCCGACGGCTCGTGCGGCGACGGTTCCCGCTGCGACAGCTCTGTCGACGCCGCGCCGTCCGGCACCGCGTCCCACCCCGGATCCGTCGAACCCGCCGCGGGCCGGTCGGGATCGGCGCCTTCCAGCCGGCCCGGCTGCTCGGGACGCGCCCGGCCCGCCGCCTCCTCCGCCGCCGCGAGGGCGAGCGAATGCGCGGCCGGGAGATCGATGAAGCGGACCGGGACGTCCCTACCGAGCGCCCAGCGCAGCGCGACCCACTCCGGGGAGAACTCGGCCAGCGGCCAGAACGCCGCCCGCCCCGGGTCGTCCACGGCATGGGCCAGCAGGGCGACCGGCGGCCGCATCTGCTCGTCCGCAGCGAGCGCGAGCAGGGCATCACCCTCCGGCGGGCCCTCGATCAGCACCACCCGGGGCGAGGCCGCGTCCAGCGCCGCCCGCACCGCACGCGCCGAGCCCGGTCCGTGGTGGCGGACGCCGAGCAGCAGCGGGCCCGTCATGCGCTCACCTCGCGGCAGGCACGGTAGAAGTCCTTCCAGCCGTCCCGCTCGCGCACCACGGTCTCCAGGTACTCCTGCCAGATGACCCGGTCGGCCGCCGGGTCGCGGACGACGGCGCCGAGGATGCCGGCCGCCATGTCGCCCGGCCGCAGCACGCCGTCCCCGAAGTGCGCGGCGAGCGCGAGGCCTCCGGTGACGACGGAGATCGCCTCGGCCGTGGACAGCGTGCCCGACGGCGACTTGAGCTTGGTGCGACCGTCGGCGGAGACGCCTTCGCGCAGCTCCCGGAAGACGGTGACGACACGGCGGATCTCCTCCAGGCCCTCCGGCACGGCCGGCAGGTCGAGCGAGCGGCCCAGTTGGTCGACGCGCCGGGACACGATGTCGACCTCCGCGTCCGGGGTCGCGGGCAGGGGCAGCACCACGGTGTTGAACCGGCGGCGCAGCGCGCTGGAGAGGTCATTGACCCCGCGGTCGCGGTCGTTGGCCGTGGCGATGAGGTTGAAGCCGCGGACCGCCTGGACCTCCTGCCCCAACTCGGGGACGGGCAGGGTCTTCTCGGACAGGATCGTGATCAGCGTGTCCTGGACGTCCGCGGGGATACGGGTGAGTTCCTCGACCCGGGCCGTCATGCCCTCGGACATCGCACGCATGACGGGGCTGGGCACCAGGGCGTCGCGGCTGGGGCCGTGGGCGAGCAGCTGCGCGTAGTTCCATCCGTAGCGGATGGCCTCCTCCGGCGTGCCCGCCGTGCCCTGCACGAGCAGGGTGGAGTCGCCGCTGACCGCGGCCGCGAGGTGCTCGGAGACCCAGGTCTTGGCGGTGCCGGGCACTCCGAGCAGCAGCAGGGCGCGGTCGGTGGCGAGCGTGGTGACGGCGACCTCGACGATCCGGCGCGGTCCCACGTACTTCGGTGTGATCACCGTGCCGTCGGGCAGTGTGCCGCCCAGCAGATAGGTGGCGACCGCCCAGGGCGACAGCCGCCAGTTGACCGGACGCGGCCGGTCGTCCGCCGCGGCGAGCGCCGTCAGTTCGTCCGCGAAGGCGTCCTCCGCATGCGGCCGCAGAACCTCGGCGCCCGTGGCATTTCCGGTTTCGGACACGGTCATGCTTCCCCCTCCAGATCGTTCGATCCGATGTGGTTCCCACCGTGCACCATGCCACTGACAATCGACCGTCCTCGCAGGTCGGACGCGTTTGTCAGTGGCCGCCCGTAACGTCGTCACCATGAATCAGCAGGGGGTGCGCTGGACGTCGGAACAGGTGCTGGCACTGGCTCCTGACGACGCATCACGCAAAGCGGGAAACAGGCTCGGCATGGCCGGGCCGTGGTCCGAGGCAGGCACGAGCGGCACGGGAGCGGTGTGGGGGCTGTGCAAGGGCAGTGGCGGCAGGCCGTATCAGACGGTCGTGGACACCACGGGGCCCGCGTACAGGTGCAGTTGTCCGAGCCGGAAGTTCCCCTGCAAGCACGCGCTGGGGCTGCTGCTGCTCTGGGCGGGGGACGAGAAGGCCGTGCAGGCCGGCAGTGCGCCGGACTGGGCCGAGGAGTGGCTGGAGGGGCGGCGCAAGCGCGCCGTGGAGAAGGAGGGGAGCGACGGAGCGGCGGGGGCGCCCGCCAGGAGTGCCGACCCGGAGGCGGCCAAGCGGCGGGCGGAGCGCAGGGCCGGCCGGATCACGGCTGGTGCGACGGAGCTGGAGCAACGGCTCGGAGATCTGCTGCGCGGTGGACTGGCGGCGGCCGAGCAGTCGGGGTACGGCCTGTGGGAGGAGACCGCGGCCCGCATGGTCGACGCCCAGGCGCCGGGACTGGCGGGCCGGGTGCGGGAGTTGGGTGCGATTCCGGGATCGGGGCCCGGCTGGCCGGTGCGGCTGCTGGAGGAGTGCGCGCTCATCCATCTGCTGGACTCGGCGTGGCTGGGGATCGAGAGGCTGCCGCAGCCGCTTGCGGCGGTGGTGCGTACACGCGTCGGCCTCACCTCGCCGGCGGAGGGACCAGCGGTGCGCGACGCGTGGTCGGTCCTCGCCCGGTACGACACGTCCGACGGCAGGATCACCACACGCCGTACGTGGATGCACGGGCGGTCGTCCGGGCGTACGGCGATGGTCCTGTCCTTCGGCGCCGCCGGCCGTTCCCCACAACTGGCGCTGCCGGTGGGCATGATGATCGACGCGGAGCTGACTCCCTATGCGGGCGCGGGGCAGCTGCGGGCGGACCTGGGCGAACAGTTCGGCACACCGGTCCCGGTCGTGTCACCGCCGCCGGGCGGGCCGGTGGCCGTGGCGCTCGATTCCTACGGGCGAGCTCTGCTGGACGATCCGTGGCTGGACGCCTGGCCGGTGACCCTGACCGAGGTGATACCCGTCCCGGCCGGCGACGGATGGCAACTGACCGACGCCGACGGTGAGTCGGCGCTGCCCCTGTCGCCCGGCACGCTGCGCCGGCCGGGGCTGTGGAAGCTCGTCGCGCTGTCCGGCGGCGGCCCGGTCACCGTGTTCGGGGAGTGCGGTCACGAGGGCTTCACCCCCCTCGCCGCCTGGTCCGACGACACGGCCGAGACGGTTCCCCTCGTCTGAACTGTGAAGGTACGGAGGACGCCATGACCAGCATCACCGACGACGCCCTGTGGGAAGAGCTCGTCACCTCGGCGCTGCTCGGCACCGACCGCCGCACACCACCGGAAGCGGTGACGGCCACGGGGAAGGAAGCGCCCGCGGCACTGCTGGACGCCGCGGCGATCCACACCGTGCGGCGCAGGGCGGGTCTCGTACCGGCTCCGGCTGCCGCCCGTCCGGAGCCCGCTCCGGAGGACACCCGCCGGCGCCTGCCGGCTCCGGCCCGGCGCCGGCTGGCGCAGCTGCTGGCCGACCGTTCCGCTCCTTCCTCGGGAGGCCGCAGAGGCACGGCCCCGGACCTGACCGAGCTGCTGCCGCAATGGCTGGTCGCGGCCAACGAACAGGGGTACCGGGTACCGCCGCCGCTGCTGCCCGCGCTGCTGGACGCGGCCCGCGCCCGCACCGACCTGCGGCCGCAGGCACTCGCCTTCGCCGGGACGCGCGGGCTGTGGCTGGCCCGGTTCAATCCGGAGTGGAAGTTCGCGCTGCGCGGCTCGTCGGGCGGCGGCGCCCTGCTGCCGGACCTCACCGACGAGGAAGCGGTGCAACGGCTGTGGGAGGAGGGCCTGTTCGCCGAGCGGGTCGCGCTGCTGGCGGCCGTGCGGGCGCATGACGCGGACCGGGCGAGGACTCTGCTGGCCGGCACTTGGCCGACCGAGCGGGCCGAGGACCGGCTGATGTTCCTCGACTCCCTGCGTACCGGACTGACGGATGCGGACGAGCCGTTCCTGGAGCAGGCGCTGACCGACCGCAGCCGCAATGTCCGGGCGACGGCTGCCGAGCTCCTCTCCGCGCTGCCGCACTCCGCGCTGGCCGGGCGGATGGCCGCCCGGGCGGTGTCGTGCGTGGGCCCGGACCGCAGCGGGGACGGCGGCAGCGCGTCGATAGCCGTGGAGGCGCCGCACGAGTGCGATGCGGACATGCAGCGCGACGGAGTGGTGCCCACCCCGCCGACGGGGCGGGGTGAGCGCTCGTGGTGGCTGGGGCAGCTGGTGGAGGCGGCGCCCCTGACCGTCTGGCACGAGCGGCTGGGCGGGCGTACGGCACAGGAGATCGTGGCACTGCCCGTCGCGGACGGCTGGGGCGAGGAGCTCCACGCGGCCTGGTGCCGGGCGGCGGTCCGCCAGCGGGACGCGGACTGGTCCCGCGCCCTGCTCGGCCCCCCGGGCACCCCGCCGCAGACGGGCCCCGGCACGTCGTCCCTGGCCGAGCGGTCGAAACTGCTCGCGACGCTGCCGCAGGAGGAGCGGGCGGCCTGGGTCGCGCAGTTCATAGCGGCGCACGGGCTGTCGGAGGCGTTCCAATTGCTCGGCGTCTGCGATGTCCCCTGGTCGGAGCCCTTGGGCCGCGCGGTGGTGGACGCCCTCGACATCGCCCGCGACGCCGGCAGCTACCCGTGGAGCTTCAGCGGCGTGATGGGGCTGGCGGAGCGCTGTCTGGATCCCGCGGAGGCCGGCCGCCTCGACCTGCTGACGGCGACCCCGGACGAGGTGGAGGGGGCGTCACCGGGGGCGGGGGGCTACTGGTCGGAGGCGTTCCAGCGCCTGGTCTCGACGCTGAGGCTGCGGGAGGCGATGCGGCAGGAGCTGATGCCGTCGGCATAGCGGGGCCCTGTCACGAGGCAGCCCCCTCACGGACCAGGACCGCGGGGGCCGGCCCGGCCCGCACCCGACCACGAACGCGGGGTTACGACCGGCCCGCGCCAAAACCGCGGCGTCGGCCCCGCCCGCAGCCGACGAAGACCACGGGATCGGCTCAGCCCGCACTGCCAGGACACGGGACCGGCCCAGCCCGCCACCGCCAGGACCAGGGATCGGCCCAGTCCCCCATCGCCACGGCCACGGGAACGGGCCGCCCGGCGCGACGACCGGCGGCAGGGACCGCGACCTGTCACAGACCGTGACGCACTCGGACGCATCTCGTCCCAGCCGTCGCCCGCAGCAACCAACCCGATGGGAGCGCCCCCCGATCGGCCTTCCCACGGCACCTCGGTCGTACGGCCCACGGCACCTCGGTCGTACGGCCCACGACGCCCCGGCCGTGCGCCCTGCGGCACCCCACCAGGCCGGCCGTGAGGCACCGCCGCTGGGCCGTTCGGGTCATGCTCCAGCGGGCTCGCGGACGTTCGCGTTGACCCAGTCGACGATCGACGTCGTCGTCGCTCCCGGCGTGAAGATCTCCGCCACACCGAGCTCCTTCAGCGGTGCGATGTCCGCCTCCGGGATGATGCCGCCGCCGAAGACCTTGATGTCCTCCGCCTCGCGCTCCTTGAGGAGCTCGATCACCTTGGCGAACAGGGTGTTGTGGGCGCCCGAGAGGATCGACAGACCGATCGCGTCCGCGTCCTCCTGGATCGCCGTGTCCACGATCTGCTCGGGCGTCTGGTGGAGCCCGGTGTAGATGACCTCCATGCCCGCGTCGCGCAGCGCACGCGCGATCACCTTGGCCCCACGGTCATGGCCGTCGAGCCCCGGCTTGGCCACCACTACGCGGATCGGACCGGTCACACCCATCACTGCCTCCACACCTGACTCCGTCGTCAGTGAACGAACGTTATCCCCAGCATCCCGCACCCGACCGTTTCGCGGAGGTCAGCGAGGGGGAAATCACACATGGGACAAGTTCGCTAAGCGTCGTACCCGTACCGGGCGGCACACAAGCCGCCTACGGGGACGACCACAAGGGAGCCGCTTCAGGGTCGTACCTCCCCAGCCGTCAGCCGCGCGGCACCGGGGTACGGCACCTTTGCCTTTGGCCCGCCGCCGTCCCCGGTGTCGATACCGGCATCCGGCGCCGGGCCAAAGGCACAAGGTCGTACCTGCGGAGGCCCCCATGAGGGCACACGGGGACGATGTCGTCTCCGCGGTGCCGTACGGAGGTCGGCCCATGACGGCGGTGCCCTTCATTTCCCTGAGTCTGCGCCCCGTGCGCCACCTGCGAAGCCTCTGCAACCTGAGAGTTCCTGTCACCTTTCTCCAGGCCTCCGCCCTCGAGCTGGCGATCCTCGCCGGGCACGTGCTGCTCTACCCCTATGGACTGTTCGCCGAGCGCCCGGGCCCCGGCCTGTCGCAGGACCGCGCCGCCGAGCCGGGCGACGACCTCCGCGCAGCACAGGACGAGGGCGCCTGCAACCCGCGCCCTCTCGATGCCGAGCCGGCAGCCGGGCCCGAGTGCGGGCCCGTGCCCGCCGCCACCCCGCTGCCGACCGGCGCGGGACCCGTCCCTCCGCCCGCCGTCCTGCTGCACGGCTTCGTCGACAACCGCTCCGTCTTCGTCCTGCTCCGCCGCTCGCTGGCCCGCCACGGCTGGCGTCATCTGGAGTGCCTCAACTACTCCCCGCTGACCTGCGACATCCGCACCGCCGCCGAGTTGCTCGGCCGGCACATCGAGGAGATCTGCGTCCGTACCGGCCGCAGCGAGGTCGACATCGTCGGGCACAGCCTCGGCGGCCTCATCGCCCGCTATTACGTGCAGTGTCTCGGCGGCGACCAGCGGGTCCGAACCCTCGTCACGCTCGGCACCCCGCATTCCGGCACGACCGTCGCCCCGCTCGCCAGCGCCCACCCGATCGTGCGGCAGATGCGACCCGGCTCGGCCCTGATCGAGGAGCTGCGCGGGCCCGCGCCGGGCTGCCGTACGCGCTTCGTGAGCTTCTGGAGCGACCTGGACCAGCTGATGGTCCCCGTCGAGACGGCCTGTGTGGACCATCCGGACCTCATCGCCCAGAACGTGCAAGTCAGCGGAATCGGCCATCTCGCCCTGCCGGTCCACCCTGCCGTCGCCGCCGGCATCCGGCAGGCGCTCGAGACGAGCACGTCGTCGGCGGACGCGTCCGGAGCGGTTTCGGTTGCCTGAGTCGCGGCCTCGGCGGTTACGGATTGTCGAACGTTTTTCGAACGTAGGGCCAAAGCTCTGCCCACAGTCCGCCGAAACACGGCCGAATGCCCGTTTCCTGATTGCCTAAAACCTGCGGAAGATTGTCGCCGTTGCATACCGCCGGGTACAGTCGCCGCCACTGCGTTCGCTCCGGGACCTGACTGCACCACGGCCCCTGAACACAGGTCCTGCTGCCGAGGCGAGAGAGAAGTTGGTGAACGACCAGCACGCCCACGCCGGGTACGTCGGATATGACGGGTACCCCTCCGGCAGCTTTGAAACCGACCCGCTCTTCGGTGCGCTTCCGGGGCACGAGGCCGGACACAGCGGTCAGTACGACTCGTCCCAGTGGGACACCGGGTCGCACCAGGCAGGCATTGCCGGTTACGACGTGTACGGCGCGCAGCACCAGGCGGGCCAGGCCCAGCAGTTCACCGAGGCCACCGGCCAGTACACCGCCAACGGCCCGTATGCCACCGCCGCTCAGTACGACCCGAGCGGCCAGTACGACACCACCGCGCAGTACGACGCCGGGGTGCAGGCCGGTGTCGCCTACGACCCGAGCGGCCAGTACGACACCACCGCGCAGCACGACGCCTCCGCGTGGAACCAGGGTGCGCAGACCGGCCAGTTCGAGACGGCCGCGGCCACTTTCTCGTACGACGCCACCGGCCAGTGGGCGGCGCCGGGTTACGAGACCGGCACCTATGACGCCACCGCCTGGAACACGGGCGCGGCAGCCGTCGTGCCGCAACAGTTCACGCCTGAGCAGGAGTTCGGCACCGAGCTGCTGCCGGAGTTCTCCGGTGAGTACGCCCCGAACCACACGCAGGAGTACGCGGAGCAGTACGAGCCCGAGCCCACGCCCGGCTACGACTCCGCCGTCGAGAACGGCCAGTACGAGTCGGAGGCGGAGTACGAGCCGGAAGGGGAGTACGCGTCGGAGGCCGGGTACGCGTCCGAGTACGACACCGCGTACGGGTCCGGGTTCGACACCGACCACGAGGCCGAGCAGCACACCGACGACAGCACGGCCACGGACGCCGAGTCCGTCGAGGAGCCGGAGCTCGAGCCCGCGCTCATCGGTGCCGCCCCCGTCACGCCGCGCCCCGTCCGCCGGTCCGGCGGCAGCCGCGGCCGTCGCCGCACTCCGGCGAAGCGCTCCGCGCTCCTCACCGTCGCCGTTCCGTCCGCCTGTGTGATGGGCGTCGCGGGCATCGCCGCCGCTTCGGTCAGCGGCCTCAGCGGCGGTGAGACCAAGGAGGGCAGCACCCAGAACCTGGCTGCCGCCGACCCGGCGTCGGTCCAGCCGGCCGCCGCGAACAACAAGATGGACACACAGCTCGCCGCGCTCAGCGCCGACGCCCGCGACTTCGGCGACCGCGCCTCCCGCACCCAGGAGCGCATCGACCTCAAGGCGCGCCAGGAGGCGGACCGCAAGAAGCGCCTGGAGGAGGCCAAGCGTCTCGAGGCGCTGCGCCCCAAGTTCGTGCTTCCCGTCAAGCAGAACGGCCTCAGCGCCTACTACGGCCAGGCCGGCGTCAACTGGATGTCCCTGCACTCGGGCATCGACTTCCCGGTGTCGTACGGCACCGAGGTGATGGCCGCGACCGACGGCACCGTCCGTACGCAGTACAACAGCGCCTACGGCAACATGGCCATCGTGACCGCGGCGGACGGCACCGAGACCTGGTACTGCCACTTGAGCACCACCAAGATCCGGTCCGGTTCGGTCAAGGCCGGTGACGTGATCGCGTACTCCGGCAACTCCGGCAACTCCACCGGCCCACACCTCCACTTCGAGGTCAGGCCCGGCGGCGGCGCGGCGATCGACCCGCTGCCGTGGCTGCGCGGCCACGGCCTCGACCCCGCGTAGCCCGACACCGGCGTAGCCCAACCCCCCGTATAGCAGCCGGACACGGTCACACCGCACGTCTTCCCGCAGCCACGCGGTCCGGCCGGCCGCTCGTCGCAGCCGGCCGGCACCTCTGCCCGTCGCTAGAGCTTCTGCACCGGTGCGTACCTCAGCAGCAGCCGCTTCGGCTTGGCGTCCCCGAAGTCGATCGTCGCCTGTGCGTCGGCGCCCAACCCCTTCACCTCGGTGACGGTCCCCAGGCCGAACTGGTCGTGGGTCACGCGGTCGCCGACGGCCAGCGAGATCACCGGCTTGTCGGTCGTCCGCCTGGTGGCGAACCCCGACGCTCCGCCGCCCGAGCGGGAACGCGACGACGACAGCGACGACGCGATACCGGCGGTCGGTCCGGCCGGCGCGGCCATCGGGCCGGTGCGCTTCCACTCCAGGTGCTGTCCCGGGATCTCCTCCAGGAAACGCGACGGCGGATTGTACGAGGGCTGCCCCCAGGCGCTGCGCATGGAGGAACGCGTCAGATAGAGGCGCTCGCGGGCGCGCGTGATGCCGACGTACGCCAGCCGGCGCTCCTCCTCCAGCTCCTTGGCCTGGCCGAGCGCGCGCATGTGCGGGAAGACGCCGTCCTCCATGCCGGTCAGGAACACCACCGGGAATTCGAGGCCCTTGGCGGTGTGCAGCGTCATCAGGGTGATGACTCCCGATCCGTCCTCGTCCTCGTCGGGGATCTGGTCGGAGTCGGCGACGAGCGCGACCTTCTCCAGGAACTCGGCGAGGGTGCCCGCGCCCTCCTGCTCGGCCCGCTCCTGCTCGAACTCCAGCGCCACCGCCGCCAGTTCCTGGAGGTTCTCGATCCGTGTCTCGTCCTGCGGGTCGGTCGACGCCTGCAGTTCGGCGAGATAGCCGGTCCGCTCCAGGACGGCTTCGAGGACGGTGGCCGGTCCGGCGCCCGACTCGACGACCGTACGCAGCTCCTCCATCAGCACGTTGAACCGCTTGACGGCGTTCGCCGAGCGGGCCGCCATGCCGTACGCCTCGTCCACCCGTCGCAGCGCCTGCGGGAAGGTGATCTTCTCGCGCAGGGCGAGCGCGTCGATCATCGCCTCGGCGCGGTCGCCGATGCCGCGCTTGGGGACGTTGAGGATGCGGCGCAGCGGGACGTTGTCCTCGGGGTTGGCGAGGACGCGCAGGTAGGCCAGGACGTCCCGGACCTCCTTGCGCTCGTAGAAGCGGACTCCGCCGACGACCTTGTAGGGCAGTCCGACCCGGATGAAGATCTCTTCGAAGACCCGGGACTGTGCGTTCGTCCGGTAGAAGACCGCGACGTCACCGGCCTTCGCGTCGCCCGCGTCCGTGAGCCGGTCGATCTCGTCGGCGACGAACTGGGCCTCGTCGTGCTCGGTGTCGGCGACATAACCGGTGATCCGGGCGCCCGCGCCGGCGTTCGTCCACAGGTTCTTGGGACGGCGGCTCTCGTTGCGCTCGATGACGGCGTTGGCGGCGGAGAGGATCGTCTGGGTCGAGCGGTAGTTCTGCTCCAGCAGGATCGTCTTCGCGTCCGGGTAGTCCTCCTCGAACTGGAGGATGTTGCGGATGGTCGCGCCGCGGAAGGCGTAGATCGACTGGTCGGCGTCGCCGACGACGCACAGCTCGGCGGGGGGCAGGTCCTCCTGCCCGGTGCCCACCAGCTCGCGTACGAGCGTGTACTGAGCGTGGTTGGTGTCCTGGTACTCGTCCACCAGCACATGGCGGAAGCGCCGCTGGTAGTGCTCGGCGACGTCCGGGAACGCCTGGAGCAGGTGGACGGTGGTCATGATGATGTCGTCGAAGTCCAGGGCGTTGGCCTCGCGCAGCCGCGCCTGGTACATCCGGTACGCCTCGGCCAGCGTCCTGTCGAAGCCTCCGCCGGAGCCCTCGGCCTCGCTGCCTCCGCCGACCTGGTCGGCGTAGCTCTCCTCGTCGATCAGCTCGTTCTTGAGGTTCGAGATCTTGGCGCTGAAGGCCTTCGGCGGGAACTTCTTGGGGTCGAGATCCAGATCACGGCAGACGAGCGCCATCAGTCGCTTGGAGTCGGCCGCGTCATAGATCGAGAACGACGAGGTGAAGCCGAGCTTCTTGGACTCCCGGCGCAGGATGCGGACGCAGGCGCTGTGGAAGGTCATGACCCACATCGCGTTGGCGCGCGGGCCGACCAGCTGCTCGACGCGCTCCTTCATCTCGCCGGCGGCCTTGTTGGTGAAGGTGATGGCCAGTATCTGGCCGGGGTGGACGCTGCGCGTCCCCAGCAGATGAGCGATCCGGTGCGTGAGCACCCGGGTCTTGCCGGAACCGGCGCCGGCCACGATGAGCAGCGGCGATCCGGTGTGCACCACGGCGGCGCGCTGCTGTTCGTTCAGTCCGTCCAGCAGGGCCGCGGGGTCCACGATCGTGCGCGGGGCGCCGTTGCCGTGGTGGGCGTCCCGGGCCGGGGGCACGTCGAACGCACCCTGGAAGAGATCGTCCGGGATCTCCTCTCCGGGCCCGTCTCCGGGCTCCTCGGGGTGCGGCGGGGGCTCCTCCGAGGTGTGCTGGAGGTTCGCCAGGAAACTGTCGTCAAAGAGGCTGCTCATCGCTCTACGAGTCTAGGCCGCGGCACTGACAGCTCGCGGCCGCATTGCCATACGGCCGCCGCGACCCCGCCCGGGCGTCACGGCGGTGCGTCCCCGAGCGCCGGGACGACGCGGCGCGTTCGAAGCCGTACGTCCGCTCCCGTACCACCGATGCACCCGATCACGCGCGACTCCGGCCACACTCTGCACCTTTTCGAACGCATTGCGTCACTCGGCGAGCATGCCGACCGCCCGATCGATAAGGTCACGAAAATGTATCGGGCATATCGAACATCAACCTTCACAGGAGCCACACGAGTTGGTTAGCGTGCTCGATCAGGCAGCCCGTCCCCCGCGGCGATCCACGCCAAACGGGCAGTCAGCGCCGAATTCGAGCTTTTCCCAAAGAAGTTCGGAACCGGGGACCCACCATGCACAACCGGGGTGAATCGGACCCGCACCAGCACGGTCCGTAGGGCGATCTTCCGTTCCGCCCGAACCCGACAGCTAACCCGGTAGGCGGTCAACGGAAGAAGGAGATGTCGGCCTTGGCGTCGCATCGCAGAACGCGAAGTCGAACCGTGAAGACCTCCCCCGCCGTCGGTTTCACGACGGCAGCCCTCGCATCCGTCACGCTGCTGTCGACGCAGAGCGCCAACGCGGCGCCGAGCGACCCGAAGCCGTCGGTCGAAGAGGTGCAGAAGAAGGTCGATGACCTGTACCGGCAGGCCGGCACCGAGACGCAGAAGTACAACCAGGTGAAAGAGGCGACGGAGGAGAAGCGGCGGCAGGTCGGCAAGCTCCTCGACGAGAACGCGCGGCGCACGGAGAAGCTGAACGAGTCCCGGCAGGTCCTCGGCACCTACGCGGCCGCGCAGTACCGCACGGGCGCGGTCACCCCGACCGCCGCGCTGCTCTTCGCGGACAGCCCCCAGCAGTACTTCGACCAGACCCAGCTGATGGACCGCATGACGGACCGTCAGCGGGATGTGATCGCCGACTACGAGACCCAGCGGGCCGCCGCCGCCAAGCAGCGAGCCGCGGCGACCGAGAGCCTGGAGTCCCTCACCCGGTCGCAGCGGGCGCTGCGCACCAGCAAGCAGGACGTGCAGGGGAAGCTCGCCGAGGCGCGCGAACTGCTGTCGAGGCTGACCGCCGAGGAGAAGGCGCGGCTGGCCGCGATCGAGCGCAAGAAGGCGGAGGAGGCCCGCCGCAAGGCGGAGCAGAAGGCCGAGCAGGAGGCGAAGGCCGAGGCGGAGCGGCAGCGCCGGGAGAAGGAGCGTGAGCAGAACCAGGGCGGCGGTACGGGCACGGCGCCCGGGACCGGCACGGGTTCCGGCTCCGGCTCCGGATCCGGTTCCGGTTCCGGTTCTTCCGACGGCACCTCCACCGCCAAGGCCGCCAAGGTCCTCGGCTTCGCGCGCGCCCAGATCGGCAAGCCGTACGTCTGGGGCGCGGCCGGTCCCAGCTCGTACGACTGCTCGGGGCTGACGCAGGCCGCCTGGAAGACGGCGGGGGTGAGCCTGCCGCGCACGACCTGGGACCAGGTGAAGACGGGCAAGCGGGTCGAGACGAAGGATCTGCTCCCGGGGGACCTGGTCTTCTTCTACGACGACATCAGCCACGTGGGCATCTACATCGGTGACGGCAAGATGATCCACGCCCCGAAGCCGGGGTCGAATGTCCGCGAGGAGTCGATCTTCTCCATGCCGATCCACGGCAGTGTTCGCCCGGCCTGAGCCGGCCGCACACCGGACGCCCGGGCCCGAGGGTGCCCGGGCGTTCTCATGCCCCCAGCGCCCGGAGCCCGGGCGCTCTCATGTCCGGTGCGGCGCGCTCACGTCCACAGCGTGGCGATGAAGATGTTCGCGACCGTCAGCCCGCCCACCGCGGCGAACAGCGGCTTCTCCACCGACTCCTCGTCCCGCTTGACGTAGACCAGACCCAGGATCACCACCAGCACCGCCAGCTTGATGCCGATCTTGAGGTTGTTCACCGTCTGGTCGTCCGCCTGGTTGAGGCCCACCAGCGCCACACCCGTGACGAGCATCGTCAGCGCGCCGTGCAGCATCGCCGGGCTGAAGCGCGCCGTCCCCTCGGCCATCGCCTTCATCTGCGTGAGGAAGCCGCCCAGCAGGGACGCGATGCCGATGATGTGCAGGGCGACGAAGACATTGATGAGTACGTCCATGCGGCGGAGCCTAACTCCCGCCATATCACCCCCTTCAGGCCGGGTGAGTCTCATTCGGCACATCGGTCACAGCGGCGCGGAGAAAGGACGCGACCGGGCGGGACCGGCTTGCAGAAAGCGCAGCGGGATGGCCACCTTCGGGCACATTCGGTCCTTGCCTCTCCCCGCCGTGACCCCCAGGTTTAGCGTCCTGCCTCAGATGGCCGACTCCCCACCGCCGCCGCAGCCCGGGCGGCAGTCGGCCGTCACGCCGAGAGATCCGGCGGCGGACCGCTCCCCTGTGCGGGCCGCCGCCGGACCCCGACCCGCAGGGATGACGGAAGGACGTACACGCACCCGTGGCCGCGCACCGGAAACCCAAGCAGCATCTCCTCTCCGGGCCCGCCGCCCGTACCGCCGCCACCATCGCGCTCGCAGGAGCGGCGTCCGCGACCGCCTTCGAGGGGGTCGGGCACGCGGAACCCGCCCTCACACCGGCCCAGGCCAAGGACAAGGCGGACAAGCTGTACCAGGAGGCGGAGGTGGCCACGGAGAAGTACAACGGGGCCAAGGAGCGGACCGCGGCATTGCGTACATCGGTCGAGCGGCTGCGCGACGAGGCCGCCCGCAGGACCGACCGCCTCAACTCCTCGCGCAACGCGCTCGGTTCGATCGCCACCGCCCAGTACCGCGCCGGGACCATCGACCCCGCCCTGCAACTCGCGCTCACCTCCGACCCCGACGAGTACCTGGAGCGGGCCGCGCTCGTCGAACGCACGGGTGAGCGGCAGGCCGCCGCGATCGCCGGCGTGCACCAGCAGCTGGTGGAGATTGCCCGGCTGCGGGCACAGGCCGGCGAGCGGATGGAGAGCCTGAAGGACCGGCAGGCGGAACTGGCCCGCCACAAGGCGACCGTGCAGGGCAAACTCTCCGCCGCCGAGCGGATGCTGGACCGGCTCACGGCCGAACAGCGCGCCTCGTACGACGCGGGGTCCGGGCACGGGGAATCCGCGTCCACCGCGCGCGCCGACCGCTCCACGGCCCCTCGCGGCGCCCTGCGGGCCCCCGACTCCCGCGCCGCGCAGGCCGTCGCCTACGCCTACGGGGCGCTCGGCAAGCCGTACGTCTGGGGAGCGACCGGCCCGTCCGCCTTCGACTGCTCCGGCCTCACCCAGGCGGCTTGGCGCTCGGCCGGCATCTCGCTCCCCCGGACCACGTACACGCAGATCAACGCGGGCCGGCGGGTGTCACGGTCCGAACTGGCCCCGGGTGACCTGGTGTTCTTCTACTCGGGCATCAGCCATGTGGGCCTCTACATCGGCGGCGGCCAGATGATCCACGCACCGCGTCCGGGCGCTCCGGTCCGGGTGGCGTCGATCGACGACATGCCGTTCGCGGGGGCGACGCGCCCGTCGTGAGGGCCGGGACCATCGGCGGGCGTGGTCGAAGTGCCTCACCCACGAGCGCCCGTGACAGGGGCAGGCCGCGAGCGCCCGTCCCAGGGCTCACACCCACCAGCGCCGGTCCTCACTCCAGCATCCCCCCGCCGGCTCCCGACGGCTCGTCCACCTCTGCCCCCTCTGCCTCCGGGCGGTCCTGTCGCCCGGCGCCCCCGCCGAGGCCGCCCTGCCCCGGCGTCCCGTCCTCCAGGCCCATCTCCCGCGTCAGCCACCGGAACGCGTACGGCAGTTCAGCTCCCCACACCCGTGTGATGTGACCGCCCACCGTCGCCCGGACCTCGACCCTCGTCGGGGGCTTCGCCGCGTCGCGGAGTGCGAGGCCCGGGAGGTAGCCGTCCGCGCCCTCTCCCGTGGCCAGCAGGGAGACGCGGGGAGGCGTCTTCGCCGCCATGAGGATGTTCAGGACATCGTTCTCGCGCCGCAGCCTCGGGTCCGCGCCGGTGATGGACGTCTTCTCCGCCGCCGGGTCGTTGTAGCCGGACAGGCTCACCGCGGCGGAGTAGCGGTCGGGGTGGGCGAGGGCCAGTTTGGCCGCTCCGTGGCCGCCGGCGGAGTAGCCGGCTATCGCCCAGCTCGTGGGTGCCAGGGAGGCCCGGAAGTTGTCGGCGACCATCTTGCGCACGTCCACGGTCAGCCAGCTGTCGGCGTTGACCGTGCCCGTGACGTTCGCGTATCCGGTGTCCTTGTCGCCGAGCAGCATCGTGCGCGGCGAGACGAGGATGAAGGGTGCGACCACGCCCGACTCGATCAGCGGCTGGATCCGGGACTGCACCTTCATGGCGCGGAACCAGCTCTTCGAGGAGCCGGGGAAGCCGGCGAGCAGTTCGACGACGGGGAACTGCTTGTCGCGGTACGCGGGGTCGTCGTACTGCGGCGGCAGCCAGACGTACACCTCGCCCTCCACGCCGGAGACCGTGCCCTTGAGGTAGGTGCGGCGCAGGCCGTCGCCGAGGCCCGGCTCATCGACCTTCTCGAAGGTCTGGCGCACCTTCGGCAGCGCGGCGATCTGCCGGCCCCCGGTCCCGCTGGGCCCCAGGTCGACCGCGTTGTTCACATGGTTGGACGTGCCGAGCAGGTCGTCCCAGCTGCCGTAGAGGCCGTTGGAGTTGTTCACCGACACGAAGACCATGAGAACGGCCGTGGCCTGCGCGAAGACCACCATGAACAGCCGGCACGCGCCCCGCACGACCGCGGGTCCGCGCAGCCGGCTCCACAGCAGCAGCGGCAGCAGCACGGCGATCACGACCAGGACGATCGTGATCACGAAGAAGGTGTTCCCCGTCAGATTCATCACGCACAGCAAGAGGTGAACTCGGCACCGGCGGTTGCCCGGCTATGTACCGATTACCTCACAACGGCTGTCAGACGAGTCGTCGCGCCGTCGCCCACCGGGTCAGTTCGTGACGGTTCGACAGCTGGAGTTTGCGCAGGACGGCGGAGACATGGGACTCGACCGTCTTCACCGAGATGAACAGCTGCTTGGCGATCTCCTTGTACGCGTAACCCCGCGCGATCAGCCGCAGCACCTCGCGCTCGCGCTGGGTGAGGCGGTCGAGGTCCTCGTCGACCGGCGGTGCGTCGGTCGAGGCGAAGGCGTCGAGCACGAAGCCGGCCAGCCGCGGTGAGAAGACCGCGTCGCCGTCCTGCACCCGGAAGATCGAGTTCACCAGGTCCGTGCCGGTGATGGTCTTGGTGACGTAGCCGCGGGCGCCGCCGCGGATCACGCCGATCACGTCCTCGGCGGCGTCCGAGACGGACAGCGCCAGGAACCGTACGGGACGGTCCGCGGCCGACATCAGCGAGGCGCAGCGCCGCAGCACCTCGACCCCGCCGCCGCCCGGGAGGTGGACGTCCAGCAGGACGACCTCGGGCCGGGTCGCGGTGATCACGGTGACGGCCTGGTCCACGTCGGCGGCCTCGCCGACCACTTCCACGCCCGTGGTCTCGGTCTGCCCGATCTCCGCCTGCACACCGGTGCGGAACATCCGGTGGTCGTCGACGAGCACCACCCGTGCCCGCCGCTCGGCGCTCTCTCCCGCAGCCTCGGTCATCCGTCCGCCCTCTCCATCATGAGCTCCACTTCCGTCCCCTCGCCGGGTGCCGAGGTGAGCCGCGCCGTGCCGCCGTGGCGTTGCATACGGCCGATGATCGATTCTCTGACGCCCATACGGTCGCGCGGTACGGAATCCAGATCGAAGCCCGGCCCCCTGTCCCTGACGGAGACGAACACCGTACGGCCCTCGACCTCCGCGAAGACCTGGACCGCCCCGCCCTCGCCACCGTACTTGGCCGCGTTCACCATTGCCTCGCGTGCGGCCTGCATCTGTGCGCTCAGTTTCTCGTCGAGAGGGCAGTCGCCGACGACGACGACCTCCAGCGGGACACCGTGCTTGTCCTCGACCTCGGCGGCGGCCTTCTTCACCGCCTCCGCGAGCGTGTCCGGCTCCTCGTCCTCCTCCTTGCCGGTGCCCTCGGGCTTGTAGAGCCAGTTCCGCAACTCCCGCTCCTGCGCGCGGGCGAGACGGCGGACCTCGCCGCCGTCGTCTGCGTTGCGCTGGATCAGGGTGAGCGTGTGCAGGACGGAGTCGTGGACGTGCGCGGCCACCTCGGCGCGCTCCTGCGCCCGGATGCGCATCGTCCGCTCCTCCGAGAGGTCCTGTGTCATCCGCACCAGCCAGGGCCCGGCGAGCAGGGCGACTCCGGCGATGACCGCGATGGCGGCGGTCAGGACGTTGCCGAGCTGGGCGGCCGAGCCTCGGACCACCATGAAGACGGTCAGGCCCATGCCGACCAGGGCCACGCCGGCCAGCGCCCGGCCCACCTGGAGCAGCCTGCGGCGGCGGCCCGCGGCCTGGGTCCAGCGGGCCCGGCGGGCGTTGTCCGCCTGCCGCCACACCAGCACCACACCCGCGCCGATCAGCAGTGTCGGCCAGATGTAGCGGTTGGCGCTGCCGCCCATGTCGATGTTCTGGGCGAAGATCGCGGCACCGATGAGGAGCGCGGCCATCGCGAACAGCTGCCCCTTGTCGGGCTTGCGCAGTTTGCGTCTGCCGTCGTGGGTGGTCTCGAAGACGGAGCGCGGCTCGGCCGCCCTGCCGCCGACACCGAGCGGCACGACGATCCAGAAGACCGCGTACAGCAGCACTCCGAGACCGTTGGAGAGGAACAGGGCGAGGAAGACCAGCCGGACCCAGACGACCGGCAGACCCAGGTGTCCCGCGAGGCCCCGGGCCACGCCGCCCAGCATCCGCCCGTCGGCGCTGCGGTACAGCTTGCGCACCGGCACCTCCTCCGGCGCTATGGCGCGCGAGGGTCCGGCTGCTCGGGGCGTGGCGACTGGCATGACCCGATCGTCACACGCGGGGGCACACGGCGGTATCAGGGTCGTCCCTTAATCCGACCCTGAGTGCGGGAGCGGATATCAGGGGACGGCCAGGGTCGGCCCGGGTGCCGTTCGCGCCGGGCGCCCGTCACCATGGACGCATGACTTCGCCGACCACGCCGCAGTCGACTCGGGAAGGGGCGCCCGAGGCGCACCCCGACGCGCCGCTGCGCCGCACACCCCGCCAGAAGGTGCTGGCGGGCGTCTGCGGCGGTCTCGGCCGTTACTTCGACCTCGATCCGGTGATCTTCCGGATCGTGATCGGTGTGCTGTCGGTGACCGGCGGTGTCGGCCTGATCTTCTACGGCTTCGCCTGGCTGCTGATCCCGCAGGAGGACGACGACGAGACCGAGGGGCGGCGGCTGCTGTCGGGCCGGGTCGAGGGCGCGTCCCTGACGGCGGTGTTCCTGGCCCTGATCGGCTGCGGGCTGTTCCTCACGATGCTGAACAACGGCGGCACGATCGCTTTCGCCGTGCTCCTGTCCGTCGCGGCCGCCGGCGCGGCCGTGTGGTCGCAGCGCCGCCGCAGCGTCCTCCCCGAGGGGGCGCCGCTGGATCCGGCGACGGCGCACGCGGTCGCCGAGGCGCCGCCGGAGACGAAGGCGCCGCCCGCCCCGGAAAGTCCGTCCTGGTGGCGCGACCCGATCGTCAAGGACGGCACGACGGGGCCGGTGCCGTCCGGCTATCTGTGGGGCCCGGAGTCGGCGCTCGGGGAAGCGGTCCAGACGCGGCGGGACCGCCCCGTCCGGGCGCGTGCGCGCGGTCCGCGCGGCATCGGCGGCACGGTGTTCCTACTCGCCCTGGCCGCCGGTGGTGCGGGCACGGCACTGAGCTGGCAGGCCCATCCGCTGGGCACGAGCCTGCAGATCGGTCTGGTGTGCGCGCTCGCGGTGTTCGGCCTCGGTCTGCTGGTCAGTTCGGTGCTGGGCCGTACCGGCTTCGGCACCGTGCTGATGACGGGGATCACGGCGGTGCTGCTGGCGGGCGCCGCCGCGCTCCCGAAGGACATCAGCACCGAGTGGGCGCGGACGGACTGGAAGCCCGCCTCGGTCGCGGCCGTCGAGCCGCGGTACGAACTCGGCTCGGGCATCGGCACCCTCGACCTCTCCTCGGCCGCCGTCCCCGCGGGCGAGACCCTCTCGACACGGGTGGAGATCGGGGCCGGGGGCGTGAAGGTCGTCGTCCCGAGGAACGCCCCGGTGAAGCTGCGGGCCGAGGTCGGACTGGGCGACATCAGGCTGCCCGGTGACGCGAAGAACGACATCGACGTCCAGCCCGGTCAGCAGCGGCAGCGGACGCTGTCGCCACCCGCCGGGGTCGAGCCGTCGGGCACGATCGAGCTGCGCCTCGAAGTGGGCGTCGGACAGGTGGAGGTGACCCGTGCCGCGTCGTGACATCCGGCATGCGTTCAGGCCGGGCAAGGTGGTCGCGGGTCTGGCGGTGCTGGCCGCGGCCCTGCTGTACGGGGGCGATGCGGCCGGCACCTGGCAGATCCCGTGGTTCGTGGTCTTCCCGGTGGTCTTCGGCGGTCTGTTCCTGTCCGGGGCGGTGGGTCTGGTGGACTACAGCGTGCGCCGCCGTCGCGAGGCGATGGCGGCGTCGACGGACAGGACCGACGCCCCGGCGAGCACCAGCGGCAGCCAGGCCATCAGGTAGGCGAGGTCGTTGCCGTAGTAGTACGGCTCGGTCTGCCAGCTGACGGTCAGCCACAGGCTCAGCGAGATGAGCGCGCCGCCGAGCGCGGCGAGCCGGGCGAGCAGTCCGACGAGGGTGGCGGTGCCGACGGCGAGCTCTCCGAAGGCGATCGCGTAACCGAAGTTCTCGGGACTCTTGAGGGCGAGGTCGACGAGCCCGGGGACGGCGGAACTGTCCCGCACACTGCGCATCAGGTCCCCGATCGAGCCGGTGCCGCCGGCCGCGATGAACTGGCTGTCGGTGAGCTTGTCGATCCCCGCGTAGATGAAGGTCACGCCGAGGAAGATCCGCAGGGGCAGCAGGGCGTACCGGCTCGCCCGCTCCCTCCAGCCGCCGTGGTGTCCGCCGTCGATCGTGCCGTAGCCGGATGTCGTCCGATACGTGTGTGTCATCCCTGGTCCCGCCTTCGGTTGACCCGTCAACTGACCATACGTACGTCGTGGCCGCGCGGCTCACCAGGCATGCGGCTCACTCCGTGACAACCACCTTGGGAGCGCTCGCCCGTGACGGGCGGATCAGTCGGTCACATCGATGACGACCGGGCTGCTCTCACCGCCGGCGGCGGTCACCACCTGCACCTCGACCCGTCCGGGCTCGACCTCAACGGGGACCGGCACGGTCAGCACGGTGTCGGTGGGGTTGGCGAAGCCGCCGGGGACCGGGATCAGGGGGACATGGACGTGGACCGTGCCGATGCGTACGACCAAGCGGGCGAGCCTGTCGGGGGCGCCCGCGCCGGGCGGTACGAAGCCGGTGCCGCGGATCTCGATGTCGTCGCCGGTACGGATCGGGGCGTCCAGGTCCCCGGCCTCGCGCGCCCGCACGACCGAGAAGACGACCGGCCTGCCGCCCTCCGAGTACTTCCCCGCGAAGTACGTCAGCGCCGAGACGGCGACCAGCAGCGCGAGGCCCCACGGCAGATCGGGCAGCCGCTCGGGCCTGCGGGCGAGGCACACCAGCGTGAAGACCATGGCGACCGCGCCGACCAGGACGTACTGCACGTCCGCGAAGCTGCCGCGGCCGCTGTCGTCGCACAGGAGGTCGGCCAGGCGCGGCCGGTCGGCGCGCACCTTCTGAAGCCT
Organism: Streptomyces sp. NPDC096193; assembly: GCF_040302905.1. NCBI lineage: Bacteria > Bacillati > Actinomycetota > Actinomycetes > Kitasatosporales > Streptomycetaceae > Streptomyces > Streptomyces sp. NPDC096193. Next base: position 298,593 of record NZ_JBEOSJ010000003.1, on the reverse strand, counting down.
CCGGCTCACGACGCGCAGGGCCACCACTCGGCGGACGGCGACGGCGATCGCGCAGGTGAGGGCGAGGACGGAGAGCAGACCCGCGCCCCGGGCGAGGTGGAGGCCGTCGAGCAGGGTGTCCCGCCGGGTGGGGGCGGAGGCGAGCGCCAGCTCGAAGGCGAGTACCAGGACGGCGTAGGCGACCAGCAGGACCCAGGTGACGGCGACCGCGCGGGAGGTGGAGAGACGGTTGTCCTCGCCGATCAGGGGCGCCAGGAGACCGCCGCGGGCCCGGTGCAACCGGGCCGTGACGGTCAGGAGGGCGCCGAAGAGGCCCGCGGCGAGAAGTCCCGCCGTGCGCGCGGGGGTCCAGCCCGCGCCTATCGCCGTCACGCTCTGTCCGAGCGCCAGCGCCACCACGGCCGCCCACACGGCGATCACCGAGCGCTGCCAGATCAACTGGAGCCAGGCGTCGCCGGCTTCACGGCTGCGGTCGGCGACTCCGCGTGCCGACTGCGTCAGTTCGTCCGACACCCACTGGCGCGAAGCGCCCGGCGAGTGGGCGACCCCGGCGGGCAGCCCCTGCCCCGCGGCCAGTTCGTCCCGCCGGGCGAGAAACGCGGCGACCGCGCGCCGATGACCCTCGCGTGCGCCGTGCGTGCACTCCTCGCACTGTCCCGCTTCCTGCACCGCCACGAACGTCTGCCGCCTTCCGAGCCCCACGTCGACCGAACTTCCTTGCAATTCCAGGGAATTGTGCCGTACGCAAGGGGCGCGCGCTCCGGCGCCCGAGGCCACAGGGGGTGAATGCGGCGCCGCCACGTTGACGGGAGACTACTGGAGAAGCCCGGGTTCCGCCCGGCTGATCTGCTGCCACAACGGCTGGTAGTTGATCCATGCGACCAGATCGGTGCCGAGCTGCTCGCGGGTGGCCACCGCGTCACGGTGATCGATCAGTGCGGGCTTGCCCGCCGCCCGCGCCGCGAGCTGCACCTGTGCGCAGCGTTCCATCGAGATGAACCACCAGGCGGCGGCGTCCACCGAGTCGCCGACGGTCAGCAGTCCGTGGTTGCGCAGGACGGCGGCCTTGTGGGGGCCGAGCGCCTCGGCGATGCGCCGGCCCTCCTCCTCGTCGACCACCACACCGGTGTAGCGGTCCATCAGCGTGTGGTCCTCGTAGAAGGCACACGCCTCCTGGGTGATCGGCTCGACCAGCTCACCGAGTGCCGACAACGCGCGCCCGTGCACGGAGTGGGTGTGGGCGACGGCGACGACGTCGGGCCGTGCGCGGTGGACCTGGGCGTGCACCGCGAAAGCGGCCTGGTTGACGTGGTGGCGCCCCGCGACGACCTGTCCCCGGCCGTTCGCCAGCACCAGGTCTCCGGCCGTGACGTGCGCGAACGGCACACCGAAGGGGTTGACCCAGAAGCAGTCCGCGAACTCCGGGTCCCGCGCGGTGACGTGCCCGGACACCCCGTCCTCGTATCCGAACCGCCCGAAAAGCCGCAGCGCCCCCGCGAGCCGTTCCTTGCGGTGCGCCCGCTCGTCCGCGACGGTCTCGTGCACGGGCGGCAGGGCGAATCGCAGCTGGTCAACCGGTATCGGCGAGGGCGTCTCAGTCATGGCACGGAAGCTACCTCCGGGTACCGCAACTGACCAGAGACTTCACGCCCCTTGCGCGAGAATGCGCTCCATGAGCGAACACACTTCTCCGCTGGTTCCCCTGCTCGGGCTGGAGCGCCATGTCGAGGGCGGATGGTTCCGGGAGACCTGGCGGACGCCCGGCGAGACAACCCCGCCCGGCTACCCCGGGGAGCGGGCGTACGCCACCGGCATCTACTTCCTGCTGCACCCCGGCGAGCGGTCGCGCTGGCACCGGGTGCGGTCGGACGAGCTGTGGCTGTGGCACCGCGGCGGTCCGCTGCGGCTGCATCTCGGCGGCACCGGGGACGAGCCGTCGCACGATACGACGCTCAGGCTCGGCCCGTCGGTGGAGTCCGGCGAGATGCCGCAGCTGCTGGTGCCCGCCGGCACCTGGCAGTCGGCGGACCCGGCGGGGACGGAGCCGGCCCTGGTGACCTGCGTCGTCTCGCCGGGCTTCCACTACGACGACTTCGAACTGGAGAAGCCGTCGTAGCGGCACCGTCCGGGGACTACTCCCACTCGATGGTGCCCGGCGGCTTGCTCGTCACGTCGAGGACCACGCGGTTGACGTCCGCGACCTCGTTGGTGATGCGGGTCGAGATCTTCGCCAGCACGTCGTACGGCATCCGCGTCCAGTCCGCCGTCATGGCGTCCTCGGAGGACACGGGACGCAGGACGATCGGGTGGCCGTAGGTGCGTCCGTCGCCCTGGACGCCGACACTGCGGACATCGGCGAGCAGCACCACCGGGCACTGCCAGATGTCACGGTCGAGGCCGGCCGAGGTCAGCTCCTCGCGGGCGATCGCGTCGGCCTCGCGCAGCAGGTCGAGGCGCTCCTTGGTGACATCGCCGACGATCCGGATACCGAGGCCGGGGCCCGGGAACGGCTGGCGCTGGACGATCTCATCCGGCAGGCCCAGTTCCTGGCCGACCATCCGGACCTCGTCCTTGAACAGCTGGCGCAGCGGCTCGACGAGCTGGAACTCCAGGTCCTCGGGCAGACCGCCGACGTTGTGGTGCGACTTGATGTTGGCGGTACCGCTGCCGCCGCCGGACTCGACGACGTCCGGGTAGAGCGTGCCCTGGACGAGGAAGGCGACTTCCTCGCCGCCCGTGGCCTCGGCCACGATCTCGGCCTGCGCCTGCTCGAAGACCCGGATGAACTCGCGGCCGATGATCTTCCGCTTCTCCTCGGGGTCGGAGACCCCCTTCAGCGCGTCGAGGAAACGCTCCTCGGCGTCGACGACCTTGAGCTGGACGCCCGTCGCCGCGACGAAGTCCTTCTCGACCTGCTCGGTCTCGCCCTTGCGCATCAGACCGTGGTCGACGTACACACAGGTCAGCTGGGAGCCGATGGCCTTCTGCACGAGCGCGGCGGCCACCGCGGAGTCCACTCCGCCGGACAGCCCGCAGATCGCGCGCTTGTCGCCGACCTGCTCGCGGATCGCGGCGACCTGCTCCTCGATGACGTTCCCGGTGGTCCAGGTCGGCTCGATGCCGGCGCCCCGGTAGAGGAAGTGCTCAAGGACCTGCTGGCCGTGCGTGGAGTGCATCACCTCGGGGTGGTACTGCACGCCGTACAGCTTCTTCTCGTCGTTCTCGAAGGCGGCGACCGGGACCACGTCCGTGGACGCGGTGACCGTGAAGCCCTCCGGGGCGGCGGAGCAGGCGTCGCCGTGGGACATCCACACCGGCTGCTCGGCCGGGGTGCCCTCGAAGAGCGTCGAGCCCACCTTGGAGACGTGCAGCGGGGTACGGCCGTACTCGCGCGCCCCGGTGTTGTCGACGGTGCCGCCGAGGGTCGTGGCCATCAGCTGGAAGCCGTAGCACATACCGAAGACGGGGACCCCGGCCTCGAAGATCGCACGGTCCAGGCGCGGGGCGCCCTCCGCGTAGACGGACGAGGGACCGCCGGAGAGGATGATCCCCTTGGGGTTCTTGGCCAGCATCTCGGCCACGGGCATCGTCGAGGGGACGATCTCGCTGTAGACCCGGGCCTCACGGACACGGCGGGCGATGAGCTGGGCGTACTGGGCGCCGAAATCGACAACGAGGACGACGTCCGGGTTCGATGCGGGCGCGGCAGCGGGGGACGCTGATGACACTGGCGGCCTTCCGGCGGTGGATGGGGTCGGTTCTGCCGATTCTACCGGGGCGCTGCCGGGGCCTCCTCCGTCTCACCATCCGAACCAGGCTTTGGTCCCGGGCGGGCGGTCGGTCCATACTGTCCCCATGCACCAGCAGCTGACCTTCGTCTTTACCTATGGCACCGGCCCGTCCGGCTGCCATGGTCGTGCTGCTTGAGCAACTGACAAGCGACTTCCCAGGCGCCCCGGGCCGACAAGGCCCGGGGCGTTCTGTCATTTCCGGGCCGTGCCGGACCGGGGACGCCTCCTTCGCAACAAGGAGCCCCACGCCATGACACTCGCCGAGAAGACCGTCACGGAGAAGACCGGCGCCCGCACCCCCGAGGCCGCCGACGTGATCACCTCCGCCCGCGAGCGGATCGACGCCCTCGACGACCGGATCATCGGTCTCGTGCAGGAACGGATGGCCGTGTCGGCGGTGATCCAGGACGCGCGTCTGTCCTCCGGCGGACGCCGGGTGAACCTGTCCCGCGAGATGGAGGTGCTCAGCCACTTCCGCGACGCTCTCGGCCGGCCCGGCACCTCGCTGGCGATGACGCTGCTGGAGCTGTGCCGGGGCCGCATCTGAGTTCGGTTGCATCCTCACCCGTACGGCGCGTGACCGCGGGCGACGAGGGGTCGTTGGTCCCGGTGTCCGTGCCAGCCAGGGGCGGGCCAGTGCAGGAAACCACGCGTGGCTCCGCTGGGGCGTGTGACGTATTTCAGGTACGTCGTGGGACCTCGCCCCAGCGCGCGTGACCGGTCGGCAGGGGACAGCAGCCCGGTCACTCCAAGGGCGGTCGGCTTCCGGGGACGCCCGGGGCCGACCGCATCCGCTCCGAACAGCTGCTCCCTCAGCACGCCGCACGATGTCAGAACCCGCGCATCCCCACTGCGTGACTCCACAGCCAGAGGCCGGCACCACCGGTGCGCCGCAGGGCCTGTCGTTCGGATCAGGCCCCCGGTGCGCACGGCGGGCGGCCCTTCCCCGCGGCGCAACCCCCCGGCGCCGCGACTCGGCACCGGCGATGCCCTGACGCCGGTACCGATCGCCAAGGGCCCCGCGGACAGCGCATCCGGCGGGGCCCTTGCCCTGCGTCCGGGCCGAGGGCCCGGTCACGGTGTTCACCTCTCCTGCGCGAGCAGGTCCGGTCTCGTCGACCAGACCTGCTCGATCAGTTCGAGGCCGTCAGCGCGATCGGCGTCTCACACACCTGTCGTCGCGCGGCGGCGACGGGCGGCGACGAAGAGGAACCCGCCCGCGGCCAGTGCGACGGCGGCGGCCGACGCGGTGAGCAGCACGGTCGAGCCGGTGGACGCCAGCCCGCCTTCGGCCGTACCGCCGCCGGTCGCGGCGGAGCCTTCGGCCGTACCGCCGGTGGACTGCGCCGAGTCGCCGCCCGTGGAACCACCGGTCGAACCGCCCGTGGTGGTGGATCCGCCGGAGGCGCCGCCCGGGCGGCGGAGGGTGACGCGTGTCACAGCCAACGGGCAGGCCGTGATGGCGCTTTCAGGACAGCAGCCCCGATGGGACGCGCTGTCTCCCCGGCATCCCTGCGCGGCCCCGTGACGACGGCATGTGACGGGCACCACATAAATTTTCTGTGAGTTCGCGTGCAACCTTTTCAGCCACTCGCCGGTCATCTATGCGTATCAACGGCCTCACCCGTGCACCCCCACCCCGGAAGGCCCATCAGAATCAGTGCCGCTGTGATGCGGCACCCGGACTTCACTGAGGTCTTCATGAAGCTTCGCCGCGCTATGGCCGTCGCCGCCGCGACCGCAGTCATAGCCCCCGCCGCGTTCCTGTCGGCTCCGGCCGCGTTCGCGACGGGCTCGCCGACGACCACCGAGTCCACGACTCCGGAGGCCGGCGAGAGCACCACTCCGTCCGGTTCGCCCTCGGCGACCGAGACGGCCGCCGAGACGGCTCCCGAGCCGGGCTCCAGCGTCTCCGCCTCGCCGAGCGACAAGGCCGCCTCGCCGAGCGCACCGGTCAACACCCCGAGCGCTCCCGCCGGCACGCCCAGCGCGACGGCGACGGAACCGGAGGAGGAGCTGCCGGGCGAGTGCGAGGACGCCAAGATCGACGTGTCGATCACGGGCCTTCCCGGCAAGATCGCCGCGGGCAGCGGCTGGCACAAGTTCAGTCTGAACATCTACAACTCGTCGGACAGCAAGCTGACCGACCTCGTCTACTTCGCCGGCGCCTCCGCCGACGAGCTGGGTGAGGAACTGTTCACGCGCAAGCAGGTCCGGCTGCAGGCCTTCGACCCCGACACCAGGACCTGGTACGACCTGCGCGGCCCCGACGGCGAGGCCGTCGGCTTCGTCGGCTGGTCGGAGACGCTGGAGCCCGAGTTCGCGGTCGACATCCCGCTGCGGATCAACGTCAAGTCCGGTGCCCCGGTGGGTGCGGGCTTCTCGCTCGGCGCGAGCATCTACAGCGACGAGGACGCCGAGTGCATCGGCAGCGGTGACGTCGCGTACAAGTTCCAGATCGTGAAGGCCGGTACGGACACCGGCGGCACGAAGCCGCAGGAGGGTGGCAAGGTTCCGGTCGCCACCGAGAAGCCGAACACGGGCACCAACACGGGCGCCCAGGTCACCGGCAGCCTCGCCGAGACCGGCTCCAGCTCCGTCCTGCCCGTCGTCGGGATCGTCGGCGGTGTCGCCGTTCTCGCCGGTGCCGGTGTGGTCTTCGCGATGAAGCGCCGCCGTGAGGACGCGACGGCGTAACACGAGCCACCTGCAAGACCGGAAGGGCCGCTGCACTCGGAGGGGGGTGCAGCGGCCCTTTTGTTTGTCCGGGGCGGGTTCCTTGGCCGAAGGAGCCGTCAGACCTTCTTCGGCGGCACCTTCGGGATCTCCAGCAGCGGCAGCCGCAGTGCTCCGAACGCCGCGTCCGGAACCACCGGGGACTTCGGGGCGACCGGGAGCAGGCGTTCGTACACACCGCCCTGCGCCGGGCGCGGGTCCTCCTCACCCTTGTTGGGCCAGAACGACATCGCCCGCTCCGCCTGCGCGGTGATCGTCAGGGACGGGTTCACCCCGAGGTTCGCGGAGACCGCCGAGCCGTCGACCACCGAGATGCCGGGGTGGCCGAACAGCCGGTGGTACGGGTCGATCACGCCCGACTCCGCCTGCGCGCCGATCGGGCAGCCGCCCAGGAAGTGGGCGGTCAGCGGAGTACCCATCAGCTCACCGATGTTGGAGCCCGCGAAGCCGTTGATCTCCTCGGCGAGGAGCGAGGCCGCGCGGGTCGCCTCCGGGATCTGCGTCGGGTTCGGCGCGCCGTGGCCCTGCCGGGCCGTGAGCAGGCCCTTGCCGATGCCCTTGGGCTTGCGGTACGTGGTCAGTGAGTTGTCCAGCGACTGCATGACGAGCCCGATGATCGTCCGTTCCGACCAGCGCCGGTTGGACAGCATCCGCATCGCGAGCAGCGGGTGCTTGGTGATGCTCCCGAACCACGCCGCCACCCGGCGCTTGGTGTTGTACGGGACCTGGAGGACCGTCAGCCCGCCCATCGCGTTGGAGCCCTTGCCGTAACGCACCGGCTCGATGTGGGTGTTGGCGTCGGGGTGGATGGAGGAGGTGATCGCGACGCCGCGGGTGAAGTCGACCCGCTCCTCGCCGTGCCGCTTGCGATAGCGGCGGTTGTCCGTCTGCGCGCCCACGAGCGCCTCGGAGTTGGTCCGGGTCAGCTCCCCCAGCCGCCCGGAGATCCGCGGCAGCAGACCGTTGTCCTTCATCCGGTGCAGCAGGGTCTGGGTGCCGTAGGTGCCGGCCGCGATCACGACCCGGCGGGCCGTGAAGGTCCGCCCCTTGCCCTTGCGCTTGCTGTCGCTCGGCAGCGTGCCCACCGCGAAGCCGCCCCGCGAGTCCTCGGTGACGGTGACGACGGAGGTCATCGGGTGGATGACGGCACCGGCCTGCTCGGCGAGGTAGAGGTAGTTCTCGTTGAGGGTGTTCTTCGCGCCGTGGCGGCAGCCCGTCATGCACTCCCCGCATTCGGTGCACGCCTTGCGGGCCGGTCCCACGCCGCCGAAGTACGGGTCGGGGACCTCGGCGCCGGGCGCGGCCTTCGCCGTACCGTCGGCGTCCTCGCCGTCCCCGAAGAAGACGCCGACCGGTGCCATGTGGAAGGTGTCGCCGATGCCCATCGCCTGGGCGGTCGCCTTGAGATGGACGTCGGAGGGGGTCATCGTCGGGTTGAGCCGGACGCCGAGCATCCGCCGCGCCTGGTCGTAGTACGGCCGGAGCTCCGCGTGCCAGTCGGTGATGTTCCCCCACTGCGCGTCCTCGAAGAAGGGCTTCGGCGGGACGTAGAGGGTGTTGGCGTAGTTCAGCGAACCGCCGCCCACACCCGCGCCCGCCAGCACCATCACGTTGCCGAGCAGATGGATCCGCTGGATGCCGAACAGGCCCAGCGCCGGGGCCCACAGGAAGTTGCGCAGATCCCAGGAGTTCTTCGGCAGGGTCTCCCGGGTGAAGCGGCGGCCCGCTTCCAGGACGCCGACCCGGTAGCCCTTCTCCGTCAGCCGCAGCGCCGAGACCGAACCTCCGAAGCCCGAACCGACGATCAGGACGTCGTAGTCGTAGGCGTCGTTGTCGGGGTCTTCCTGATTCCGGGCAGGGGGAACCTGGGACATGGCACTCCTCGGTACGAAACGGTGCTGACTGCTCGGTTCGGGCGCTGCGGGCCGGCGGTTGGTGCTAGCGCAGGCGCAGTGCCTTCATCGCCTTGAGGGAGCGGCTCATGAACGCCGCGTACTTCTCGTCGTCCATCCCGAACGACGGTGCGAGCGGGATGAGCCGCTGCTGGGCGACGGTCTGGGCCTCGGTGTACTTGAGGATTCCCTCGGAGCCGTGCCGCCTGCTCAGACCGGAGTCCTTCATGCCGCCCATCGGGGACTGCACACTGCCGTACGCCGGTGCGTAGCCCTCGTTGATGTTGACCGTGCCGGTGCGCAGCTTCGCGGCGACGGCGTGGCCACGCCTGCCGTCACGCGTCCAGACGCTGGAATTCAGTCCGTACGGCGTGGCGTTGGCGAGCGCGACGGCCTCGTCCTCGTCCGTGAAGCGGTAGACGGAGACGACCGGGCCGAAGGTCTCCTCGGTGCACACCGCCATGGGCGACTCGACGCCGTCGAGAATGGTCGGCTCGTAGAACAGCGGGCCGATGTCGGGGCGGGCGACGCCGCCGGCGACGAGTGTGGCGCCCTTGGCCACCGCCTCGTCGACATGGCGGGTGACGGTCTCCAACTGGCGTTCGCCGACGAGCGAGCCCATGTCGGCGCCGTACGCCAGCGAACTGCCCAGGCGCATCGCCTTGGTCCGCGCCGCGAACCGCTCCAGGAAGGCGTCGGCGACCGACTCGTGGACGTACAGCCGCTCGATGGAGATGCACAGCTGGCCTGCGGACGAGAAGCAGGCGCGGATCGCTCCGGCGGCGGCCTTCTCGATGTCGGCGTCGTGGAGCACCAGCATGGCGTTCTTGCCGCCGAGTTCGAGGGAGACCCCGATGAGGCGGGCGGCCGCGCCCTGGGCGACCTCACGGCCGGTGCGGGTGGAGCCGGTGAAGGAGACGTAGTCGGCGTGCTTGACGACCTCCGGGCCGACGACCGGTCCCTCGCCGATGACGATCTGGAAGACCTCGGCCGGCAGTCCGGCCTCGATCAGCAGGTCGCGGGCCCACAGGGCGGTCAGGGCGGTCTCGGTGTCGGGCTTCATCACCACGGCGTTGCCGGACACGAACGCGGGCAGCGCGTCGCCGACGGACAGTTCGAGCGGGTAGTTCCAGGGCGCGATCTGGCCGACGACACCGCGCGGCTGGCGCAGTTCGGTGGCCTTGGTGAGGACGGGGACCACACCGGTGTGCCGCTTCGGCTTCAGGTACGCGGCGGCCCTGCGGCCGTAGTGGCGGGCGGCGACAGCGACGGACTGGACCTCTTCGTGCGCGTGCAGCCGGGCCTTGCCGGTCTCCAGCTGGATGAGGTCGAGGACTTCGGCCTGCCGCTCCAGGACCAGGTCGTGGAAGCGCAGCAGCACGGCGGCGCGGGTGCGGACCGGGGTCGCGGCCCAGACGGGCTGGGCGACACGGGCCCGCGCGAAGGCCTCGGCCACGTCCTCGGGAGTGGACTCGGGCAGGTCCGCCAGCTTCTGTCCGGTGAAGGGCGTGTGGTTGGCGGTGCGGCCGGAGCCGACGACGCCACGGATGAGCTGCGCGACCACCTCGGGAGTGACCACGTCGGCGGCGGTGCGCGCGTTCGCCGGCGCGGCCGCGGTCGGGTTGGTGCCGAGGGTGGCGGCGGGTGCCTTCGAGTCCGTCATGGGGGCGAGAGTATGCCGCAATCAGAGCTTTGGGTACCCGTCGGTAACAGCTTTTCCACACCCCCACATCACCATGCCAGCGATCGCTGGCACATAAGGCCTGATCAGGTACTGGTCTCGGCTCTGCCGAGCTTCAGACGGTCCCGGACTCCGCGGAAGAGATCCTGCCCCTCGGCCTCCTCCTTGCCGCCCTTCGGCATCTCCACGAGCACCGAGTAGCGCTCCCGGGCCGCGGTGACCACATAGAACGCCAGCCTGTGGACGGGCCGGGCGGTGTCGCCCTCCTGCGCGGAGTACGTCACGTCCAGCACGGCCGCGTCGGTGCCCCGGTGGTTCGCCGGGACGACGGTGCCGCGCGCTTCGGACGCCGTGAACTGTCCGCCCTGTTCACCGCCGTCCTTCAGCCGCCGCAGATCGCGCTGCGCCCACTCGACCGGGCCCGACGCGGACGGGTCCTTGTCGGCGCGCGTGAGCCGTAACCAGACCGGGTTGCCGCGTTCGGCGAAGGTGATCTCCCGGTCGGCCGCGAGTGACGCCTCGGAGGTGACGGTCTCACGCCGGTACGACCGGGGGACGGAGATCTCCGCGTCGAGCCGTGATTCGAGATAGGGGCGCCACCGCCAGGCGTCCGGGGTCACCGGCTGTGGCTGCGGCTGTGAGGAGCGTCCGGGCGTGCCGTTTCCGTGTGCGCCGGAGGTGCCGGAATCGTCCGTGCCGCCGGACGCGACGGCAGCGATGCCCCAGACGGCCGCGGCGACGGCGGTCGCCGCGGCCAGGGCGAGTCCCCGGCGTGGGCGGCGCAGACGGGAGGGGGCGGCCGGGTAGGTGAGTGGGGAGTGCGATCCGGAGTGCGGTTGCCCGGAGTCTCGCGACCCGGAGTCCGGTGACCCGGGCTTCCGCCATCCGGAGTCCGGTACCGCGGGGTCTCGCGACCCGGAGTCCGGTGCCGCGGGGTCTCGCGACCCGGAATCCGGTGACCCGGGCTCCCGCCACCCGGAGTCCGGTGACCCGGGCTCCCGCCACCCGGCCTCCCGCGACCCGGACGCGCGCGAGCCGGGCGCGGGATCGGCCTCGTCGACAGCGAGTTCGGGGCACGTCTCGGGCCCCTGCTGAGTCGGCGCCTGTGGTTCCGGTGATGCGTCCGCCGCTCCCGGCAGCGGGGAGGCACGCCCCGCTGCCACCGACGCCAGTTCCCGTTCCACCTCCTGCGCGGACGGCCGGTGCGAGGGCTCCTTCGCCAGCAGCCGCACGATCAGATCGCCAAGCGGCCCCGCCTGCACCGGCGCGGGCGGGGCCGCCTGGAGGATCGCCGCCAGGGTGGACTCCAGCGTCGTACGCCGGAACGGGGACCAGCCCTCGACCGACGCGTACAGCAGCACGCCCAGCGACCACAGGTCCGACTCGGGCCCGGCCGGGACGCCTTGCATCCGTTCCGGCGCGATCGATTCGAGCGAGCCGACGAACTCACCGCTGACCGTCAGCGGCTCCTCGCCCTGGACGCGCGCGATGCCGAAGTCCGTGAGCACCACCCGGCCGTGCGGTCCGAGCAGGACGTTCGCGGGCTTCACATCGCGGTGGATGATCCCCTTCGCGTGCGCGGCGGCCAGCGCGCCCAGGACGGCGAGCCCGATCCGGGCGGTCTCCCCCGGTGTCAGCGCTCCCCGCTTGAGCAGGGCGTGGAGGGATTCGCCGCGGACCAGCTCCATGACGATCCAGGGCAGTCCGCCGTCCGTGACGACGTCGTGGACGGAGACGGCCGACGGGTGTTCCACCTGCTCTGCCGCCCGCGCCTCGCGCCGAAGCCGCCGGCAGAGCCGCTGATGGACGGGGTCGGACGGATCGCCGGGCAGCCGCGGCTCCTTCAGCGCGCAGTCACGGCCGACGACTTCGTCCCGGGCCAGCCAGACGGTGCCCATCCCGCCGGAGCCGATGCGTTCGACGAGCCGGTAGCGGCCGCCGATCAGGCGGCCGTCGCCCGCGGCGCTCACAGGTCCTGGGTCTTCCGATGTCCGGCGAACCGGTCGAAGAGCCTGTCGCCCTCCCTGGCCGCCCAGCCCTCCACCGGGCCGGAGATCCTCGGCCGCCGGGCGGCGTCCGGCGGCCTGAGGCCGTCACCGGTCGACCCGTTCGAGCGTCCCCCGTTGTTGGTCATGCACACATCCTGACCAACCCCGGTGGTGGATGCCACAGGCGCACGGGAGCGGATGCGGACCCGTGACAGTGACCGCCCCGCCGTGTCTCCTTCGCGGGCACCCGAACCTTCTCGTTCGGGTCGCCGGTCATGCCGGAGGCCGCCAGCCCCGCAGCATGATGTCGAACTGCGCGCGGGTGGTCGCCCAGTCCTCGGCCGGCCCCGACATGTAGAGCGCGTACTCGGTGCCGTCGTCCTCGTAGTAGATCTGATCGATGGCCCGCCGGTCCCCGGGGTGGTCCTTCCGCTCGGTCCAGGTGAACTCCCACAGCGCCGAGTTGGTGTGGTCCCGGAACGTGTTGGGCGCGAGCTTGACCCGCTTGTAGGCGGGCAGCTTCGCGAGCGTCTTCTCCAGGCTCAGCATGTGCATGTACGGGTTTTCGAAGTCCGGCGAGTCGTCGCTGCTGATCCGGATGCGGTGCCTGCCGTTGTCCGGCGTGTAGTCGATCTGGTCGCCGTCCGTCTGGCGCTTCCAGCCCTTCGGCACGAGCAGGCTGAAGCCCTCGGGGTCGTTGACGCGGTGCCAGCCGGACGGCACGGACGCCGAGGTGTCGGACTGCTTTCCCTTGCCGTCCCCGCCGTCGTCCCCCGCCGCGTACTTCATCGCCGCGAGTCCCGCGCCGACGCCGACGACGGCCGACAGCACGACGACGATCACCGCCCGGCGCAGCCGTCCCGCGCGGCGCTTCGGGGCGAGGGGCGGTGCGGGCGAGAAGGACGGCGTCAGGGCGGGGTTCGGCCGGTACGGCGTCGGGCCCGGGGAGTTGACGGGCCCCCCGGGCCCCCGCCCCCGGCCGTGGCGCTGATCGTGGCCTTGCCCGTGTCCTTGCCCCTGCCCTGGGTCGTGTTCGTGACGCTGGTCGCCGCGCGTCACCCGTTGCGTGGGGGCCTGGGGCGGAGCCACCGTCCGGGTCGGGTCCGCCAGCGCGTCCTGGAGCATCCGCTCGGCCTCCGCGGCCGAGGGTCGGTCCGCGGGGTTCTTGCGCAGCAGCGACATGATCACGGGGGTCAGCAGACCCGCGTGCTCGGGGTGGCGTGGCTCGTCGCCGACGACCGCCTGCATGGTCGACAGCGGTGTGGAACGCCGGAACGGCGACTCGCCCTCCACCGCCGTGTAGAGCGTGGCCCCCAGCGACCAGAGGTCCGAGGCGGGACCTGGATCGGCGCCGCGCACCCGCTCGGGTGCCAGGTAGTCGATGGAGCCGACGATCTCTCCGGTCCTGGTGATCGTCGAGTCGCCCTCGATCGCCGCGATCCCGAAGTCGGTGATCAGCGCCCGTCCCCCGGTGCGGTCCTCGCCGTGCGCGGTGCCCTGCCGGTCGAGCAGGATGTTCGCGGGCTTGATGTCACGGTGGAGCACCCCGACCGCGTGCGCGGCGCCGAGCGCGCGCAGCACGTGCAGTCCGACCCGGGCGGCCTCCAGCGACGGGATGCGTCCGGTCTCCTTGGCCGCGTCGGCGAGCGACGGCCCGTCGACGTACTGCATGACGATCCAGGGGCGCGCGTCGTGGTCGAGCACGTCATGGACGGTGACCACACCGGGATGGCTGATCCGGGCGGCGGCCCGGGCCTCCTTCTGCGTACGGGCGTGCAGGACGATCCGGTCGGCCTCGGAGGCATAGCGCCCCGCCGTCAGCTCCTTGACCGCGACGACCCGGTGCAGCACCTCGTCGTGTGCGCGCCAGACCTTGCCCATGCCACCGCTGCCGATGCATTCGCCCAGCCGGTAGCGCCCGGCCAGCAGCAGCCCCGCGCCCGTCTCTCGAGAATTCTCCACGTCCCCCGCCCCGTTCCTTGGGATCACAGGTTACGGAAGGGAATTACGGGCGCGGTACCTCGGATGCCTCAAGTGACCGCACTGTGATGCCCGTCGGCACCTTCCCGCGGTCCGTGCCGGGGCTCAGCCGGTCGCCCGGTAGGCCTCGACGGCCTGGCTGTACGCCTCCGTCACCTTGTCGCGCTGATCCTCCGGACCGATCACCTGCACCACGTGGTACCGGCCGCCGACGATCATGGCGAGGTTGCGTACGTAGACCTCACGGCCGCTGCTGTCCTGCCAGGTGAACTGCCCCTCGGCCATGGCCTGCCGGCCGACGTCGATCCGGCGGAGCCCGGTCGCCGCCGCCCAGGAGGAGTCGCGGAACGGCTGGAGTTCTCGCTCCTTGTCGCGCTGGTAGACGAGCGGGTCGTCGCCGTTGGCCTGCACGCTGTCCCGGCCGGGGACCACGATCAGCGTGAAGTCCCCGTCGCTGTAACGGACCTGGCCGCTGTCGTTGATGGGCCTGCGCTGCCAGGACTTGTCGACCGCGACCCGGAAGCCCTCGGGATCACTGCGCAGCGCGTAGCCGGCCGGAAGGTTCCCGGCGGGCGCGGACGTCTGCGGCTGCTGCGAACCGGGCGTGCCGGAAGCCTTCGGCGGCGGAGGCGTACCGGCATCGGTACGGCCCGGGCCGGGAGCGGAGGCCGTGGGCGCCGGGCTCTGCGTGCCCTGGGCGCCCTCCTGCCCCGTGCCGGACCGGGGCATGAACATCATGGCGTACGCGATCGCCGCGACCAGGAGCAGAAGGATCAGGAGCAGCAGGATGCGGCCGAGGGAGCGCGGACCACGGCGTTCCCGCCGCGACTTCTTGTGACGGTGGCGGCCGTGGACGACCTCGGTGGAGCTGGTCGGGCGCTTGCGCACCAGCTCGCCCCGGCGGCGCACGACGGGCAGCCTGCTGCCGTCCACGACGCTCGACGGGACCGCCACGACGTCCATCCCGGCATCGGGCTCGGGCGCCGAGCGCACCAGGGACCGCAGCCAGCCGCGCAGTTCCTCGAAGTCGGGGCGATCCGTGGGGTCCTGACGCAGCAGCGACTCGACGACGGGGCGCAGCGGCCCGCACTCCTCGGCGAACGCGGGCGGCTCGGCGCACACGAGCTGCACCAGTTCGTAGGCGCTCTCCTCCGGGTAGGGCGCATGCCCCTGGACGGAGCGGTAGAGCAGGGCGCCGAGCGCCCAGAGGTCGGTGGCGGGGCCGACGGGGGCGGCCAGTTGCCAGTTCTCGTGGACGGGGCCGGCCTGCTCGGGCGCCCAGCGCTCGGTCACCGCTCCGACGACGGCGATCCGCGCCTGCCGGGCGCGCTCGGCGGCCAGCGGTGTGGACGGCCCCTGGTACGCGGGGGGTTCGGAGCCGGCCACGACCTCGTCCCAGGCGCCGGCGCTCCGGGCCGCGGGGACGGGCCGGCGCTGTGAGTCGGCGCGCAGGGCCTCGCGTCCGGCGCCGCCGCGGTCCCAACTGCCGGTTGCCGGGGCCGGAACCGGCGTGGGTGACCCGCCGGGGCGGGCGTGGGGCAGGGCGGGGCGGTACGGGTCGGGGGTGCCGGATCGGGGTGCGGGCAGTGCGGGACGGTCACGGTAGGGGTCGCCGGAGCCGCCCCGCCCGGTGCCGCGACCGGTGCCAGGATCAGGGCGGTGCGAACCTCCCGGGAGCGCTTGGCGCACGCCGTAGGGGTCGACGCCGTACGGGTCGTTGTCGCGCTGCGGGTGGCGGGCCGGTCCGCCACCGCCCGCGGACTGGGGCGCGGGGCCGTCCTGCCCCGGGAGGGGACCGTCGTGCCAGGTTCCGGCGAGACGGGGGCGACCGGGTCCGCCGGCGCCGTAGTCGTCGCCGAACTCGTCCTCGTCGGCTGCGTCGTCTGCGCGGTCGGCGTCGGCGTCGTCGTCGGCGCGGTACTCGGCCGGTGCGATGTGCCGCTCGCCGGGCTTGGCGGCCCACCAGTCCGGGTCGTTGCCCGTCTGTACGGGACGATCGCCCTGACGCAGGTCCTCGCTGACCCGGGCGGCGGCGCGGGCGCCCGCGCGGTACGCGGCGATCGCACCCGCTCGGGCGGCCCTGATGTCAGGAACGCCGGTGCCGGTGGGACCGGGAGCGGCAGAGCCCGGAGCAGTGGGGCCGGGAGCAGCGGGGCCAGGACCGACCCCTGTGCCGGTGCCGTGCGCGGGGGGACGGTAGGGGTAGAGATCGGGGGCCAGATAGGGGTCGGGGGTGGCGTAGGGGTCGGCCGAGTGCGGGGACTCCAGCACGGCCGGCTCCGGCGAGCCCTCACCGGCTTCGCCGTAGGAGTAGTCCTCGTCACCGAGGCCCTCGCCGTGAGGATGGTCCTCGTGGCCCTCGTACCCGTCGGGGCCGAACTCCCCTTCGGCCAGCTCCCCGTCGTGGAGATCCCGATCGTCGAAGTCGCCGTCGCCGTCGCCGTCGCCGTCGCCGTCCTCGTGATCGTGATCGTGATCGTGATCGTGGTCCGGGTCGACCGGCGCGGGCACGGGCGCGTATCCGCACAGTGCCTCCTCCGCGGCCCCGGAGGCGAGCCCCGTCAGGACGACCCGTCCGTCGTCGCAGACCAGGACCGTACGGGTGGTGATGTTCCGGTGCGTCCAGCCGTGCGCGTGCAGGACGCGCAGGGCGGTCAGCACGTCGGAGGCGACTTCGGCCGCACGGTAGGGCGTGAGCGGCTTCTCGGCGAGGAGCGCGGCCAGGGGCCTGGCGGCGACGCGTTCGCTGACTATCCACAGCGATCCGTCCTCGGCGAAGACGTCGAAGACCTGGTCCAGCCGCGGGTGGTCGGGAATCTGAGCGGCCGCCTGCGCCGCGTCCATGGCACGGCGCACGGCCGGGTCCGCGGGCCGCCGGGTGGAACGCCCCTGCGTCCTCCCCGGCACCGCGCTCCCGAGCGGGCCCTCCATGTCGACGACCTCGGCCTCGACGATCTCCGGCAACGGCACCTGCCGTACCAGGACTTCCTGTCCGCTGTAGGTGTCGAACGCGCGGGTCTCGGCCAGTTCGTACGCGTCGGACGGAGGCAGGGGAAGCCGATAGCGGTCGGCGAGTACCCGTCCCGCGTAGTCGTCCACGACGCCTCCCCACAAGCGCGCTGTCCGCCGACCCGTCCCGGAGGCCGCAGCAAAACGTCAAAGCACGGCAATTCCGGTCGTTCAGCGGCCCCTTGCGGCTGCGTACCGTCCGCGAGCTCTCACGATACGTGTCCTTGGTCAGTCCTTGGGCTTGAATGTGGCGAACGCCGTCTTGCGCAGCGTGACGCACTCGGCCTTGTCCCACTCACTGGCCTTGCAGCTGATCATGATCGAGTAGCCGCGGGCGGAGTCCACCTTGAAGCCCCTGTTGAGAACGCGTACCCGCAATCCGCCCTGAGTGCGCTCGAACTCCCAGTCGGCTGCCGTCGGATAGCCGTTGTACTCGACCGGCTTGATCCCCCGGTGCTGATAGTCGTCGCTGCTGAGGCTCACCGCGGCCTGGGCGGCTCGCCAGGCAGCGGCGGCGTCGTCCTTGGGGTTCGCCCCGAAGTCGACCTGGACGCGCGGGAACGCGCCGCTCGTCAGGTTGTATATCGCGCCGGAGTTGGAACCCGCTATGTCGGTGACCTTGAAGCCCTTGGGCATCGCCATGGTGAAGTGGAACTGGTCGTTCGACACCATCGCGTACCCCGCCGGCAGTCCGCCGTTCGCGGGGTCGCCGGCCCCGGGCGTCTCGGGCGTCTGCTTGTCGCCGGAGCCGCCGTCGTCGCCCTTGCCGGAGTCCTCTTCGTCGCCGTTCTTGCCCTTGTCGTCACCGGTTTCCGTGCCGGTGCCGGTGCCCGTCCCGGCGGTGGACCCGGGCGTGGCCGACGGGTCGTTCTTGACCTTGCCCTCATTGCCCTTGTCGCCGCCCAGGGACACGTACAGCACCGAGGCAAGGACCGCGAGCACGACGACCACCGCGGCGATCACCAACGTCCGGCGGGGCACCACGTCGGTGAGCGGTGCCCGCGGCGGTGTGGGCCGGGGGGACGGCGTCTGCTGCGAGGCGGGCTGCTTCGGCCGGGTCTCCGGCGTCGCGGCCGCCGCGGCGTTCCGCACGGACCTGAGCGCGCCACGCACCCGGTCGGCCGCCGGGTCCTTCGGCTTCGCCGGGGACGGCGGGGGCACGGGCGGCAACGACAGGGCGCGGGTGGCGTCCTGGGGCGGCTCGGGCACGACCGGTGCCTCGGGAACCTCGGGTGTGTTCAGCACCTTGGTCAGCAGCGCACGCGCGCCGGCGTCGTCCAGCCGCTGCGCCGGATCCTTGGCGAGCAGACCGTAGATGACCTCCTCCAGCGGGCCGGCGTTCTTCGGCGGGTCGAGCGGTTCGGTCATGACCGCGGTCAGCGTCGCGATCGCCGAGCCCTTGTCGTACGGCGGGCTGCCTTCGACGCTCGCGTACAGCAGACCGCCCAGCGACCACAGGTCGGCGGCGGGCCCGGGCTTGTGGCCACGGGCGCGCTCCGGCGAGATGTACGAAGGGGCGCCGACGAGCATGCCGGTGGAGGTGATCGACGGGTCGCCCTCGACCTGTGCGATACCGAAGTCGGTGAGGACGACACGCCCGTCCTCGGAGATCAGCACGTTCGACGGCTTCACATCGCGGTGCAGGATGCCCTGGCGATGCGCGGAACGCAGGACGTCCAGGATGGCTAGCCCCACCTCGGCCGCCCGGCGCGGCGTCAGGGTGCCGTCCTCACGCACCGCTTCGGCGAGGGACTTGCCCTCCACGAGCTCCATCACGATCCACGGACGGTCGTCCTCGTCGACGACGTCGTAGACGGTCACGGCACTGTTGTTGCGGATACGGGCGATGGCCTTGGCCTCGCGCAGCGTCCGGGTGATGAGGCGGCGCTTCTCCTCGTCGTCGATGCTGGTCGGGAAGCGCAGTTCCTTCACGGCGACGGTACGGCCGAGGGTCTCGTCGACGGCCCGCCAGACCGTGCCCATGCCGCCACGGCCGAGCACACCGCCGAGCCGGTAACGCCCGGCCAGCAGACGCCCTTCGGAGTCCTGGCCGGCCCCCTGGCGGGGCACCTTCGTCTCTGCCGGGCTCTCGTACGCCGGTGACGCGGGGGAGGCGGGGGACGCGGGTTTCGCTTCGGCCCGGACGCCGGAGGGGGCATCGGCCTTGGCCGCGCCGGAGTTGGCCGGGGTCTTCGCCTCGCGGGGGGTAGCCGGGGTCTTCGCCTCGCGCCGCGCATCGGCGGCGACTTCGGCCTTGGCCCACGACGGCACGGTCTCCCGGGCCTTGGCCCGCGAGGGAGCCGCGTCCTGCGCGGCGGCCGCAGCCCCGCTCACGGCCTCGTCCTCGTCCTCGTCCTCGGCGACGGTCCCGGCCCCTGCCACGGTCCCGGACGTGGCACCGGTTCCGGACCCGGTCCTGGACTCGGCCCTGGCCTTGTTCTCGGTCTCAGCCTCGGATTCAGTGTTGGCCTTGCTGGTGATCCCGGTACGGGGGTCGGTCCGCGGATCGGCGGGAGTGTCGGCACCCGCGCCCGCCGCCTGCCCGGACGGCACGTCAGCCTTCTTCGGCGCCCCGGAAACTGGCGCCGCGTCGGCCACCTGGTCCTCGGCCACGGGCACGGCATCGGCCGGCGCCCCAGCACCGGGCACGGCATCGGCCGGCGTCTCAGCTCGCGGGTCGGCGGCGTCAACCGCATCTTCGGCACCAGGCGCAGCGTCGACCGGCGCCGCAGCACGCGGGTCGGCATCAGCCACACCCTCGGCAACAGCCCCGTCCTCCGGCTTCACGTCGGCCGGCTCCGCGTCCGCCGCCGCAGCCGACGGCACTCCGGCCGCCGCCACACCCGCGGGCTCCGCTCCGGAACCTCCCGGCCGACTCCCCTTCGCGTCCGACCGGTTCCCCGGCTTCGCGCCCGGCTCGGCGTCCGACTTCGCGGCAGGCTTCGCGCCCGACCTCGCGCCCGTCCTCGCTCCACCCGTGACGCCCGGCTTCGCAGTGCCCGACCCTCGCTCGTCCGGCACCGTCGTCTCGGGCTCCTCGGCCTTGTCCCGCTGGGGCTTCCGCGACTGCTCCGCCTCCGACATGCGTCCCCTCTGCGATCCCTGGTATTCGCCCGCGCCTGCCGCTCCCGCGCGATGCGGTAACACGCCTTGGCAGAGCCATCATTGTCCCTCACTCCGGGACCGGCGTGTCTCCCGGGTCCGCCGTCCGTCTCGACGGGTCCGGAAGATCGGGACCACCCCACCCTGCCACTACTCGGGACCGCACCCACCCCTGCACTGGTCGCGGCCCTGCTCGGCCGCCGGCGGAAACCTGCCCGACCGCCGACGGCGCCTCCCCGGCCACTGCAAGGATCAGAGGGGCACGATGTCGGGTGCCCCCAACCGCGCGGCGTCCGCCGTCAGATCGTCCGGCTGCCGCTGCGATTCACGCTCCGCCTCCACCCGCTTCTCGTAGTGCTCGACCTCCTTCTCGATCTGCTCCTTGTCCCAGCCCAGTACGGGTGCCATCAACTCGGCACACTCGCGTGCACTGCGTGTACCCCGGTCGAAGGTCTCTATCGAGATCCGGGTGCGCCGGGTCAACACGTCGTCCAGGTGGCGTGCGCCTTCGTGTGATGCCGCGTACACGATCTCGGCCCGCAGATAGTCGTCCGCGGCGGCGAGCGGCGCGCCGAGCGTCGGATCGTCGGCGATGAGCGCGAGCAATTCCTCGGTCAACGTGCCGTACCGGTTGAGGAGATGCTCCACCCGCACCACATGCAGGCCCGTACGCGCCGCCATCCTCGCGCGGGCGTTCCACATCGCCGTGTACCCCTCGGCGCCGACCAACGGCACGTTCTCCGTGACGCAGTCGGCGACCCGCTGATCGAGGCCGTGCACCGCCTCGTCCACCGCGTCCTTCGCCATGACGCGGTACGTCGTGTACTTCCCGCCTGCGACGACGACCAGGCCGGGAACCGGGTGCGCCACCGTGTGCTCGCGGGAGAGTTTGCTCGTGGCGTCGGACTCACCGGCGAGCAGCGGGCGGAGCCCCGCGTACACCCCCTCGACGTCGTCCCGGGTGAGCGGGACCGCCAGCACCGAGTTCACGTGCTCCAGCAGATAGTCGATGTCCGCGCTGGAGGCGGCGGGGTGGGCCTTGTCCAGGTCCCATTCGGTGTCCGTGGTCCCGATGATCCAGTGCCGGCCCCAGGGGATGACGAACAGCACCGACTTCTCGGTCCGCAGGATCAGACCGGTCGTGGAGTGGATCCGGTCCTTGGGCACGACGAGGTGGATGCCCTTGGAGGCGCGCACATGGAACATCCCGCGCTCGCCGATCATCGCCTGCGTGTCGTCCGTCCACACGCCGGTCGCGTTGACGATCTGCTTGGCGCGGATCTCGTACTCGCCGCCGCCGTCGACGTCCTCCACCCGCGCTCCGACGACCCGCTCGCCCTCGCGAAGGAAGCCGATGACCTTCGCGCGGCTGGCGACCTGCGCGCCGTACCGCGCGGCCGTGCGGACGAGGGTCGCCACATAGCGGGCGTCGTCCATCTGGGCGTCGTAGTACTGAAGCGCCCCGATGAGGGCGTCCTTCTTCAAACAGGGTGCGACCCGCAGGGCGTGCCGCCGGGTCAGATGGCGGTGCGTGGGGAGCCCTCGCCCGTGTCCCGAGGAGACCGACATGGCGTCGTACAGCGCGACGCCCGATCCGGCGTACACCCGCTCCCAGCCCTTGTGCTGGAGGGGGTACAGAAAGGGCACCGGCTTCACCAAATGCGGTGCCAGACGCTCCAGCAGCAGGCCGCGTTCCTTCAGCGCCTCACGGACGAGCGCGAAGTCCAGCATCTCCAGATAACGCAGTCCGCCGTGGATGAGCTTGCTGGACCGGCTGGACGTGCCCGACGCCCAGTCGCGCGCCTCCACCAGACCGGTGGACAGCCCTCTCGTCACGGCGTCCAGTGCGGTGCCGGCGCCCACGACGCCGCCACCCACCACCAGTACGTCCAGCTCTCGCTCGGCCATGCCGGCGAGTGCCAGAGTGCGCTCCTCGGGTCCCAGTGTCGCTGTCCTCACTGCGTGCCTCCCGTCGCCCCCGTGTCCCCCTGCGGTCGGGTCCACACCGTCGATTCTGTCCGCAGTCGACGACTTCAGCCACCGACTGTGGATAACACTCGGGCAGCCACGAGCGCGCAATACCGCATAACGGTCATATTTACGCCTAGTCTGACATTGCGCCCGCCCGTTCTGCCCACAGGGCTTGCGCCCCCGCTCCCCTCCGGTTACAGGGAAGGACGGCCAACGCCATGCCCGCAGATCTTGCTGTCATCGGACTCGGTCACTTCGGTCTGCCGCTCGCCCAGGCCGCCGTCGGCGCCGGCATCGAGACGATCGGCTATGACACCGACCCGCGGCATCTCACCGAACCGGCAGGAGGCTGCTCCCCCGCCGACGTCCGCCGGATGCTCTCCGCCGGGTTCAGGACGGTGACGGACCCCGCCGAGCTCGGCCGCGTACGCACCGCCGCGCTCTGTGTTCCCACGCCCCTCGGTCCGGACGGCAGCCTGGACCTCACCGCGCTCGGCGAGGCCGCCCGCACCCTGGCGGCACGCATGCGCCCGCACACCACCGTGGTGCTGGAATCGTCCGTCCAGCCCGGCACGACCGAGACCTTCCTGCGCCCCCTCCTCGAAGAGGGCTCCGGACTGCGGGCGGGCCGCGACTTCCACCTCGCCTACTCCCCCGGCCGCGTAGACCCGGGCAACCGCACCCACGGCTACGCCAACACCCCCAAGGTCATCGGCGGCCTCACCTCCGCCTGCACCGAGTCGGCCGCCGCCTTCTACGGCCGCCTCACCGACAAGGTGGTCCGGGCCCGCGGCCCGCGCGAGGCGGAGACCGTGAAGGTGCTGGAGACCAACTTCCGGCACGTCAACATCGCCCTCGTCAACGAGATGGCGGTCCTCTGCAACGACCTCGGGGTCGACCTCTGGGACGTCATCCGCTGTGCGGAGACGAAGCCCTTCGGTTTCCAGGCCTTCCGCCCCGGTCCCGGCGTCGGCGGCCACGGCGTCCCCCTGGACCCCAGCTGCCTCCCGCTGAGCGGGCGTACCCCCGGCCATCCCCTGCGTATGGTCGGCCTCGCCCAGGAGATCAACACCCGGATGCCGCAGTACGTCATCCAGCGCTCCGCCACCCTGCTGAACGAGCACGGCAAATCGGCCCGGGGTGCGCGCGTCCTGCTCCTCGGCATCACCTACAAGCCCGATCTGGCCGATCTGGAGAGCTCTCCCGCCACCGAGATCGCCCGCCGCCTGATGGATCTGGGCGCCTCCGTCAGCTACCACGACCCCTACATCTCCGACTGGCGCGTCCACGACCAGCCGGTCCCCCGCGCGGACTCGCTCTACGAGGCGGCCGCCAACGCGGACCTGACCGTGCTGCTCCAGCACCACCGCACCTACGACCTCCAGGGCCTCGCCGTGAAGGCGCAGCTCCTGCTCGACACCAGGGGCGCCACCCCGGCGGGCGCGGCCCACCGGCTCTGAGGACATAACCCGTCCGCGTCTGTCCTGACGGGCTGCTACTGTCCGGAACCCGTCGCACGCTCGTGCGATGAGTTGTATCCCTTGGGGGGGACCCACATGAGCCAGCCTGTTCCGCCACCGTCCGGCAATCCCTTCGCCGACCAGGGCGTTCCCTTCGCGCCGGCCCCGCCGCCGGCCCCCGTCCGTGACAACCTCGCCCTCGGTCTGGTGACCGCTGTCGTCGTAGCCCTCGTCGCGGGCGGGATCTACGGCGGCATCGCCGGAGCCATCGAGCGGGAGATCGGCTGGGCAGCGATCGGCGTCGGCTTCCTCACCGGCTTCGCGGCCGGCAAGGTGGGCGGACGCAACCCCCTGCTCCCCGTCGTCAGCGCCCTCTCCTCGCTGGTGGCCGTCTACCTGGGTCAGCTTCTCGCCATCGCGGTGATCATGGCGGACCTGACGGGCGGGTCGGTGACCGAGGTCCTGTTCGACCACTTCTCCGAGGTGATGGACCTCTGGAACGAGGCCAAGGACGTCATGACCTTCCTCTTCTTCGGTCTGGCCGGATTCGCGGCCTTCTCCGGCGCGAAGAAGTCCGCGGAGTGACCTCCGCCCGCCTCAGCTCCCGTCACAGCTGATCCGCGTACGCGGAAGGGGCCCGCACCACCCGGCGGTTTCCAGGAGTCGTCGCAACGACTCCTGGAGCCCGAGCCCGGTGCGGGCCCCTTGTCGTACGTACCGTCCGCACCCGTCCGGTGCGAAGCAGCCGACCTCAGCGCTTGTGCTGGGAGTCCGCCACCGTGACCTCCACGCGCTGGAACTCCTTGAGCTCGCTGTAGCCGGTCGTCGCCATCGCGCGGCGCAGCGCACCGAAGAAGTTCATGGAACCGTCCGGGATGTGCGAGGGGCCCGTCAGGACCTCCTCCGTCGTCCCGACGATGCCCAGGTCCACCAGCTTGCCGCGCGGGACGTCCTCGTGGACCGCCTCCATGCCCCAGTGGTGTCCACGGCCGGGCGCGTCCGTCGCTCGGGCGAGCGGCGAGCCGATCATCACCGCGTCCGCGCCGCACGCGATCGCCTTCGGCAGGTCTCCGGACCAGCCCACACCGCCGTCGGCGATGACGTGGACGTAGCGGCCGCCGGACTCGTCCATGTAGTCACGACGGGCCGCGGCCACATCGGCCACCGCGGTGGCCATCGGGACCTGGATGCCGAGCACGTTGCGCGTGGTGTGCGCCGCGCCGCCGCCGAAGCCGACGAGGACGCCCGCCGCGCCCGTACGCATCAGGTGCAGCGCCGCCGTATAGGTGGCGCAGCCGCCGACGATGACCGGCACGTCCAGCTCGTAGATGAACTGCTTCAGGTTCAGCGGCTCGGCGGCACCGGAGACGTGCTCGGCGGAGACCGTCGTGCCGCGGATGACGAAGATGTCGACGCCCGCGTCCACCACGGCCTTCGAGAACTGCGCGGTGCGCTGCGGCGAGAGCGCGGCGGCCGTCACGACGCCCGAGTCCCGGACCTCCTTGATGCGCTGCCCGATCAGCTCTTCCTTGATCGGCGCGGCGTAGATCTCCTGCAGACGGTTGGTCGCGGCGTCGGTCGGCAGCTCGGCGATCTCGTCGAGCAGCGGCTGCGGGTCCTCGTACCGGGTCCACAGGCCCTCGAGGTTCAGGACACCGAGGCCGCCCATCTCACCGATGCGGATCGCGGTCTGCGGGGAGACCACGGAGTCCATGGGAGCGGCCAGGAAGGGCAGCTCGAAACGGTAGGCGTCGATCTGCCAGGCGATCGAGACCTCCTTCGGGTCCCGGGTGCGCCGGCTCGGTACGACGGCGATGTCATCGAACGCGTACGCCCGGCGGCCGCGCTTGCCGCGCCCGATCTCGATCTCAGTCACGTGTGTGGCCTTTCCCTCTACGTCTGCGCCTACCAGTATCCCCGACACATACGTGAGGGGCGGTCCCGGCAACCTCCGGGACCGCCCCTCACGACGCGGTGACTACTTCCTGCTGTAGTTCGGCGCCTCGACCGTCATCTGGATGTCGTGCGGGTGGCTCTCCTTGAGACCCGCCGAGGTGATGCGCACGAACCGGCCGTTCGCCTGGAGCTCCGGGACCGTCCTGCCGCCGACGTAGAACATCGACTGCCGCAGACCACCGGTCAGTTGGTGCACGACCGCGGAGAGCGGACCGCGGTAGGGCACCTGGCCCTCGATGCCCTCGGGGACCAGCTTCTCGTCGGAGGCGACGCCCTCCTGGAAGTAGCGGTCCTTGGAGAAGGAGCGCTGCTCGCCGCGGGACTGCATCGCACCGAGCGAACCCATGCCGCGGTAGGACTTGAACTGCTTGCCGTTGATGAAGAGCAGCTCGCCCGGGGACTCCTCGCAGCCCGCGAGCAGCGAGCCCAGCATGACCGTGTCGGCGCCCGCGACCAGGGCCTTCGCGATGTCGCCGGAGTACTGGAGGCCACCGTCGCCGATGACCGGGACACCGGCCTCCTTGGCGGCCAGCGAGGCCTCGTAGATCGCCGTGACCTGGGGAACGCCGATACCGGCGACGACCCGGGTCGTACAGATGGAGCCGGGGCCCACGCCGACCTTGATGCCGTCGACACCGGCGTCGATCAGTGCCTGGGCGCCGTCACGCGTGGCGATGTTGCCGCCGATGACATCCACACCCGCGGCGTTCGACTTGATCTTGGCGACCATGTCGCCGACCAGCCGGGAGTGGCCGTGGGCGGTGTCGACGACGATGAAGTCGACGCCCGCCTCGATCAGGGCCTGGGCGCGCTCGAAGGCGTCGCCCGCGACACCGACGGCCGCGCCGACGAGCAGCCTGCCGTCCGTGTCCTTGGCGGCCATCGGGTACTTCTCGGCCTTGACGAAGTCCTTGACCGTGATCAGGCCCTTGAGCACACCGGCGTCGTCGACCAGCGGAAGCTTCTCGATCTTGTGGCGGCGCAGCAGCTCCATGGCGTCCACGCCGGAGATCCCGACCTTGCCCGTGACCAGCGGCATCGGGGTCATGACCTCACGCACCTGGCGGCTGCGGTCCGACTCGAAGGCCATGTCACGGTTGGTGACGATGCCGAGCAGCTTGCCGCCGCGGTCGGTGACCGGCACACCGCTGATGCGGAACTTCGCGCACAGCTGGTCGGCCTCACCGAGCGTCGCGTCCGGGTTCACCGTGATCGGGTCGGTGACCATGCCGGACTCGGATCGCTTGACCAGGTCGACCTGGTTGGCCTGGTCGGCGATGGAGAGATTGCGGTGCAGCACGCCGGCGCCGCCCTGGCGGGCCATCGCGATGGCCATGCGCGCCTCGGTGACCTTGTCCATCGCCGCGGACAGCAGCGGGATGTTCACCCGTACGTTCTTCGAGATGTACGAGGAGGTGTCGATCTGGTCGGGCGCCATGTCCGACGAGCCCGGCAGCAGCAGCACATCGTCGTAGGTCAGCCCGAGTGTCGCGAATTTTTCGGGCACTCCGTCGACGTTGGTCATGACACCTTCCCCAAATGGCCTTGATCGGTGCGGATGTCCATGCTAACGGGCTCTGAACCCGTCTCATTCCACGATCAAGATCGGCCGGCAGCTTTGTTCCTTCGTACGTATAGGAAGACCGTACGACTCACTGCTCGGCCAGTGCACGCAGCCTGCTCAGAGCCCGGTGCTGGGCGACCCGCACCGCGCCGGGTGACATGCCCAGCATCTGTCCCGTCTCCTCCGCGGTCAGACCGACCGCGACCCGCAGCACCAGCAGCTCGCGCTGGTTCTCCGGGAGGTTGGCGAGGAGCTTCTTGGCCCATTCGGCGTCGTCGCTGAGCAGCGCGCGTTCCTCGGGGCCGAGGGAGTCGTCCGGGCGCTCCGGCATCTCGTCGGACGGTACGGCCGTCGATCCCGGGTGACGCATGGCCGCCCGCTGCAGATCGGCGACCTTGTGGGTGGCGATGGCGAAGACGAAGGCCTCGAACGGCCGCCCGGTGTCCTTGTACCGCGGCAGTGCCATCAGCACCGCGACACAGACCTCTTGGGCGAGGTCTTCCACGAAGTGACGCGCGTCTCCCGGCAGCCGGCTGAGCCGGGTGCGGCAGTAACGCAGCGCGAGGGGGTGAACGTGCGCGAGGAGATCGTGCGTGGCCTGCTGGTCTCCGTCGACGGCACGGTGAACCAGGGAACCGATGGCCCCCTGAGCGGTCACCGCCTCGTCGTCACGCATCGGTCCATGGTGCCTTGGCGGCTGAGCATCCGCGGCACCGCGTCCAATGTTGTGCACCGAAGCGTTATGAGCAGGTGCGCCGGAACTCATCGCCTGCGCCCTCCCCTTCCGCTCGACAGACTCGTTCCCAAGGAACTCCACATCTCAAGGATGCGGCATCGGGCGGGAAACGAATGCCCGCGGGCGTCCGATTCCCCGCCCACCGTACGGCGGGCGGGGTCCGTGGCGCCCCGGGGACGACCCGTCCGCCGGGTCGAAGGGGGTGTCCGCGATGGGTCGTCGTCCGCCCGCGGGGCGGGGTTCGCGGCGTCCGGTGCGTGCGATCGCAGGGCGCCGGTGCGCCCTCGCGGCGGAGCCACTCGGGCGCACCGGCATCGCAGCGTGGGGGCACCTCCCGTGCCCGAAGGGCTACGGGGGAGTGCGTGCGGGGCGTCGCGAATCAGACGAGACGTCGCGGACACGACCTAGCGGACCAGGCCCCAGCGGAATCCGAGCGCAACGGCGTGCGCACGGTCCGAGGCGCCCAGCTTCTTGAAGAGCCGCCTGGCGTGCGTCTTCACCGTGTCCTCGGACAGGAAGAGCTCCCGGCCGATCTCGGCATTCGACCGGCCGTGGCTCATGCCTTCGAGCACCTGGATCTCGCGTGCGGTGAGCGTGGGCGCGGCACCCATCTCGGCCGAACGCAGCCGGCGCGGGGCGAGCCGCCAGGTCGGGTCGGCGAGCGCCTGGGTGACCGTGGCCCGCAGTTCGGCGCGCGAGGCGTCCTTGTGCAGATATCCGCGGGCTCCCGCGGCGACCGCGAGCGCGACCCCGTCCAGGTCCTCGGCGACGGTGAGCATGATGATCCGGGCGCCGGGGTCCGCGGACAGCAGTCTGCGGACCGTCTCGACGCCACCCAGACCGGGCATGCGTACGTCCATCAGAATCAGGTCCGAGCGGTCGGCCCCCCAGCGGCGGAGGACTTCCTCGCCGTTGGCCGCGGTCGTCACGCGCTCGACGCCGGGCACGGTCGCGACCGCGCGGCGGAGCGCCTCTCGGGCAAGCGGGGAGTCGTCGCAGACGAGGACGGATGTCATGGCCGTCCTCCGCAGCTGATGCGCGTCACCTTGAGCCTCCAGGCTGGGTACGTTTCGTCACCTGTGCGGTTGAACGCTCTCGGACATGTGCCCTAGCGCTTGTTCCTTCAACCGCCTCCGCACTACCAACGACGGTCACTCGAAAGAGTTACGGGTCGGACTGCCCACTTCAGCACACCATGTGAGGGGCCGTACGCGACGTAGAGCAATGCAGGTCAACAGGTCTTCACCCGGAAGCTATGCCCCATTTAGCGGCTTTTCTTCACTTTCTGCGGTGTCTGTGGCTAGATTCGCAATGAGTCATATTTACATCTACTTACACAGTAGATGTACGGTCGTGGGGCATGGTGCGGGTGCCGGATACGGCTCGTATCCGCCGCTCGTGCGCGACCTGACCGACCTGACCTGTATCCACTCAGCACGGTTTCAAGGGGCAAGCGCTATGGCAGATTTCTCCCGCCTTCCCGGACCCAACGCCGATCTGTGGGACTGGCAGCTCCTCGCGGCCTGCCGTGGGGTGGACAGCTCGCTCTTCTTCCATCCCGAGGGTGAGCGGGGCGCGGCACGCAGTGCACGAGAGAACTCGGCGAAAGAGGTCTGCATGAGGTGCCCGGTCCGCGCGGAGTGCGCGGCACACGCGCTGGCGGTGCGGGAGCCGTACGGCGTGTGGGGCGGACTGACCGAGGACGAACGCGAGGAGCTCATGGGACGGGCCCGGCACCGGCTGATCCCCGCGACGAGCGTCACGGGTGTGGGGAGAGGTTGACACCCGTTTGCCCCAACCGTTCGAAGAAACGTTCCTGCACTCACCCCTGCCCGCATCCGGGCAGGGGTGACGCGCGTCGGCGGCCAAGGCATGCGCAGGCGCGCCCGGGGGGTGTCAGCGGGCCGCGGCGAGGGCCAGTCGGTCGAGGGTCGCCGAGACCGCGGGGACCTGGGCGAGGTCGGGGAGGGTGAGCGCGACGATCTCGCGTTCGACGGCGGGGACGACCGTGACCGTCCGCGCGCCCTTGGGGCGTACCGACTCCAGGGCCAGCTCCGGCAGCACAGCGACGCCCAGACCCGCCCCGACCAGGCCGATCACCGCCGGGTAGTCGTCGGTGGCGAAATCGATCCGGGGGGTGAAGCCGGCCTTCTCGCAGACCTCGACCAGCTGCCGGCGACAGCGCGGGCAGCCCGCGATCCAGGACTCCTCGGCGAGATCGGCGACGGTGACCGTGGCGGACGCGGCCAGCCGGTGACCCTCCGGGACCAGGCCGACGAGCCGGTCCGTGAGCAGGGGCCGGACGACCAGGTCGTCCCACTCGGCCTCTCCGCCGTCGTAACGGAACGCCAGCGCCACGTCGCAGTCGCCCCCGCGCAGCATCTCCACCGACCGCGGCGGCTCGGCCTCGACCAGCGAGACCCGGGTGCCGGGATGGGCCGCCCGCAGCGCGGCCAGCGCGGTGGGGACCAGCGTGGAACTGCCGCTGGGGAAGGAGACCAGACGCACCCGGCCCGCGCGCAGCCCGGCGATGGCGGCGATCTCCTCCTCGGCGGCGGTGAGACCCGCGAGGATGCCGGACGCGTGGCGCACGAGCGCCTCACCGGCCTGCGTCAGCCGCATCTCGCGGCCCGTACGGATCAGGAGTGGGGTGCCCGCCGACACCTCTAGCGCCTTCATCTGCTGGCTGACGGCCGGCTGGGTGCAGCCGAGTGAGCGTGCCGCCGCGGAGAAGGACCCGGTGGCGGCGACCGCGCGGAACACTCGGAGATGGCGGGCTTCGATCACCCCACGAATATAAGGGGGCCTTGGAGATCGGGGCAATTAGTGGCTGGATCGTTTGGGCACGCCGGGGTTACCGTGCGGACATGAAGGTTCTGACGGTCAACGTGGGCCGCGCCAAGGCGGCGGGCTACACCGACGCCCCGGACGGTACGACGGGGATCGACAAGCGGCCCGCCAAGGACGTCGTCATGGTCACCGACCCCGGGCCGAAGGGCCGTGGCGGCAGCGGCCTCGCCGGGGACACGGTCTGCGATCTGCGCCATCACGGCGGGACGCATCAGGCGGTGTACGCCTTCGCCCGGGAGGATCTGGATTTCTGGGAGCGGGAGTTGGGCCACCCGATCCCCAACGGCACCTTCGGCGAGAACCTCACCACGATCGGCCTCGACGTCAACAACGCGAGGATCGGGGAGCGTTGGCGGATCGGCGACTCCCTCGTGCTGGAGGTGACGAGCGGCCGTGTCCCGTGCCGCACGTTCGGATCCTGGCTGGGCGAGAAGGGCTGGGTCAGGCGCTTCACCCGGCATGCCGTGCCGGGCGCGTATCTGAGGGTCGTCGAGCCGGGTGGGATCCGGGCGGGCGACCCCGTCGCGATCGTGCACACCCCCGGCCACACGGTGACGGTGGAAAAGGCGTTCCGCGCCGGGACCACCGAGCGGGCGCTGCTGCCGGAGATCCTCGCCGCGGGCGACGCGCTCCACCCCGAACTGCTCGCGACGGCGCGTACGTATGCGGAGAAGTACGGCACGTAGGGACGCCTCCTGGATCGGGCGGGCACAGTGCGCGAGAGCCCGTCCCGCAGGCCGGGCGTGTACACGGCATCGACACGCGGGGCACTAACGTGCCGCCTATGACGACTGCACTGATTACGGGAGCGACCGCGGGCATCGGTGCCGCGTTCGCGCGGCGGCTCGCCGCCGAGGGACACAACCTGGTGCTGGTGGCCCGTGACACCAAACGGCTGCAGGAGCACGCCACCGAGCTGCACGACCGGCACGGCATCGAGGCGGAGGTGCTGACCGCGGACCTGTCCGGGGAGGACGGGATCACGGCCGTCGAGAAGCGGCTGGGCGACCGCAAGAATCCGGTGGATCTGCTGGTCAACAATGCCGGGTTCGGCAACAAGGGCCGCTTCCTGGAAGTGTCCATGGCCGACGAGCTGACGATGCTGAAGGTGCACTGCGAGGCGGTGCTCCGGCTCACGGCCGCGGCGACCGCGGTGATGCGCGACCGCGGACGCGGCGGTGTGGTGAACGTGGCCTCGGTGGCGGCGTTCGTCCCCCGCGGGACCTACGGGGCGTCGAAGGCGTGGGTCGTGCAGTTCACGCAGGGCGCGGCACGGGACCTGGCGGGGTCCGGCGTACGGCTGATGGCGCTGTGCCCCGGATTCGTACGCACCGAGTTCCACGAGCGTGCCGGCATGGGCACCGACAACATCCCGAACTGGATGTGGCTGGACGCCGACAAGGTGGTGGAGGCGGGGCTCGCCGACCTGGCCCGCGGCAAGGCGGTCTCGATCCCGGACCCGCGGTACAAGGCACTGATGGGAATGGCCAAGCTGGCGCCGCGCAATCTGCTGGGCGGGGTGACGTCGAAGACGGGCCGCAAGTACGGACCGCAGTGAGCCGCGGGCGATAGGGCCGCGGGCGAGCGGCCGCGGGCGAAGGCCCGCGGCTGCCGGTGCACGGCGGGCGGTCGGCGGGCCGGCAGGCGGTCGGCGGGCCGGCACATCCCGTCCGGGCGAGGCGGGGTGAGCGGCGCCGGGCGCGCCGTCACATCCCGTCGCGGGCGGGGCGGGGTGAGCGGTGCCGGGCGCGCCGTCACATCCCGTCCTCCCGGCCGTGTGAACAGATTCCGCGCCGGGCAGCGTGAGCGGGTACCGGCCAGGCACAAGGAAGCAGGGTCATGCAGCAGCGCACCGACGGACGTCCCGCTGTCCTCCTCGCCATGGGCCCGGGGATCGCGGACCAACTGTTCACCGATCCCCTGCGGGCCCGGCTGGTGGCCCTCGCCGACACCGATCCGCGTCTGGTCGCGCACGATCTGGCCGCCCCCACCCCCCGGGTCGCCTCCGCGCTCGCCACCGCCGAGGTCCTGCTGACCTGCTGGGGCGCGCCCGTGCTCACCGCCGAGGTGCTCGACTCGGCACCCCGGCTGCGTGCCGTCGTCCACGCGGCCGGCTCCGTCAAGCACCACATCACCGACGCCTGTTGGGAGCGCGGCATCACGCTGGCGTCCGCCGCGTCCGCCAACGCGCTGCCCGTCGCCGAGTACACGCTCGCCGCCATCCTCTTCGCCGGCAAACGGGTGCTGCGGTCGGCCCAGCAGTACGGCCGGCTGCGTACCGCCCATGACTGGCGGGAGGAACTGGCCGGGGCCGGCAACTTCCGCAGCACGGTCGGGATCGTCGGCGCGTCCCGCATCGGCCGCCGGGTGACCGAGCTGCTGCGCCCCTTCGACCTGGACGTACTGCTCTACGACCCGTACGTCGGCGTCGCCGAGGCCGAAGCGCTCGGTGCGGTGAAGGCGGAGCTCGACGACCTGTGCGCCGGCAGCTCCGTCGTCTCGGTCCATGCCCCGGAGCTGGCGAGTACTCGCCATATGATCGATGCCCGCCGGCTCGCGCTGATGCCGGACGGCGCGACACTGATCAACACCTCGCGCGGCTCGCTGATCGACGAGGACGCGCTGCTGCGGGAACTGGTCCCGGGCCGACTGCACGCCGTGCTCGACGTCACCGAGCCGGAGATCCCGCCCGCGGACTCCCCGCTCTACACCCTGCCGAACGTGCTGCTGACCCCCCATGTCGCGGGCTCGCTCGGCAACGAGCTGCACCGGATGACGGAGCAGGCACTCGACGAACTGGAGCGGTACGGCAAGGGCCTGCCGTTCCAGGAGCCGGTTCACGCGCACACGCTGGGCCAGTCCGCGTAGGAACCGGGGGCGGATTCCGGGCGGGGCCCGCGGCCCGGCCGCAAGCGGAGCCTGCCTTCCGGCCGGAGACTGTCACATCCGCCCGTTTGCCGCGTCATCCCTACGAGGACGACGATCGACATCCTGACCGTTCCAAGACCGGCTGAGCCGGCACGATCCGGCCTTCGTCGGCGACCGGGCCGTACTGACTGACGGGGCCCGGCAAGCACCGTCCCGTCTCCCCGGTCGCAGCCGTCAGGCGCATCCCCCAGCGGCGCGGAAAACACCGAGCCCGGTGCCCCCGCGACGGGGACACCGGGCTCGGCGGTGAAGTCTGACGTCAGGCGTCGAACGTCAGTGGGAGTGGCCGTGACCGTGGCCGTGGCCCGCGTCGGACTCTTCCTCCGCCGGCTTCTCGACGACCAGGGTCTCGGTCGTGAGCAGCAGGGAGGCGATGGACGCGGCGTTCTCCAGGGCGGAGCGCGTGACCTTGACCGGGTCGATGACGCCGGCCTTCACCAGGTCGCCGTACTCGCCGGTCGCGGCGTTGAAGCCCTGGCCCTTGTCGAGCTCCGCCACCTTCGCGGTGATGACGTAGCCCTCGAGGCCGGCGTTCTCCGCGATCCAGCGCAGCGGCTCGACGGCAGCGCGGCGGACGACGGCGACACCGGTGGCCTCGTCGCCCTCCTTGCCGAGGTTGCCGTCGAGGACCTTGACCGCGTGGACGAGCGCGGAGCCACCACCGGAGACGATGCCCTCCTCGACCGCGGCGCGGGTCGCGGAGATGGCGTCCTCCAGACGGTGCTTCTTCTCCTTGAGCTCCACCTCGGTGGCGGCGCCGACCTTGATCACGCACACGCCGCCGGCCAGCTTCGCGAGGCGCTCCTGGAGCTTCTCGCGGTCCCAGTCGGAGTCCGTGGACTCGATCTCGGCCTTGATCTGGTTGATACGGCCGGCGACGTCGTCCGGGTTGCCGCCACCGTCGACGATGGTGGTGTCGTCCTTCGTCACCGTCACGCGGCGGGCGCTGCCCAGTACGTCGAGACCGGCCTGGTCGAGCTTGAGGCCGACCTCTTCGGAGATGACGGTCGCGCCGGTGAGGCTCGCCATGTCCTGGAGCATCGCCTTGCGGCGGTCGCCGAAGCCCGGGGCCTTCACCGCGACGGCGTTGAAGGTGCCACGGATCTTGTTGACGACGAGGGTGGAGAGCGCCTCGCCCTCGACGTCCTCGGCGATGATCAGCAGCGGCCGGGAGCCGCCCGCCTGGATGACCTTCTCCAGCAGCGGCAGCAGGTCCTGGATCGAGGTGATCTTGCCCTGGTTGATCAGGATGTACGGGTCGTCGAGGACGGCCTCCATACGCTCCTGGTCGGTCACCATGTACGGCGAGAGGTAGCCCTTGTCGAAGGCCATGCCCTCGGTGAACTCCAGCTCCAGGCCGAAGGTGTTGGACTCCTCGACGGTGATGACACCGTCCTTGCCGACCTTGTCCATCGCCTCGGCGATGAGCTCGCCGACCTGCTGGTCCTGTGCGGAGAGCGCGGCCACGGCGGCGATGTCGGCCTTGTCGTCGATCGGCCGGGCGGTCGCGAGGAGCTCCTCGGACACGGCCTTGACCGCGGCGTCGATGCCCTTCTTCAGGGCGGCCGGGGAGGCGCCCGCGGCGACGTTGCGCAGGCCCTCGCGGACCAGCGCCTGGGCCAGCACGGTGGCGGTGGTGGTGCCGTCACCAGCGATGTCGTTGGTCTTGGTCGCCACCTCCTTCACCAGCTGGGCGCCCAGGTTCTCGTACGGGTCCTCGACCTCGACCTCGCGGGCGATGGTGACACCGTCGTTGGTGATGGTGGGTGCGCCGAACTTCTTGTCGATGACGACGTTGCGGCCACGGGGGCCGATCGTCACCTTGACCGTGTCGGCAAGCTTGTTGACGCCGCGCTCGAGGGCGCGACGGGCGTCCTCGTCGAACTTCAGGATCTTCGCCATGGAGCGATTCAGCCCTCTCGGAAAGCTGGGGGTGAACGAACTACGCCCCCGGTCGCCCGGCCCTCTCGGGGTCGCGCGGGCCGGGGGCGCAGCTCACAAGCACAAAACTACGGTGAATTACTTCTCGACGATCGCGAGCACGTCGCGGGCCGAGAGGACGAGGTACTCCTCGCCGTTGTACTTCACCTCGGTGCCGCCGTACTTGCTGTACAGAACGACATCGCCGGTCTGGACGTCGAGCGGCAGGCGCTCGCCGTTCTCGAAGCGACCCGGGCCCACGGCGAGGACGACGCCCTCCTGGGGCTTCTCCTTCGCGGTGTCCGGGATGACCAGGCCGGAGGCCGTGGTCTGCTCGGCGTCGAGCGGCTGGACCACAATGCGGTCCTCGAGCGGCTTGATGGCAACCTTGGAGCTGGCGGTCGTCACGATCCGACCTCCCCCTTCGGAGATCTCACGGGGTTAACTGAGCAGAAGTGGCGACCAGGTCGATCCGTCGTCGCGGGTGCCGGACCTGCCTGTCGCTGTGTTGGCACTCTCCGTTGGGGAGTGCCAGTGCCGAGACTATGACTGTGATTAGCACTCGGTCAAGCGGAGTGCCAATTCACCACTCTGCGTCGGGCCGTTCCGCCCATGTGGGGGAACGCTCGGGCGGGACGGGGCGTTCCCCGGCGCCGGGCGTGTCGGCCGGCGCCGGGTGTGTCGGCCGCCGCCGGATGTGAAGGCCGGCGCCGGATGTGAAGGCCGGCGCCGGGTGTGTCAGGTCCCGGCCGCACCGGGACTGACGGCACGCGGACTGCTGCTG
This sequence comes from Streptomyces sp. NPDC096193, assembly GCF_040302905.1. NCBI lineage: Bacteria > Bacillati > Actinomycetota > Actinomycetes > Kitasatosporales > Streptomycetaceae > Streptomyces > Streptomyces sp. NPDC096193. The sequence continues at coordinate 262,245 of NZ_JBEOSJ010000003.1, read as the reverse complement.
TCACGGGCGATCGGGCGCGGCTTCCGGCGCACGCCCCGGCCAGGCTTCGTCCGGACGGTCCGGCGCGGCGTCGCACGCACGGCGCGGGCGATGGGCGCGATGGGTGCCGTGGGCGCGATGGACCCCGTGGATGCGGCCCAGCAGCCGGGTCGCCGGTTCGGCGAGACCGGGAGCGTCGAGGTCCTGCGGGCGGGCGCGGCCGTCGGCGGCGCGACGCGGTCCCGGGAGTGCGTCCACCCGGCGTACCAACGGCGCCTCGGGCCCCGGGTCGAACGGCTCGACCGCCCTGCGGCCGAGCCGTTCGATGGGATCCACGGACGCCGGTACACAGCCGGCACAGACGAGCAGCGCACCGGCCACGACCACCATCGCGGCCGACGGCCGGAGCGCGAGGCTCATACGTAGTCCTCCAGCTTGGCGACGGCGTACCCCTTGTCGGTCACCGTCTTCATCACCTTGCGGATCATGTCGGGCATGGTGCCCTTCCACTCGTCGCTGCCACGGAAGTGGGTGAGGATGATGTCGCCCGGGTGCAGTTTCCGGTCCCACTCGCGCCATTCCATGTGGTCGGGGAACGCCTCGGCGGCCCACAGCGGCACGGCCTTGACGCCGCACGAGCGCGCGGCCCGCAGGGTGTCCCGGTTGTAGTTGCCGTACGGCGGCCGGAAGAGCGGCGGCCGCTTCCCGTACCGCTTCTCGAGCTTGTCCTGCTGGTCGCAGATCTCCCGCTTCTGCGCAGCGTAGGAAAGACCGGGCAGGTAGCGGTGGTTGAGGGTGTGGTTGTGCAGCGAGACCCCCCGGTCCTGCATCCGCTGGAAGTAGTCGTAGTCGTCGTTGATCACGTAGTCGCTGAGGAACGCGCTGTACGGGATCCGCAGATCGCTCATCATCCGCAGCAGGTCGGGGTCCTTCTCCGAGCCGTCGTCGATCGTCAGGAAGACGACCTTCTCCTTGACCGGAACGGTCGTGAAAACGGGCGGCATCGACTCCTGCCCCTCGACCTCGAAGCCCTTGCGGGTGGTGATCTTCGGCTTGACGGCGGGCGGTGGGGGCGCGGCCAGGGGGGTACGGGCGAGGCCCCACTTCTTGGCAGCGGCGGCCCGGGCCGCCTGGTCGCGCTTGATCCGGGCCGCCCGGGCGGCGAGCGCCCCGGCCGCGCCGGACTCCTTCCGGGCCTCGGGACCCCGGTCGGCCTTCGGTCCGCCGGCCCCATCAGAGGACTCGGCCGCGCAGGCGGAGCCGAGAAGGGCGACGAGCAGGGCGGCCGCGGCGGCACGGCGGTGCGCCCGGCCACGACGCGATCGGGTGGTTTTCGCTGGCATGTTTCCGTTTTGTCCGACTAGCTGCATGGCGCTGGATCCTGTCAGCAGGGATCCCCACGGCCGGGCAGACACCTCCACCGCGGGCACACCATCGCCCACCTGGCCCACAATGGGCCGGTGAACGACCTCCCACTCTTCGCCGCCCTCCGTACCGAGGAGGGCCGGACCCTGCTCGCCGCCCTGCGGGACCACGACCCGGCCGAGGAATTGGCGATCGCCACCCGGCTGCGCCGCGAACACCCCACCGAGCTGGTCTCGGCGGCCCTGGGCCAGGCGCGGCTGCGGCAGCGGGCGGTGGCGAAGTTCGGCGAGCAGGACGCGTACCGGATGTACTTCACGCCGAACGGGGTCGAGCAGTCGACGCGGAAGCCGGTCGCGGAGTACCGGGCCCGGCGCTTCGGCGAACTCGGCACGGCCGAGGTCACCGACCTGTGCTGCGGGATCGGCGGCGACGCGATCGCCCTGGCCCGGGCCGGCATCCGCGTACTGGCGGTGGACCGCGACCCGCTGACGGCGGAGACGGCGCGGGCGAACGCGGACGCGCTGGAGCTCGGCGACCGGATCGAGGTGCGCTGCGCGGACGTCACGGAGATCGCGGCCGGACCGGGCGCGGTGTTCCTCGACCCGGCGCGCCGGGGAGGCCGGGGCCGCATCTTCGACCCCGAGGCGTACTCCCCTCCCCTGTCCTGGGCGATCGAGGCGGTACGCCGGGCGGGCACCGGCGCGGTGAAGATCGCCCCGGGAATCCCGCACGAACTGGTCCCGGACGACGCCGAGGCGGAGTGGATCTCGGACGGCGGCGACGTGAAGGAGGCGGTGCTCTGGTTCGGCACCACCCCGGGCACCCGCCGCGCCACCCTGCTCCCGGGCCCGCACTCCCTTCCGGGCCGCGGCCTGCCGGACCCGGCGGTCCGCAGAGTGGGCCGCTACCTCTACGAGCCGGACGGCGCGGTGATCCGGGCGCACCTGGTGGCAGAGGTGGCAGAGGACCTGGACGGCGGCCTGATCGACGAGACGATCGCGTACATCACGTCGGACGAACTCCGCCCGACGCCGTTCGCCACCGCGTACGAGATCACGGACGAACTCCCCTTCAACCTCAAGAAGCTGAAGGCACTGCTGCGGGAGCGGGAGGTCGGCAACCTGACGGTGAAGAAGCGCGGCTCGGCGGTGGAACCGGAGGAACTGCGCCGCAAGGTGAAACCGCAGGGGCGGAACGCGGCGACGGTGTTCCTGACGAGGGTGGCGGGGGCGCCGACGATGCTGGTGGGGCGTCCGGCGTAGACCGGGTCGCACAAGTGGAACCGCAGCACATCCTGCTCACCGCGGTCGCCACCGAGGGCCACCACCCGCCCGCTTGGGAAAGGCGCCAGGTGTTTATCGGGTACCTCGCGGGCTTCACCGCCCCCGAGGGCAGGACGACATCGGGCTCGTCGCCCTCTCCTCGAAGCACGTTCTCGTCGCCTGGAGGTTCGAGGACGCCCAGCCTCGGTCAGCGATCGCGTCCTCACGCCCATCCCGCTGCGAGACCGGAACGACAGGCCCTAGCCGTCCGTGAGCGTCGCCGGGCCCGTCCCGCAGTGCCGCCCGCAGGCTTCCCACACGGTCATGCACCCCCGCGGGCAACGGTGCGGCGAGGCCGTCCCCGCCCGTGCACGTGCGGCACAGGCCTCCCGGTAGTGACTCCGGTTCGCCCGGGGCTCCGCAGTCCGTGCATTCCAGGATCATGCGAGGGGCCGGGGGTTCCGGGGGGAGCTTGGTCAGCAGGCGGGCGCGGACGAAGCCGTACGGGTGGGAGATCTGGGCCGGGAGGCCCGCCGTCAGGGCCGAGAGCAGGTGGCCCTCCGTCGCGCCGCGCTCGAACCAGGCGCCCGCCGCGGCCTCCAGTGCCGCGCACTCCGACGCCGAGAGCATCAGCCGCGCCTCGATACGGCCGAGGCGCGCCAGGACGTCGTAGCCGGCCGTCCTCGCCAGTGCGGCCGGGATCGTCGAGGTGCCGAGCTCGCCGGACGCGAAGTGTGCCCACCAGGCGTCGTCGCGCGGCGTGCGGGACCAGTACGAGCGCCAGACCCAGATGTTCGTGCCCGACGCGCTCGTGACGCTCTGGCGGACGCGGCGGTAGTGGCCCGCCGCGGAGAGGCTGTTCAGGATGGTCGCCACCGCGCACTGGCCGTAGCCCGGCAGGTGTTTGGCGAGCGTCTTCACCGAGATGTCCGCGCCCTCGGGCTGCCGGTCGACGTAGTCCGCGACCGCCGCTTCACGCCTGGGCAGATGTGCGAAGTCGTCCGCTCAGCGAGGACGTTGGGAGGGCGCGAGTCGTTTGCCGTAGCCCGGATTGGCCATCGGATGGGCGGCCGGGCGCGGGGCAGGATTAAACTGCTGAACAGCCATGAGATCGGCTCCACGATCTTGTAGGTCAGACCCCTGTGTGGTGTTGGTAGCACCGCATGGGGGTCGTTCTGTCTGCCTTCGGGGCGCACGCTACACGGCAAGGGCAGTGCGTCGCGACTCGATCACAAAAAGTCATCTCTCCTGGTGCGCGGCCGAGTTGGGGTGGGTGGGCGGGAACAATCCCCCCACCCAGTCCCTATTGAGGGAGCTCGAATCCCGAGCCCCGAAGCTCAAGCCCCGACGTGCCCGAAGTGCATCGATGTGCGCGACGAACCGGGACCGGGGCGCAGGGAGTTGCCGTGCGTCGGGGAGACCGGACGTGAGCTTCGAGTCCCGGCAAGCACCCCCGGAAGGCCCCCGGCCGCACCCCGCTCCTCGGCGATCAGCAGAACCCCCGAAGCCGGTCACGACCCGCAGCCTGAGGCCCGTTCCAGCAGCAGGTCCCTCTCCCGTTCGTTGCGGGTCAGCGACGCCGCCCGCTCGAACTCCGTACGCGCCTCGGCGCGCCGCCCCAGCCGTTCCAGCAGGTCGCCCCGCACGCTCGGCAGCAAGTGGTAGTCCTTCAGGGCCGGTTCCCCGGCGAGGGTGTCCACCAGGGCCAGGCCCGCCGCCGGGCCCTCTGCCATCGAGATCGCGACCGCGCGGTTCAACTCGACCACCGGGGAAGGGATGAGCGCGGCCAGACGGCCGTAGAGGGAGGCGATCGTCCGCCAGTCGGTGTCCTCGTAGCGGACGGCCTGGGCGTGGCAGCCCGCGATGGCCGCCTGGAGGGCGTACGGGCCGGTGCCCGCCCGTTGCAGGGCGTCCATGCCGCGTCCGATCAGCATCCTGTTCCACTTGGCGCGGTTCTGGTCCGCGAGCAGCACCGGCTCGCCGTCGGGGCCCGTGCGGGCGGCGATGCGGGAGGCCTGGAACTCCAGCAGTGCCGTCAGGCCGTGCACCTCCGGCTCCCGGGGCATCAGGCCGGTGAGGACGCGGGCGAGGCGCAGGGCGTCCTCGCACAGGGCCGGGCGCAGCCAGTCGTCGCCGGCGGTGGCCGAATAACCCTCGTTGAAAATGAGGTAGACGACCTCCAGCACGGAGTCCAGACGCTCGGCGCGCTCGCCGGGGCCCGGTACCTCGAAGGGGACGCCGGCCTTCGCGAGCGACCGCTTCGCGCGGACGATGCGCTGCGCGACCGTCGGCTCCGGGGCGAGGTAGGCGCGGGCGATCTCCTCGGTCGTCAGTCCGCCGAGCAGCCGCAGGGTCAGTGCGATCCGCGCCTCGGTGGAGAGCACCGGGTGGCACGCGGTGAAGATCAGCCGCAGCAGATCGTCGTCGATGTCGTCCACGTCCGACGGCTCGGGCGGCGGCACGTCCTCCAGGGTCCGCCCGACCTCCGCCAGCTTGCGCGCGTACGTCTCCCTGCGGCGTACGAGATCGATCGCGCGGTGCTTGGCGGTGGCCATGAGCCAGGCGCCGGGTCTGTCCGGCACGCCCGACTCCGGCCACTGCTCCAGCGCGGCGACCAGGGCGTCCTGCGCGAGTTCCTCGGCTATGCCGACGTCCCGCACGATGCGGGCGACACCGGCGATGATCCGCGCGGACTCGATCCTGAACACCGCTTCGACCGTTTCGGTCGCGCTTGCTGCCGTCACGGCCACCCATCAGAACAGCCGTGCCGGGGCGGGGCAAGCGCGACCGCCCGGCTCTCACTCCTCGATCTGGCGGACCTCGGCGGTGACGTTCCATTCGGCCGGGTGGATCTCCAGGAAGCGCTTGGCCCATTCCAGAGCCTCGGCCTTGTCCTTGGCCTGGATGATGGAGTAGCCGCCGATGACTTCCTTGGTCTCGGTGAACGGCCCGTCGGTGTAGCTGATCTTTCCGGTGGACCAGTGGACCCGGGTGCCGTCGGCGGTCGGGGTGAGCCCGGCGGTGTCGAGCATGACCCCTGCCTTGGTGATCTCCTCGAACAGCGCGCCCATGCGCTCGTCGAACTCGGGGCCGGCGGCCTCCCTGGGAAGGTTCTGCTCCTCGATACGGATCATGGTCAGGAAGCGCGGCATGGTGACTCCTCGGTCGGGCGGGCGGGGGACTTCCCTGCCTCTCACCCCTGCGTCGAACGGGAGGCCGCCGGATCGACAGCTCCCGGAGAATTCTTCTGAGAATCTTCCCGGGCTGCCATCGGAACGGCCCCGGCCCCGCAGGAGGAGGCCGCCGCGGGCCGCCTCCCGAGACCCCGGTGCCGGCTACGGCACCGCCTCGAACCGCCACCGGTGCACCGGACGCGTCACCAGCTCCCCGTCCGGCTCCGGCAGTTCCGGCAGCTCCGCGTCGAGGTCCGGGGCCTCCCACCAGGTGATGATCAGGACGCGGTCGTCGGGTGCGCGGAAGAACTCACGGCGTACGGGCTCCCGCGGCAGTTCCTGCGCCCTGGCCCAGGCGAGCAGCTCCGGACCCCGGCCCTGGACCGCCCGGGCCTCCCACATCAGCACGACGGTCGTCATGAGTACAGGTTGTCCTTGCTGACCTCGTGCACATGGTCGTGGGAGTGGTCGTGCGCGTGCGCGGCGCCCGGGACGTGCGGGTCCGTCACCGGGAGCGAGGAGTCCGCGGACAGTTCCCAGTCGGACGCCGGCCTGTTCCGTGTCACCATCTCCGCGCCGAGCGCGGCGACCATCGCGCCGTTGTCCGTGCACAGCTTCGGTCGCGGCACCCGCAGTCGGATACCGGCCTTCTCACAGCGCTCCTGAGCCAGCGCGCGCAGCCGGGAGTTGGCGGCCACGCCGCCGCCGATCATCAGGTGGTCGACACCCTCGTCGAGACAGGCGCGAACCGCCTTGCGGGTCAGTACGTCGACGACCGCCTCCTGGAAGGACGCGGCCACATCGCGCACCGGCACCTCCTCACCCGAGGCCCGCTTCGCCTCGATCCAGCGGGCGACGGAGGTCTTCAGCCCGGAGAAGGAGAAGTCGTACGCCGGGTCGCGCGAGCCGGACAGGCCGCGCGGGAACGCGATCGCCGCCGGGTCGCCCTCCTTGGCGAGCCGGTCGATCACCGGACCGCCCGGGAAGCCGAGGTCGAGCACGCGCGCGATCTTGTCGAAGGCCTCGCCGGCGGCGTCGTCGATCGTCGCGCCGAGGGGCCGTACGTCGCTGGTGATGTCCGGCGCGAGCAGCAGCGAGGAGTGGCCGCCGGAGACCAGCAGCGCCATCGTCGGCTCGGGCAGCCGGCCGTGCTCCAGCTGGTCGACGCAGATGTGCGAGGCGAGGTGGTTCACCCCGTACAGAGGCTTGCCGAGGGCGTACGCGTACGCCTTGGCCGCCGACACACCCACCAGCAGGGCGCCGGCGAGGCCCGGGCCCGCGGTCACCGCGATGCCGTCGAGGTCGCGCGCCGAGACGCCGGCCTCCTGGAGCGCACGCTCGATGGTCGGCACCATCGCTTCCAGGTGCGCGCGCGAGGCGATCTCGGGCACCACTCCGCCGAAGCGGGCGTGCGTGTCCACACTGGAGGCGACGGCGTCGGCGAGCAGCGTCGTGCCGCGGACGATGCCCACGCCGGTCTCGTCGCAGGAGGTCTCGATACCGAGTACGAGCGGTTCGTCAGCCATCAGTTAAGTCTCTGTTCCTTGTACGGGGAGCCGCATGACGAGGGCGTCGACATTGGCCGGCTGGTAGTAGCCGCGCCGGAGTCCGATGGGCTCGAAGCCGAAGCGCGCATACAGCTTCTGGGCCCTGGTGTTGTCCACGCGCACTTCGAGGAGCACCTCGTCGCACTCGAAGGCGGTGGCGTGCTGGAGCAGATCGGTGAGCAGCCGGGCGCCCAGTCCCGTGCCCCACTGGTCACGGGCGACGGCGATGGTCTGGACGTCCGCGAGACCGCCGGCGGCCGCCAGGCCCGCGTAGCCGACGATTTTTCCGTCCGCCTCGGCGACCACATAGCGGCGCGTCGCGCGCGGTCCGCGGGAGTGCGCGAGCTCGGACCAGAACATCCCGGTCGACCAGGCGTCCTCAGGGAACAGGGCGTGTTCGAGGTCGAGCACGGGCCCGATGTCCCACCAGCGCATCTCACGCAGCGCGGCCGGGGAGGCGCTCACTTGGGCGTGACCACCTTGTAGTTCTTCGGCACCTGGGCGTCCGGCCTGCGCAGATACAGCGGCAGCGGGGGCAGGAACTCCTCGCCCGCGGCCAGCTTCTCGGCGGCCAGCGACGCCAGGGCCGCGGCCGACACATGCTCGGGGGCACGGGTGTCGGGGAAGGTCTCCGGGTAGAGCAGTCCGCCGGCGCCGACGGCGGGCAGTCCGGCCACCTGGTCGGCGATATCGGCGGGCCGGTCGACCGCGGGTTCCGCGATCCGCTCGCGCGGGGAGGCGTAGCGGGCCCAGTAGACCTCCTTGCGCCGGGCGTCCGTGGCGACGACGAACGGTCCTTCCAGACCGGAGGCGTACGCGAGGCCGTCCAGCGTGCAGAGGCCGTGGACCGGCACACCGAGCGCGGAGCCGAAGGTCGTGGCCGTCACCAGGCCGACCCGCAGGCCGGTGTAGGGGCCGGGCCCGACACCGGCCACCACGGCGGTGACGGCGTCGAGTTTCACCCCCGCCTCGGCGAGGACGCGGTCGACGGCGGGCAGCAGCAGTTCGCCGTGCCGTCGGGCGTCGACGCTGCTGGAGGCGGCGACGACGGAGGTGCCGTCGTGGAGGGCGGCGGTGACGGCGGGCGTGGCGGTATCAACGGCGAGCAGGAGCACGCAAACAGCCTACGGCTCCCGCGCCGGGGGCATGGAGCGCCGTCGGCGCCGGCGCCTGCTGCTACCGTCACCCCCACCAGGACTTGGGGGCACTTCCCGGCCGGCGCGGCCGAGGGAGAGAGAGGCGGACACGGTGGCACGGAGCAGCTCGGGTCTTGTGGCCGGGCTCACGGCGGCGGCTCTGGCGGCCGTATGTTTCCTCGCCTATCAGGCGCAGGCGAGCGCCCCCGACTCACTGGGCACGTCCCGGACACCGAGTGCGGCCCCCTCGGCGAAGGTTCCCGAGCAGAAGCCGGAGAATCCCCACGCACTGCCCCCCGATTCGGGAGCCGGCCCCCGTGTCGTGTACTCCCTCAGCGACCGGCGGGTCTGGCTGGTGAGCGGGAAGAACAAGGTCACACGGACATTCGCGGTCATGCCGTCGACGGTGAGCCCGGCGCCGGGCTCGTACACGGTGACCTCACGCTCCGGGCAGGTGCCCGGTTCGGACGGGGTGCCGATCGAGCATGTGGTGCGGTTCGCCAGCGTGGACGAGGTGGCGATCGGCTTCAGCGCCGCGACGAACGGCGAGATGACGAGCCCCGACCCGGAGAAGAAGACCGGCGGCGTGCGCATGCGGCGGGCGGACGGGAACGCGATGTGGACGTTCGCGACGATCGGCTCGAAGGTCGTCGTTCTCCCGTAGGGACGACTCCCACGGGGCACGGCGGACCATCCCTGCCAGTGCCCGTCGCCCATCGGAACGCGCTCGGAAAAACCGCTCGTACGAATGACGGGCCGTGACCGAATCGGACGAGTCGCGGCCCCTGCTTCTGGGCGCACGGCCTACGCGGCGTCGCGGCGGGGCTCGTCCTCGGTCGCGGGCTGTTCGTCCTTGGGCGGTGTGGACACCGCGCTGGCCGCCGCACACGAGGCCAGCAGATCGCGCATCGACACGAGGGACGGTGACGGCGGCGCGGACTGCGCCGGCTGCCGCTGTGGCTGGTGCTCGCGTTCGGACGCCGGCATGGATGCCTCCTGGGTCTCCGGGGGCAGGCGGTTAGGTAGACCTAACCAGATCTCCGTACCATGTGACCACGCGCGGTGCGACCTGCGCAACATCTTCCCGACGGAATGTCGGAACATCGTCTGTCCGGACCGGACGCGCGCGAGCGTCGGACCGCGGGGACCCCCGGGGCGGATGTCATCCCTCACGGCGCAACGGGTCCGTGACGCACGGCGGGAGCGCGTTCCGTGAGGGGCTCACGCGCGGGTCCGCGCGGCTCACCGGCGCGGGTTCCGCCAGGCCCGGTCGCCCCGTGGGGCGAGGCTACTTCGGTCCGTACCGCCGGTCCGCGAAACGCGTCGCTCAGCTCCGCGAGACTGTCCCGGGTTCGCGACGCGCCTCTTTCCGATCCCCGCCGCATCAGATCCCCGCGGCTTCAGGTCTCCGCCGCCGCCAGGTCCACACCCGACCACCGGCCACCGAAGCCGGTCAGCGTGACATCGCGACGGTCGTCGTCCGTGTCGCCCACGACCCGGTGGATGACCACATGCAGGCGGTCGTCGGAGAGGTCCTCGACCTTGCCGTCGCCCCACTCCACGACCACAACCGACTCGGGCAGCGAGACGTCCAGGTCCAGGTCCTCCATCTCGTCCAGTCCCCCGCCGAGGCGGTACGCGTCGACGTGGACCAGTGCGGGTCCGCCGGTGAGCGAGGGGTGGACGCGGGCGATGACGAAGGTCGGGGAGGTGACGGCGCCGCGGACCCCGAGGCCTTCGCCGAGGCCCCGGGTGAGCGTCGTCTTGCCGGCGCCGAGCTCACCGGTGAGCATCACCAGGTCGCCGGGGCGCAGCAGTTTCGCGAGCCGGCGCCCCACGTCCTGCATCTGCTCGGGGGATTCGACGGCGAGACGGGCGACGGCCTCAGCCGCCGGGCTGTGCGGTGCTTCCATACGGGCCAACGTTAGCCGCTGCCGGTACGGCTCCGACGCGCGCCAGCAGGTCCGCCAGCCGGTCCGTGACGACCTCCGGGTGCTCCAGCATCACCAGGTGTCCGCCGTCCGGCACGATCACCAGCTCGGAGTCCGGGAGCAGGTCCGCGATGGCCTCGCTGTGGGTGCTCGGGGTCACCAGGTCCTTGTCACCCGCGAGGACGAGCACCGGCACCTCGAGGAAGATGGGCAGCGCCTCCGCCTTGTCGTGCTCGACGAAGGCCGGGTAGAACTCCGCGACCACGTCGATGGGGGTCGACTCGATCATCCGCTCGGCGAACCGTGCGACCGCCGGGTCAACGTCCTTGGACGAGAACGAGTAGCGCTTGATCAGACCGGCGAAGAGGTCGGCGGTGGCGCGCCGGCCGCGCTCGACCAGCTCGGCCTGCGAGCCGAGGGCCTTCAGGACGCCGGGGAGCACCCGGCGTACCGCGTTGACGCCCGCGACCGGGAGGCCGTAGTTCACCTCGCCGAGCCGCCCGCACGAGGTGCCGACGAAGGCGACGCCGACGACACGCTCGCGCACGATCTCGGGGAACTGGTCGGCCATCGCCATCACGGTCATGCCGCCCATGGAGTGCCCGACGAGCACGAGCGGACCCTCGGGCGCCGCCGCGTCGATGACGGCCTTCAGGTCACGGCCCAGCTGGTCGATGGAGACCGGCACACCGTCCGGGCCCGACTGGGAGGCGCCCCGGCTGGAGCGGCCGTGGCTGCGCTGGTCCCAGTGGACGGTGCGCACCAGCCCGCGCAGGGCCGCGCGCTGGAAGTGCCAGGAGTCCTGGCTGAGGCAATAGCCGTGGCTGAAGACGACCGTGACCGGCGCGGGCGCCTTGCGACCGAACAGCCGGCGGCGGCGCGGGCCCGCCGCGTCCGGGTCGACGTCGTCCACCTCGTAGTACAGCTCGCTGCCGTCGTCGGCGGGCGCCTTGCCGGGCAGTCCGCGCAGCGCGCCGTACGGGCCCGCCGCGTCCAGCGCGAGCCGGGCCTTCTTGCGCATGCCGCGGCCCACCGTCAGCCGCTCCAGTGCGACGCCGGCCGCGGCGCCCGCGGCGATCACGCCTATCGCGGCGCCGGCGAGGCCCGCCCGGCGCCAGCTGTCCGTCGCGGCGGACTGAACGGCCGTAGCCGCCACCGCCACGGCGTCCCCCGTGCTGGTCTCGCTCACCGTGCCGCTCCTACTCGTCGGAATCCTCGTTCAGATGGACGCGCGGAACCCTCGTTCCGATGCGGGTGACGATTTCGTAGGCGATGGTCCCTGCCGCCTCCGCCCAGTCCTCGGCGGTCGGCTCGCCCCGGTCACCCGGCCCGAACAAGAGTGCCTGCGCGCCTTCGTGGATCTTCTGCCCGCCGAGGTCCACCACGAACTGGTCCATGGCGACCCGCCCCGCGATCGTGTGCCGTTCACCGCCGACGAGCAGCGGGCCCCGGCCGGACGCGTGGCGCGGGATGCCGTCCGCGTAGCCGAGGGGGACGAGCCCGAGCGTCGTCTCGCGCTGTGTCACGTAGTGGTGCCCGTAACTGACGCCGTGTCCGGCCGGAACCTGCTTGACCAGCGCGACGGAGGCGGCGAGCGTCATGACCGGCCGCAGGCCGAGTTCTTCGTGCGTGCCGAGTTCGGGGCTCGGCGAGATGCCGTACATCGCGATGCCGGTACGGACCAGGTCGAAGTGCGACTCCGGAAGGGTCAGCGTGGCCGGGGAGTTGGCCAGGTGCCGGACCTCGGGCTCGACGCCCTCCTTCTCGGCGTACGCCACCATCTCGCGGAACACGTCCAACTGCGCGGCGATCGAGGGGTGACCGGGCTCGTCGGCGCACGCGAAGTGGGACCACAGACCGGTCACCTTCACGGTGCCCTCGGCCTCGGCGTCGAGCGCGGCGGCGACCAGTTCGGGCCAGTCGGCCGGCTGGCAGCCGTTGCGGCCCAGGCCGGTGTCGGCCTTGAGCTGGATCCTCGCCGGGCGTCCCGCCTCCCGGGCGGCGGCCGTGACCTCGGTGAGCGCCCACAGGCCGCTCACCGCCATGTCGAGATCGGCCTCGATGCCCTCGCGCCACGGGTCGCCGGGGGTCCACAGCCAGCACAGCACGCGCCCCTCGATGCCTGCCGCGCGCAGCGCCAGCGCCTCCTGGGGGGTGGCGGTGCCGAGCCAGCTCGCCCCGGCCGCCTGGGCCGCTCTGGCGCAGGGCACCATGCCGTGTCCGTAGGCGTCCGACTTCACCACGGCCATGAGGGCAGCGTGGGGCGCGCGGGCGCGCAGGGCGCGGACGTTGGCGCGCAGGGCTGCGAGATCGATCTCGGCGCGGGCGCGCGGCGGCGGTGTCTGGCTCATCGCGCCCAGTGTCTCAGAGGGCGGCCTGATCCTTGCCGGGGCTCTCCTGCCGGGGCGCGGCCCGCGATCCCGTGCCCCGCACGGGCGCGAGGCCTCCGTCGGCCGGTCCGCGCCCCCGCACGTGCTGTGCCCGTGTCACGGGCAGCCGCAGGGGCCCTCCTCGTCAGTGGAAGACGTCGCGCCACGCCGACGGGAGCGCCGACGCCACGTCGTACGACGTGATCGGCGTGCCCTCCGCCACCGCGTGCCGCGCCGCCAGTCCGTGCAGATACGCCGCCGCCGACCCCGCGTCGCGCGCCTCCAGGCCCGCCGCCAGCAGGGAACCGGCGAGGCCGGAGAGCACATCGCCACTGCCCGCCGTCGCCAGCCACGGGGTGCCCATCGGGTTGACCCGGACAGGCGTACGGCTGCCGTCCGGCGCGGCGACCAGCGTGGTCGAGCCCTTGAGGAGCGCCGTAGCGCCGTAGCGGGCGGCCAGTTCGCGGACGGAGGCCAGCCGCGAGGACTCCACCTCCTCGCGCGGTACGCCGAGCAGCGCCGCCGCCTCGCCCGCGTGCGGGGTCAGCAGGGTGGGCGCGTCCCGGTCGCGTACGGCCGCGGCGTCCAGCAGCCGCAGTCCGTCCGCGTCGACCAGCACCGGGACGTCCGAGGCGAGGACGTCGTGGACGGCCTCCTCGTCGTCGCCGAGACCCGGGCCGACGACCCAGGCCTGTACCCGGCCCGCCTTCGCCGGCGGCCCGGCGTGGACCAGCGTCTCGGGGAACCGGGCGATCACCGCTTCGGCCGCGTGGCCCACGTACCGCACGGCCCCCGCCCCGCCGCGCAGCGCGCCCGCCACGGCCAGCACCGCCGCGCCGGGGTAGCGGGCGGAGCCCGCGACGACGCCGACGACGCCTCGCCGGTACTTGTCGCTCTCCGCCGCCGGTTCGGGCAGCAGACGGGCCACGTCCGCGTGCTGGAGCGCCTCCAGGTCCGGCACGGACGGCAGATGCGCCTCCAAGCCGATGCCGACGAGCCGTACCGTGCCGGCGTACTCACGGGCGGGGTCGATCAGCAGCCCCGGCTTGTATGTGCCGAACGTCACCGTCGCGTCCGCCCGCAGGACCTCTCCGCGCACCTCGCCGCTGTCCGCCTCGACGCCGCTCGGCAGGTCGACGGCGACGACGACGGCGTCCGAGCCGCGGGCCGCGCGGGCCACCGGTACGGCGTCCGGCCGCAGGCCTCCCTTGCCGCCGATGCCGGTGATGCCGTCCAGCACGAGGTCGGCGACGGCCAGCACCTCGAAGGGGTCGTCCGTGATGCGTCCGCCCGCGGCCGTGAAGGCGGTGAGCCCGCCCTGATGCGTCCGGTCCGGGGCGAGGAGCACGGCAAAGACGCCCGCGCCGCGGCGGGCGAGCCGGGCACCGGCGTACAGGGCGTCGCCGCCGTTGTCCCCGCTGCCCACGAGCACGACGACGCGCGCTCCGTACACCCGGCCGAGCAGATCGGCACAGGCGGCGGCCAGTCCGGCAGCCGCTCGCTGCATGAGGGCGCCCTCCGGGAGCCGGGCCATCAGCTCGGTCTCGGCGTTCCTGACGGTCTCGACGCTGTACGCAGTACGCATGCCCCCGAGTCTGCCCCACCGGGTGCCTGCCCGCGCGGGATCCAAGTGCGCCGGACGGGGGCGCACTTGCCCGTACGGAGCCCGCGGGCGCAGGCCCACGGTCAGCCCTCCGCGATCACCACGGCCGAGGCCACGCCCGCGTCATGACTGAGCGAGACGTGCCAGGACCGCACCCCGAGCTCCTCGGCCCGCGCGGCGACCGTGCCGCGCACCCGCAGCCGGGGCCTGCCGTTGTCCTCGACGTACACCTCGGCGTCCGTCCAGTACAGACCCGCGGGCGCGCCGAGCGCCTTGGCGAGCGCCTCCTTCGCGGCGAACCGGGCCGCGAGGGAGGCATAGCCGCGCTGCTCCCCGCTGGGCAGCAGCAACTCGCTCTCCACGAAGAGCCGTCCGGCCATTCCGGGGGTGCGCCGCATCGACGCGGTGAACCGGTCGATCTCGGCGACGTCGATCCCCACCCCGATGATCATTCGACGGTGACCGACTTGGCGAGGTTGCGGGGCTGGTCGACCTCGTTGCCGCGGGCCGTCGCCAGCTCACAGGCGAAGACCTGCAACGGCACGGTCGCCACCATCGGCTGGAGCAGCGTCGGCGTGACCGGGATACGGATGAGGTAGTCCGCGTACGGCACGACCGTCTCGTCCCCCTCCTCCGCGATCACGATCGTCCGCGCCCCGCGCGCCCTGATCTCCTGGATGTTCGAGACGATCTTGTCGTGCAGGACCGAACGGCCGCGCGGCGACGGCACCACGACCACCACCGGCAGATCCTCCTCGATCAGCGCGATCGGCCCGTGCTTGAGCTCGCCGGCGGCGAAGCCCTCCGCGTGCATGTACGCCAGTTCCTTGAGCTTCAGCGCACCCTCCAGGGCCACCGGGTAGCCCACATGGCGGCCGAGGAACAGGACGGTGTTCTTGTCCGCGAGCGAGCGCGCGAGCGCACGGACCGGCTCCATGGTCTCCAGCACCCGGTCGACCTCGCCGGAGATCTTCGCCAAGTCCCGTACGACGGCCCGGATTTCGTCGCCCCACTTGGTGCCCCGCACCTGCCCCAGATACAGCGCGAGCAGATAGCAGGCCACGAGCTGGGTCAGGAACGCCTTCGTGGACGCCACGGCGACCTCGGGTCCGGCGTGCGTGTAGAGCACGGCGTCCGACTCCCGCGGGATGGTCGAGCCGTTGGTGTTGCAGATGGCCAGCACTCGCGCACCCTGCTCCCGCGCGTGCCGCAGCGCCATCAGGGTGTCCATGGTCTCGCCGGACTGGGAGATGGCGATCACCAGCGTGCGCTGGTCCAGGATCGGGTCCCGGTAGCGGAACTCGCTCGCCAGCTCCACCTCGCACGGAATCCGCGTCCAGTGCTCGATGGCGTACTTGGCGATCATGCCCGCGTGGAAGGCGGTGCCGCAGGCCACGATGACGACCTTGTCGGCCTCGCGCAGCACCGACGCCGGGATGCGCACCTCGTCGAGGGTGAGCGAGCCCTCCGCGTTGATCCGCCCCAGCAGGGTGTCGGCGACCGCCTTCGGCTGCTCGGCGATCTCCTTCAGCATGAAGTAGTCGTAGCCGCCCTTCTCGGCGGCCGAGGCGTCCCAGTCCACGTGGTAGGCGCGCACCTCCGCCGGAGCGCCGTCGAAGTCGGTGACGGTCACCCCGTCCCGGCGCAGCTCCACGACCTGGTCCTGGCCGAGCTCCAGCGCCGAGCGGGTGTGGGTGATGAACGCCGCTACGTCCGAGGCGAGGAAGGACTCGCCGTCGCCGACGCCCACCACCAGCGGTGAGTTGCGGCGCGCGCCCACGACCACGTCCGGCTCGTCCGCGTGCACCGCGACCAGGGTGAAGGCACCCTCCAGCCGGCGGCACACCTGGCGCATGGCCTCGGGGAGGTCGCCGCAGGAGGAGAAGTTCTCGGCGAGCAGATGCGCCACCACCTCGGTGTCGGTCTCCGAGGCGAGGTCGTGTCCGCGCTCCGTCAGCTCGGCACGCAGGGCGGCGAAGTTCTCGATGATGCCGTTGTGCACGACGGCGACACGGCCCGCGTTGTCCAGATGGGGGTGCGCGTTGATGTCGGTCGGCCCGCCGTGCGTGGCCCACCGGGTGTGTCCGATACCGGTGGTACCGCTCGGCAGCGGCCGGTCCACCAGCTCCTTCTCCAGATTGACGAGCTTGCCCGCCTTCTTCGCCGCGGCCAGCCCGCCGTCGGAGAGCACGGCGACCCCGGCCGAGTCGTAGCCCCGGTACTCCAGCCGCTTCAGGCCCGCGATGACCACATCAAGCGCCGACTGTCCGCCGACGTAACCCACGATTCCGCACATGTCGGCAGCCTACGGCGGCCGCGCCGCGTGACCGAGCACACCACCCAGAACCCGCCCGCACCCCCGACAATGTGTAGGTGATCTCTTCGCCGCCACGAAGCGCCCACCGCCGGGCCGAACACGCGTCGACGCCCTACGTCGACCTCACCCGCGCGGAATGGAGCGCGCTGCGCGAGAAGACGCCGCTCCCCCTCACGGCCGAGGAGGTCGAGCGGCTGCGAGGGCTGGGCGACGTCATCGACCTGGACGAGGTGCGGGACGTCTATCTGCCGCTGTCGCGACTCCTCAACCTGTACGTCCAGGCCACCGGTGAACTGCGGGGCGCGCTCAACACCTTCCTCGGCGACGCGGGCGGCGGGCACGGCGCGCAGCGCGGCACGCCGTTCGTCATAGGAGTGGCCGGGTCCGTCGCGGTCGGCAAGTCCACCGTCGCCCGACTGCTCCAGGCCCTCCTCGCCCGCTGGCCCGAGCACCCGCGCGTCGAACTGGTCACCACCGACGGCTTCCTGCTGCCGATGAAGGAGCTGGAGTCCCGCGGGCTGATGTCCCGCAAGGGCTTCCCCGAGTCGTACGACCGCCGGGCCCTGACCCGGTTCGTCGCCGACATCAAGGCGGGCAAGGACGAGGTCACGGCCCCCGTCTACTCGCACCTGAAGTACGACATCGTGCCCGGTGAACGCCTGACGGTCCGCCGCCCCGACATCCTGATCGTCGAGGGCCTCAACGTCCTCCAGCCCGCGCTGCCCGGCAAGGACGGCCGCACCCGCGTCGGTCTCGCCGACTACTTCGACTTCTCGGTGTACGTCGACGCCCGCGCCGAGGACATCGAGCACTGGTACCTCAACCGCTTCCGCAAACTGCGCGATACGGCGTTCCAGAACCCCTTCTCGTACTTCCGGAAGTACACCCAGGTCTCCGAGGACGAGGCCTTGGACTACGCCCGGACGATGTGGCGCACCATCAACAAGCCGAACCTGCTGGAGAATGTGGCGCCCACGCGCGGCCGTGCCACCCTGGTGCTCCGCAAGGGTCCCGACCACAAGGTCCAACGTCTGTCCCTGCGCAAGCTCTGAGGAGGCAGCGGGTGCTGCATCTGCGCCTGATCACCCCGACGGACATGACGGAGGAGGCGGTACGGCTCATCGAGGGGACGGTCGGGACGGCCCATCTCGCCGTCCTCCCGGGCGTGGCGCGCGACCCCGCCGGCGACCTGGTGCTGTGCGACGTGGCGCGCGAGGCGGCCGACGAACTGATCGCCGGTCTGCGGGACCTGGGCCTCGACGAGCGCGGTTCGATCACCGTCGAGGCCATCGAGCTGTCGGTGTCGAAGCGGGCCGACAAGGCCGAGAAGGACGCACCGGGCGAAGGCGCGGACGCGGTGCTCTGGGCGCAGATGACCGACGCGACCCACGAGGAGTCGACGCTCTCCATCACCTACCTGGCGTTTCTGACGCTGGCGACGATGCTCGCGGCGTGCGGTGTGGTACTCGACAACGCGATCCTCATCGTGGGCGCGATGGCGGTGGGCCCGGAGTTCGGTCCGCTGGCCGGCTTCTGCACGGCGACGGTGCAGCGTGCCCCGCGGCTGGCAGCGCGGTCGTTCGTGGCGCTGGTCGCGGGCTTCGCGCTCGCCATGCTGATCACGGTCGGCTTCAGCCACTTCATGAGCTGGGTGGACCTCTTCGACGTGGCGAAGGTGAAGGCCGACCGTCCCAACACCAGCTTCGTCTACAACCCCGACTGGTTCTCGTTCGTCGTGGCGGTGCTCGCGGGCGCGGCGGGCATGCTCTCGCTGACGTCGTCGAAGTCGGGTGCGCTGGTGGGCGTGGCGATCTCGGTGACGACCGTCCCGGCGGCGGCGAACGCGGCGGTCGCGTTCAGCTTCCGCCAGTACGAACAGGCCTGGGGCTCGACGGAGCAACTGCTGCTGAACCTGCTGGGCATCGTGCTGGCGGGCACGCTGACGCTGCTGATCCAGAAGGCGCTGTGGTCCCTGCAACGCCGCCGCACGGCAGCCGGGACATCCTGACCACCCGAGGAGCTGCGCCAACGGTCCCGGTCGCACAGGTCGGGTGGCGCGCGAGGTCCGACCCGCACCCCGCGGGGCTTGATTCCGGTGCCTGTGTGCCCGCACCCCAGCCGGGGCGCGGGCACACAGGAACCAGCCGCATCAGCCCAGCGAGGACTTCACCGCGTCCGCGAGCCGACTCGCCACCGACCGCGCCTGCTCGATGTCCGCCGCCTCGACCATCACCCGTACCAGCGGCTCGGTGCCCGACGGACGCAGCAGCACACGGCCCGTGGAGCCCAGCTCCCGCTCCGCCTCCGCCACCGCGCTCGCCAGCTCCGCCGACGTCTTCACCCGCGACTTGTCGACGTCCGGCACATTGATCAGGATCTGCGGCAGCCGCTCCATGACCGCGGCGAGGTCGGCGAGCGAGCGGCCGGTCGCGGCGACCCGCGCGGCCAGCATCAGGCCGGTGAGCGTGCCGTCACCGGTCGTCGCGTGGTCGAGCACGATGACGTGCCCGGACTGCTCGCCGCCGAGCGCGTATCCGTGCTCCTTCATCGACTCCAGGACGTACCGGTCGCCGACAGCCGTCTGCACGAGCTGAAGGCCCTCGCGCTCCATCGCCAGCTTGAAGCCGAGGTTGGACATGACGGTCGCGACGACCGTGTTCCCGCGCAGGGTGCCTGCCTCGCGCATCGCCAGGGCCAGCACCGCGAGGATCTGGTCGCCGTCGACCTCGTTGCCGGACGCGTCCACCGCGAGGCAGCGGTCCGCGTCGCCGTCGTGCGCGATGCCGAACGCCGCGCCGTGCTCGACGACCGCGGCCTTCAGCGGGTCCAGGTGCGTGGAGCCGCACCCGTCGTTGATGTTGAGCCCGTCGGGCTCCGCGCCGATCGTGACGACCTCCGCGCCGGCCCGCGCGAACGCCTCGGGCGACACCCATGCCGCAGCACCGTGCGCCTCGTCGAGGACGACCTTCAGCCCGTCGAGCCGGTTCGGCAGGACGGCGATGAGGTGCGCGACGTACCGGTCGAAGCCCTCGTCGTAGTCGGTGACCCGGCCGACGCCCCCGCCGGTCGGCCGCTCCCACGGCTCACCGGTCCGGTGCTGTTCGTACACCGTCTCGATACGGTCCTCCAGCTCGTCGGCCAGCTTGTGGCCGCCGCGCGCGAAGAACTTGATGCCGTTGTCCGGCATGGCGTTGTGCGAGGCGGAGAGCATCACGCCGAGGTCCGCACCGAGCGAACCGGTGAGGTACGCCACGGCCGGCGTCGGCAGCACCCCGACGCGCACGACGTTGACGCCCGCACTCGCGAGGCCCGCCACGACGGCGGCCTCCAGAAACTCTCCTGACGCACGCGGATCCCGCCCGACCACCGCGGTCGGCCGATGTCCCTCAAAGGTCCCCGCCTCAGCGAGCACATGCGCCGCCGCGACCGACAGACCGAGCGCGAGCTCCGCCGTCAGGTCCGCATTGGCGACACCGCGCACGCCGTCCGTGCCGAAGAGTCGTCCCACAGCTGTCCTCCGAAAATGCTCCGAAAAATGCAGGCCTTCGAGCGCCTGTTGCCCGTTATACGCCCGAGGTCGTGGAAAGACGTACGCCCCGGCAGCACTGAGTGCTGCCGGGGCGTACGTACAAGCAGGCCGAGCAGGCGATTAGCGCTTGCTGTACTGCGGGGCCTTACGGGCCTTCTTGAGACCGGCCTTCTTGCGCTCGACCGCACGGTCGTCGCGGCTCAGGAAGCCGGCCTTCTTCAGCGCGGCGCGGTTGTTGTCCACGTCGGCCTCGTTGAGCGCACGGGCCACACCGAGGCGCAGGGCGCCGGCCTGGCCGGAGACGCCGCCACCCGAGATGCGGGCGATGACGTCGTAGCGGTCGTCGAGCTCGAGCACCTTGAAGGGCTCGTTGACTTCCTGCTGGTGCACCTTGTTGGGGAAGTAGTCCTCAAGGGTGCGACCGTTGATCTTCCACTTGCCGGAGCCCGGGACGATCCGGACGCGGGCGATGGCGTTCTTGCGACGGCCCAGACCCGCAGCGGGCTGCGGGTCGCCGAAGCGGGACGCGAGGGACTCGGAGGTGTACTCGCCCTCGACGGGCGTCTCCGACTCGAAGGTGGTGACCTCGGCGTAGGTCTCTTCGCCCTCGACGGGGGTTTCTGCGGTGGTCTCGGCCACGATTCTCCTCAGATCTTTCTTTACGTCTTAGGTGGTGGCCGGAACTACTGCGCGACCTGGGTGATCTCGAACGGGACCGGCTGCTGAGCAGCGTGCGGGTGGTTCTCGCCCGCGTAGATCTTCAGCTTCGAGAGCATCTGACGACCCAGGGTGTTCTTCGGGATCATGCCCTTGATGGCCTTCTCCACGGCCTTCTCGGGGCTCTTGGCCAGCAGCTCGTCGTAGCGGACGGAGCGCAGACCACCCGGGTACCCGGAGTGGCGGTAGGCCATCTTCTGGGTCTTCTTGTTGCCGGAGAGGTGAACCTTCTCGGCGTTGATGATGATGACGAAGTCGCCCATGTCCATGTGGGGGGCGTAGATCGGCTTGTGCTTGCCTCGCAGGAGGTTCGCTGCCGTAGTCGCCAGACGGCCCAGGACGATGTCCTGCGCGTCGATGATGTGCCACTGGCGAGTGACATCGCCGGGCTTGGGGCTGTACGTACGCACGGTCGTAGCCTTCGCTTCTTCGGTGGATGGGGTTCCAGACACACGAATCCTCTGAAGCGATCATGCAGCTGGGGCTCACAATGCCGGGGACGAAGCCCGTATGCGAGCCACTGGTAACTGCTCCAGGGAACCTACGTAAGGGCCCTTCGTGTGAGAACGACGAAGCCAATACGCATAACAATCGACGAGACTACCCGCGCAGCCCTGTATGGGTCAAAACGCGCCCCGCCCTACCGCGCCCGCTCGACCCGCCGCTCGTCCCACACCGGCTCCGCCGTCTCCCGGACCACGCCGTCCGAGCCGAAGACCAGATACCGGTCGAAGGACTTCGCGAACCAGCGGTCGTGCGTAACGGCGAGCACGGTGCCCTCGTAGACCTCCAGGCCGTCCTGGAGCGCCTCCGCCGACTCCAGGTCGAGGTTGTCCGTGGGCTCGTCGAGGAGCAGCGCCGTGGTGCCCTCCAACTCCAGGAGGAGGATCTGGAACCGGGCCTGCTGGCCGCCGGAGAGCTTGTCGAAGGTCTGGTCGCCCTGGCGCTCCAGCTCGTACCGCCGCAGCACCGACATCGCGCCGCCGCGGTCCTTGGCATGCTCCGTCCACAGGATGTCGACCAGTGTGCGCCCGAGGAGCTCGGGGTGCGCGTGCGTCTGGGCGAAATGCCCCGGCACCACCCGCGCGCCGAGCTTCCACTCGCCCTTGTGCGCCACGGACGTGTCGCCGGCGAGCAGCCGCAGGAAGTGGGACTTGCCCGAGCCGTTCGAGCCGAGGACGGCCACCCGCTCGCCGTAGAAGACCTCCAGGTCGAAGGGTTTCATCAGGCCGGTGAGTTCGAGGCCCTTGCAGGTGAGAGCGCGCACGCCGGTGCGCCCGCCGCGCAGCCGCATCCGGATCTCCTGCTCGCGCGGCGGCTCCGGCGGCGGTCCCGCCTCCTCGAACTTCTTGAACCGGGTCTGCATCGCCCGGTACCGCGACGCCATGTCGGGGCTGATCGCCGCCTGCTGCCGCAGCCGCAGCACCAGCGCCTTCAGCCGGGCGTGCTCCTCGTCCCAGCGCCGCTTCAGCTCCTCGAAGCGCGCGAACCGCTCCTTGCGGGCGTCGTGGTAGGTCCCGAAGCCGCCGCCGTGCACCCACACGTCCGAGCCCGCCGGGCTCGGTTCCACACTGACGATCTTCTCCGCGGCACGCGACAGCAGTTCCCGGTCGTGCGAGACGAACAGAACGGTCTTGCGGGTCTCCTTGAGCCGCTCCTCCAGCCAGCGCTTGCCGGGCACGTCGAGGTAGTTGTCCGGCTCGTCGAGCAGCAGCACCTCCTCCGGGCCCCGCAGCAGCGCCTCCAGCGCCAACCGCTTCTGCTCACCGCCGGAGAGCGTCCGCAGCTCGCGGAACTGCGCCTTCTCGTACGGGACGCCCAGCGCGGCCGTGGTGCACATGTCCCAGAGGGTCTCTGCCTCGTACCCGCGTGCCTCCGCCCAGTCGCTCAGCGCCTGCGCGTACCGCATCTGCGCGTCCTCGTCGTCGACGGTCATGATCAGGTGCTCGGCCTCGTCGACCGCCTTCGCCGCCTCGCGGATCCGCGGCTGCGCGAGCGAGACGAGCAGATCCCGGACGGTGCGTTCGTCACGTACCGAGCCGATGAACTGACGCATCACGCCCAGTCCGCCACTGACCGTCACCGTGCCGCCGTGCGCCTGGAGCTCTCCCGCGATCAGCCTCAGCAACGTCGTCTTGCCCGCGCCATTGGCTCCGACCAGCGCGACCACCGCGCCTTCACCGACTCTGAACGACGCGTCCGCGAGCAGTACCCGCCCGTCCGGCAGGTAGTACTCGAGATGTGCGGCCTCTAGATGTCCCATGCCCCGATTCTGCGGGCGGCGGCCCTGTGCACCCAACAGGTTTAGGATGCGCGGCATGAGCTTTGGGCAGGGGGGACCTCAGTGGGGGTCCGGTGCACAGAACCAGGATCCGTACAACTCCCGTCAGGGAGCGTCGGATCCGTTCGATCCCTTCGGCGCGCGTTCGTCCCGTACGGGAGACACTCCGGACTGGGCCGCGCTCGCCGACGCCTCCGCGACCCGCGCCCGCCGCAGGCGATGGCTGCTGATCGGCGGCGGGGCGCTCGCGACGGCCGCGATCGCGGGAATCGTGGCGACGGCGATCGTCTCCTCGGACGACGGCAACAACACGGCGTCCGACAACTCGACCGGTCAGCTGCCCGGGGCTCCGGCACTGCCCAGTGACTCCACGCGGCCCGAGCCGTCGTTCTCCTCGGTCGCGCCGCTGCCGCCACCGAACCCGAAGGACTTCATCTCCAGCGAGAAGAAGGACACGGCGGCGCTGAGCACCGAGACCCTCTTCCCGGGCAAGAAGCTGACCATGGGCGACCGGGTCTACGCCAAGGGCGCGACCGCCCGCACGGGCACCTGCTCGTCGGCCACCCAGGGCGCTCTGGGCGGGGTCCTCGAAAAGAACGGCTGCGACCAGGTCTTCCGCGCCACCTACAGCAAGGACGGCATCGCGGTCACCGTCGGTGTCGCGGTCTTCGGGCTGGAGGCCGAGGCGAAGAAGGCCGTCGCCCAGGCGAGCGGCAATGTCGCCCCTCTGCCGGGCGCCGGTGTGCCGACCTTCTGCAAGGGTGGCCCGGTGTGCCGTTTCACGGCCAACTCCTACGGCCGTTACGCCTACTTCACCGCGACCGGCTACACCAAGGCCAAGTCGGTCACGAAGGGCGACACCAAGGCGTTCCAGACCGGCGACGACCTGGCGGAGTTCACCTTCCGCCAGATCGTGCGCCGGGGCGAGGCCCAGGCCTCAGCAGCAGCCACCGCCCCCGCCGGCTGATCCGGGCAGCGTCCGCCGGTTGCGGGCCTCCAGATTGCGGGCGGCGAGCAACGCGTCGGCGGGGTAGCCCACTTCCTCCAGCGTGAGGCCGTGCGGGCGTACGACGTGGACGGCCGAATCCCGTACGCCCGCGGCCAGCACCTTCGCCGGCCACTCCACCGGCCGGTGCCCGTCGCCCACGAACAGCAGCGCGCCCACCAGTGAACGCACCATGTTGTGGCAGAAGGCGTCGGCCTTGACGGTCGCCGTGATGACGCCGGATGCGTCCCGCTCCCAGTCGAGCCGCTGGAGCGTGCGGATGGTCGTGGCGCCCTCACGTTTCTTGCAGTAGGCGGCGAAGTCGTGCTCCCCCACCAGCCGTTCGGCCGCGGCGTTCATCGCGTCGACGTCCAACGGCCAGTCGTGCCACAGCACATGACCGCGCAGCAGCGGGTCGACCCCGCCGGGATGGTCGGTCACCCGGTACGCATAACGCCGCCAGACGGCCGAGAACCGGGCGTTGAACCCCTCGGGGGCCTCCTCCGCCCGCCAGACCCGCACATCGCGCGAGAGCCGCCCCGCGAGCCGCTTCAGCAGCTTCTCCCGGTGCTCGGCCCACACGTCCTCGGGCAGATCGACGTGCGCCACCTGTCCGCGGGCGTGCACACCGGCGTCGGTGCGCCCGGCGACGGTCAGCTCGTACGTCCGGGAGGAGCGTGTCACCGTGCGCAGCGCGTCCTCGATCTCCCCCTGGACCGTGCGCCGGCCGCCGGCCTGCTTGGCCCAGCCGGAGAAGTCCTTGCCGTCGTAACTGAGATCCAGTCTCAGCCGTACGTGTCCCGGCAGTGCCTCGTCACTCACAAACAGATCCTCTCGCAAGGCGGAACGCGAGAGCGGGCCCGCCCCGAAGGGCGGACCCGCTCACAGCACGGCAGGGCCTCAGGCGTCCTTGGACGCCTCGTCCGCCGGCTTGGCGTCCTCGACGGCCTCGGCCTCGGTGGACGCGTCCTTCTTGAGGGCGTCCTCCTTGACCGCACGCTTGGTCGCGGCCTCGGCCTCGTCGACGGTCGCCTTCTTCGCGATCTCACCCTCGACCAGCTCGATCACGGCCATCGGGGCGTTGTCGCCGCGACGGCCACCGATCTTGGTGATCCGGGTGTAGCCACCCGGGCGCTCGGCGTACCGCGGCGCGATCTCGGTGAAGAGCGCGTGCACGATGCCCTTGTCCGTGATCGTCTGCAGGACCAGGCGACGGTTGTGGATGTCGCCCTTCTTCGCCTTGGTGATCAGACGCTCCGCGACCGGACGAAGGCGACGGGCCTTGGCCTCGGTCGTGGTGATGCGGCCGTGCTCGAACAGCTGCTTCGCGAGGTTCGCGAGGAGCAGACGCTCGTGCGCGGCACTGCCGCCCAGACGGGCGCCCTTGGCGGGCTTCGGCATGGTGTTTCTCCTTGTGTGCTGCACCGGCCGTATCAGGTACCGGTGTCAGTTCCCCCGTGGCGGACGCCGCGGGGAAGGCGTGCGAGAGCCGTCAGGCTCAGTACTGCTCGGTCTCCACGAAGCCCGCGTCCGCGTCGTCGTCGGCGCCGAAGGCGTCGGCGGCGGCGGTCGGGTCGAATCCGGGCGGGCTGTCCTTGAGGGCCAGGCCCATGCCGGCCAGCTTCGCCTTGACCTCGTCGATCGACTTCGCACCGAAGTTGCGGATGTCGAGCAGGTCCGCCTCGGAACGCGCCACGAGCTCACCCACGGAGTGGATGCCCTCGCGCTTGAGGCAGTTGTACGAACGGACCGTGAGCTCGAGCTCCTCGATCGGCAGGGCCAGATCGGCGGCGAGCGCGGCGTCCGTCGGGGACGGGCCCATGTCGATGCCCTCGGCGTCGATGTTGAGCTCGCGCGCCAGACCGAACAGCTCGACCAGGGTCTTACCGGCGGAGGCCATGGCGTCACGGGGACGCATCGCCTGCTTGGTCTCGACGTCGACGATCAGCTTGTCGAAGTCGGTGCGCTGCTCGACACGGGTCGCCTCGACCTTGTACGTGACCTTGAGCACCGGGGAGTAGATGGAGTCGACCGGGATACGGCCGATCTCCTGGCCCACCTGCTTGTTCTGCACGGCGGAGACGTAACCGCGACCGCGCTCGACGGTCAGCTCCATCTCCAGCTTGCCCTTGCCGTTCAGCGTGGCGAGGACCAGGTCGGGGTTGTGCACCTCGACACCGGCCGGCGGGGCGATGTCGGCGGCGGTGACCAGACCCGGGCCCTGCTTGCGCAGGTACATCACGACCGGCTCGTCGTGCTCCGAGGAGACGACCAGCTGCTTGATGTTGAGGATGAGGTCGGTGACGTCCTCCTTGACGCCCGGCACGGTGGTGAACTCGTGCAGGACACCGTCGATACGGATGGACGTGACCGCCGCACCAGGGATCGAGGAGAGGAGCGTACGGCGGAGGGAGTTGCCGAGGGTGTAGCCGAAGCCCGGCTCCAGCGGCTCGATCACGAACCGGGAGCGGTATTCGTCGACGACCTCTTCGGTCAGCGAGGGACGCTGAGCGATCAGCATGTCTGTGATCCTTTTTGTCGTGGACGCCCGCTATTTGACGTCCGACGGGTACTGCGTACTGCAAGGGTACGGGCGGTACGTCTCTTTCGAGGCGTACCGCCCGGCACTCAGGTCAAGCGGTCGCTGAAGGTCAGACGCGACGGCGCTTGGGGGGACGGCAGCCGTTGTGCGGCGTGGGGGTGACGTCCTGGATGGAACCGACCTCGAGGCCCGTGGCCTGGAGGGAACGGATCGCGGTCTCACGGCCGGAGCCGGGACCCTTGACGAAGACGTCGACCTTGCGCATGCCGTGCTCCTGCGCGCGGCGGGCGGCCGACTCGGCGGCCATCTGCGCGGCGAAGGGGGTGGACTTGCGCGAGCCCTTGAAGCCGACGTGGCCGGCGGAGGCCCAGGAGATCACGTTGCCCGAGGGATCCGTGATCGAGACGATCGTGTTGTTGAACGTGCTCTTGATGTGCGCGTGGCCGTGAGCGACGTTCTTCTTTTCCTTGCGGCGCACCTTCTTGGCAGCGCCCTGACGTCCCTTGGGGGGCATCTATTTCTCCTACAGGGAGGTGGTCGGTCCTACAGCGAAGACCGCTGATGAGCGTCCGCTGAGGACTACTTCTTGCCCGGCTTCTTCTTACCGGCGATGGCGCGACGCGGGCCCTTGCGGGTACGGGCGTTCGTGCTGGTGCGCTGACCGTGGACCGGCAGGCCACGACGGTGGCGCAGGCCCTGGTAGCAGCCGATCTCGACCTTGCGGCGGATGTCGGCCTGGATCTCGCGGCGGAGGTCACCCTCGGTGCGGAGGTTGGCGTCCACGTACTCGCGGATCTTGACCAGGTCCTCTTCGGCCAGGTCACGAACGCGGGTGTTCGGGTTCACGTCGGTCGCGGAGAGAATCTCCTTCGACCGGGTGCGCCCGATACCGAAGACGTAGGTGAGTGCGATCTCCACACGCTTTTCGCGCGGGATGTCAACACCGGAAACGCGTGCCATGCAATGGCTCCTGTGTGATCGGGGGTCTTCCGCAGAACCGCTCCCGACCGCCGACCGCCTCGGGTGAAGCAGTGGTACGTCCGGGTCCCCGGCCCCCGCCGGAGGTGCCGCCGACCCCGTGCGGGGCTGGGCGGGTTCTGCGTATGTACGAAATTGCTTGCGTCGCGCGAAGAACTGCGGAGTGCAGGTCGGTCGGCGTGCGTCAGCCCTGGCGCTGCTTGTGGCGCAGGTTGTCGCAGATGACCATGACCCGGCCGTGACGGCGGATCACCTTGCACTTGTCGCAGATCTTCTTGACGCTCGGCTTGACCTTCATGGGATGTGAGGTTCTCCGGGTCAGTGCCTTCACCCCGCGGACGGGGCAACGACAAGATCTACTTGTAGCGGTAGACGATCCGCCCACGCGTCAGGTCGTACGGAGACAGCTCCACGACGACCCGGTCGTCCGGGAGGATACGGATGTAGTGCATCCGCATCTTGCCGGAGATGTGCGCGAGGACCTTGTGACCGTTCTGGAGCTCCACCTTGAACATGGCGTTCGGGAGGGACTCGATCACGGTGCCCTCAATCTCGATGGCACCTTGCTTCTTGGCCACGCTTCGCCCTTCGAATCGGCTACCTTGATCGACTCATGTGACCGCATGCAGACACACGGGTACACCAGAGCCGACGCATCAGTCTACGTCAGGCCATTCGAAAAGACGAATCCGGGAAGTTTGCCCATGGACGTAGATCATTACTCCGGCCACGGCGTCAGGACGACGCCAGGGGGTCCGGCGCCGCGGTGATCCCGAGCTCGGCCAGCTTCGCCCGGCCACCGTCGGGCGCGGTGAGGACCAGCGGCCCTTCCTCCGTGAGCGCCACGGAGTGCTCCCAGTGCGAGGACCAGGTGCCGTCCGTGGTCACGACGGTCCAGTCGTCCGCGAGCACCTCGGTCCGCGGGGTGCCCAGCGAGACCATCGGTTCGATCGCCAGACAGAAACCGGGAACCAGCTTGGGGCCCTTGCCGCGCTTGCGCGCGACATAGTTCAGCAGATGCGGGTCCATGTGCATCTCGGTGCCGATGCCGTGGCCGCCGTAGTCCTCGATGATCCCGTACCGGCCGCCGCCGGGCTTGGGCTGCCGGCGGATGTACGTCTCGATGGCACGGGAGACGTCCACCAGGCGGTTGCCGTTCTTCATCGCGGCGATACCGGCCCACATGGACTCCTCGGTGACCCGCGAGAGCTCCACCAGCTCCGGCGCGTGCCCGCTGCCGACGAAGACGGTGTACGCGGCGTCGCCGTGCCAGCCGTCGATGATCGCGCCGGCGTCGACCGAGATGATGTCGCCGTCCTTGAGGACGGTCTTCTCATCGGGGATGCCGTGGACGACCACCTCGTTGACCGAGGTGCAGATGGTGGCGGGGAACCCGCCGTACCCCAGGAAGTTCGACTTGGCGCCGTGGTCGGCGATCACCTTGCGGGCGACCTCGTCCAGATCCTTCGTCGACGCACCGGGCACGGCGGCCTCACGTGTCGCCGCGTGGATCGCGGCGACGACCAGCCCCGCCTCGCGCATCTTCGCGATCTGCTCAGGGGTCTTGATCTGCACCATGGACTTTGCCTTCCACCTCTGCACGTCGTCGTCACTCTGGCTCAACAGTACGGCCGCGGCGTCCGTCGGACACCGCGGCCACAGGTACTGCGGATACTGCTCAGTCGTTCGGGAGCTTCCCCAGCGCTTCCATCGCCCGCTTGGTCACGTCGGTGACCTTGCCCAGCGCCGAGATCGTGACCACGAGGCCCTGATTCCGGTAGTAGTCGATGATCGGCTCCGTCTGCGTGTGGTACACCTCGAGCCGCTTGCGCACGGTCTCCTCGGAGTCGTCGTCACGCTGGTACAGGTCGCCGCCGCAGGTGTCGCAGACACCTTCCTGCTTCGGCGGCGAGTACGACAGGTGGAAGACGTGGCTCGAGTCGTTGCGGCAGATACGGCGGCCGGCGATGCGCCGCACGACCTCGTCCTCGGGAACCTCCAGGTCCAGCACCGCGTCCAGCGTCATGCCCTCGGACTTCAGCATCTCGTCGAGCGCCTCGGCCTGCGAGACGTTCCGCGGGAAGCCGTCCAGCAGGAAGCCGTTGCGGGCGTCCGTCTGTGCCATGCGGTCCTTCGCCATCGCGATGGTGACCTCGTCCGGCACCAGCTCACCGGCGTCCATGTAGGACTTGGCCTTGCGGCCCAGCTCGGTGCCCTGGCTGATGTTGGCGCGGAAGAGGTCGCCCGTGGAGATGTGCGGGATCGACAGGTTCGCGGCAAGGTACGCAGCCTGCGTTCCCTTGCCGGCACCGGGCGGCCCGACGAGGACGATTCGCATCAGCGGAGGAACCCTTCGTAATTGCGCTGCTGGAGCTGGCTCTCGATCTGCTTCACGGTCTCCAGACCCACACCCACGATGATGAGGATGCTCGTCCCGCCGAACGGGAAGTTCTGGTTCGCGCCTCCGAAGCCCGCCAACGCCATCGTCGGAACAAGAGCAATCAGACCCAGGTACAGCGAGCCCGGCCAAGTGATCCTGTTGAGCACGTAGCTCAGATACTCGGCAGTAGGTCGACCTGCCCGGATACCCGGGATGAAGCCACCATACTTCTTCATGTTGTCGGCAACTTCTTCGGGGTTGAAGGAGATAGCCACATAGAAGAAGGCGAAGAAGACAATCAGGAGGAAGTACGTGGCGATGTAGTAAGGGTGATCACCCTTGACGAAATGCGCCTCGATCCAGGTCTTCCAGCCTGACTGCGAGCTCGAGAACTGCGCCACCAGCGCCGGGATGTACAGCAGCGACGAAGCGAAGATGACCGGAATCACACCGGCCTGGTTCACCTTGAGCGGGATGTACGTGGACGTACCGCCGTAGGACCGCCGCCCGATCATGCGCTTCGCGTACTGCACCGGGATCCGGCGCTGCGCCTGTTCGACGAAGACGACCAGGGCCACCATCACGAAGCCGATCAGGATGACGGTGCCGAACTCGATCCAGCCCTTGGCGAGCTTGCCGCTCTGCTTGATCGCCCAGAGAGCACCGGGGAAGCCGGCGGCGATCGAGATGAACATCAGGATCGACATGCCGTTGCCGATGCCGCGGTCGGTGATCAGCTCACCGAGCCACATGACGGCGGCGGTACCCGCGGTCATGGTCACCACCATGACGATGGTGGTGAAGATCGACCGGTCGGGAACGATCTGATTGGCCACCTGACAGCCGCTGAACAACGCACCGCTGCGAGCCGTCGCCACAAGACCGGTGCCCTGCAGCACGGCGAGGGCGACAGTCAGGTATCGGGTGTACTGCGTGATCTTCGCCGTGCCGGACTGGCCCTCCTTCTTGAGGGCCTCGAGCCGTGGGATCACGACGGTCAGCAGCTGCAGGATGATGCTCGCCGTGATGTACGGCATGATGCCGAGCGCGAAGATGGTGATCTGCAGCAGCGCTCCGCCGCTGAACATGTTCACCAGCCCGAACAGGCTGTTGTTGTTCTTCTGCGCGGCGTCCACACAAATCTGCACATTGCCGTAGTCGACACCCGGAACCGGGATGTGCGATCCGAGCCGGTACAAAACGATGATGGCGAGTGTGAAGAGCAGCTTCTTGCGCAGGTCGGGCGTCTTGAACGCCCGGGCGAACGCGGTGAGCACGGTGCCTCCTGCGACCCCCGCGCTACTGCGTCAGAGGTGACGGTCTTGAGGATCGACGAATACGAAACAGGCAATCCGCACGATCCTAGTCGGACAGACCGTGCGGTCCGGGGGCGGTAACCCCCTTGTTACAGCAACAGTGCACGCCACCTTACCGGCGGATGTGCCCCCTAGGAACGACCAACCGGGGATGCCCCATTTGAGAGGCATCCCCGGTCGGTGTTTCAGCTTTCAGCCACTGAACTCGTCTCAGACGAGCTCGGTGACGGTGCCGCCGGCAGCGGCAATCTTCTCCTTGGCGGAGCCGGAGACGGCGTCGACCGTCACCTGCAGCGCCACGGAAAGCTCGCCCTGGCCAAGGACCTTGACGAGGCTGTTCTTGCGAACCGCACCCTTGGCGACCAGATCGGCCACCGTGACTTCGCCACCCTCGGGGTAGAGCGAAGAGAGCTTGTCCAGGTTGACAACCTGGTACTCGGTACGGAACGGGTTCTTGAAGCCCTTGAGCTTCGGGAGACGCATGTGGAGGGGCATCTGCCCACCCTCGAAGCGCTCCGGAACCTGGTAGCGGGCCTTGGTGCCCTTGGTTCCACGACCAGCGGTCTTACCCTTGGACGCCTCACCACGACCCACACGGGTCTTGGCGGTCTTGGCGCCCGGGGCGGGCCGGAGGTTGTGGACCTTCAGCGGGTTGTTCTCCGCCATGTCAGTCGACCTCCTCAACCGTCACGAGGTGGCGGACGGTGTGCACCATTCCGCGGAACTCGGGGCGGTCCTCCTTGACAACCACGTCGTGCAGGCGCTTGAGCCCGAGCGAACGCAGGGTGTCGCGGTGGTTCTGCTTGCTGCCGATGTAGGACTTCGTCTGCGTGATCTTGAGGCGGGCCATTACGCACCCGCTCCCGCACGTGCACGAAGCAGAGCCGCGGGGGCGACGTCCTCGAGGGGCAGACCACGGCGAGCCGCGATCTCCTCGGGACGCTGCAGGCCCTTGAGGGCCGCCACGGTCGCGTGCACGATGTTGATCGCGTTGGACGAGCCAAGCGACTTCGACAGGATGTCGTGAACGCCGGCGCACTCGAGCACGGCGCGCACCGGGCCACCGGCGATAACACCGGTACCGGGGGAAGCCGGCTTCAGCAGCACGACGCCCGCGGCACGCTCACCCGTGATGGGGTGCGGGATGGTGCCCTGGATACGGGGGACCTTGAAGAAGTGCTTCTTGGCCTCCTCAACACCCTTGGCGATGGCGGCCGGCACCTCCTTGGCCTTGCCGTAACCGACACCTACCGTGCCGTCACCGTCTCCGACCACGACGAGCGCGGTGAAGCTGAAGCGACGACCACCCTTGACAACCTTGGCGACGCGGTTGATCGCGACAACGCGCTCAACGTACGCGGTCTTCTCGGCGGCAGCTGCGCCACCGTCGCGACCCTTCCGGTCCCGCCGCTCGCCGCCACCGGCACCGCTTCCGCGGCGCTGGGGTCCAGCCATTGGAATTACCTCTCTCTGTTACGTCCGTTAGTCCCGGAACCGGGGCTCAGAACTTCAGCCCGGCTTCGCGGGCGGCGTCAGCCAGAGCGGCAATGCGCCCGGCGTACCTGTTGCCACCACGGTCGAACACGACAGCCTCGACACCGGCAGCCTTCGCACGCTCGGCGACGAGCGCGCCGACCTGCTTGGCCTGGGCGCTCTTGTCGCCCTCGCCACCGCGGATCGAGCTGTCCAGGGTCGACGCCGACGCGAGCGTGTGGCCCGCGATGTCGTCGATGACCTGCGCCACGATGTTGCGGTTGGAGCGCGTCACGACGAGGCGCGGACGCTCCGGCGTGCCGGAGACGTGCTTACGGACGCGGATGTGACGACGCTTGATGGCGGCGCGCTTGTACGCGTCACCCTTGGCGATCTTTACACCGTATGCCATGGCTTACTTACCCGCCTTTCCGACCTTGCGGCGGATGACCTCGCCCGCGTACTTGACGCCCTTGGCCTTGTACGGGTCGGGCTTGCGCAGCTTGCGGATGTTAGCGGCGACCTCGCCGACCTTCTGCTTGTCGATGCCCTCGACCGAGAACTTGGTCGGCGACTCGACCTTGAAGGAGATGCCCTCGGGCGCCTCCACCAGGATCGAGTGGCTGTAGCCGAGCTGGAACTCCAGGTTGGAGCCCTTCGCGGCGACGCGGTAACCGACACCGCTGATCTCGAGCGCCTTCGTGTATCCCTGGGTCACACCGGTGATCATGTTCGCCACCAGCGTGCGGGACAGGCCGTGAAGGGCCTTGTTCTGACGCTCGTCGTTGGGACGGGTGACGTTGAGAACGCCGTCCTCGCCCTTAACAATCTCGATCGGCGCGGCGACGGTGTGCGCGAGGGACCCCTTGGGGCCCTTCACCGCGACCGTGCGGCCATCGATGGTGACGTCCACACCGGCGGGAACCTGGATGGGGAGCTTGCCGATACGCGACATGAGCTTTTCCTCCGTTCCCGACTACCAGACGTAGGCGAGGACTTCCCCACCCACGCCCTTCTTCTGAGCCTGCTGGCCGGTCAGGAGACCGTGGGACGTGGAGATGATCGCCACGCCCAGGCCGCCGAGAACCTTCGGCAGATTGGTGGACTTCGCGTACACGCGCAGACCCGGCTTCGAAATCCGCTTGATGCCGGCGATCGAGCGCTCGCGGTTCGGGCCGAACTTCAGCTCGAGGACGAGGTTCTTGCCGACCTCGGCGTCCTCGACCTTCCAGCCGGTGATGAAGCCCTCCTGCTGGAGGATCTCCGCGATGTGCGACTTGATCTTGCTGTGCGGCATCACGACGGAGTCGTGGTACGCCGAGTTTGCGTTACGCAGACGCGTGAGCATGTCTGCGATCGGATCAGTCATGGTCATGAATTGGCCTTCGGCCTCTCTCGCCGGGGTTTCCTGTATGCGCCATCCCTCTCCCCACTCAGTGGCGGGACGGGTGCGGTGCGGGGACCTACGGCGTAGTAAGTCGTACGGGCGGCGGACGCCCAACCCCACAAGCCTACGGCATGTGAGGGAGGGCTCCCGCCGACCAGATGCTTACCGAGAGTCTCCGGGAATTCCCAAGAAGGGAATTACCAGGAGCTCTTGGTCACGCCCGGCAGCTCGCCACGGTGAGCCATCTCACGAAGGCACACGCGGCACAGGCCGAACTTACGGTAGACGGAGTGGGGACGACCGCAACGCTGGCAGCGCGTGTAGCCACGCACGCCGAACTTGGGCTTGCGGGCGGCCTTGGCAATGAGAGCCTTCTTCGCCACGGCTCACGCCTCCTTGAACGGGAAGCCGAGGTGACGAAGGAGGGCGCGGCCCTCATCGTCATTGGTCGCCGTGGTGACCACGGTGATGTCCATACCCCGGACGCGGTCGATCTTGTCCTGGTCGATCTCGTGGAACATGACCTGCTCCGTGAGACCGAAGGTGTAGTTGCCACGGCCGTCGAACTGCTTGGGAGACAGACCACGGAAGTCGCGGATGCGCGGAAGCGCGAGCGACAGGGTGCGGTCCAGGAACTCCCACATGCGGTCGCCACGAAGCGTGACGTGGGCACCGATCGGCTGGCCCTCACGCAGCTTGAACTGCGCGATGGACTTACGGGCCTTGGTGACGGCCGGCTTCTGGCCGGTGATCGTGGTGAGGTCCTTGATGGCACCGTCGATCAGCTTGGAGTCGCGGGCGGCGTCGCCCACACCCATGTTGACCACGATCTTGACGAGGCCGGGAACCTGCATGACGTTCTCGTAGGAGAACTCCTCACGCAGCTTGCCGCTGATCTCCTCGCGGTACTTCGTCTTGAGACGCGGAGTGGTGGTGGTAGCCATCAGATGTCCTCACCCGTCCGCTTGGCAACGCGGATCTTGTTGCCCTCGTCGTCGAAGCGGTAACCGACGCGCGTGACGACCTTGTTGCCGTCCTTCTCCACGACGAGCTGAACATTGCTCACGTGAACAGGGGCCTCGGTCGTGACGATGCCACCGGTCTGCGAACCGCGAGCGGTCTGACCGGCCTTGGTGTGCTTCTTGACCCGGTTGACACCCTCGACCAGGACGCGGTCCTCGCGGGGGAAGGCCGCGATGACCTTGCCCTGCTTGCCCTTGTCCTTACCGGTGATGACCTGAACCAGGTCGCCCTTCTTGATCTTCATGCTTACAGCACCTCCGGCGCGAGCGAGATGATCTTCATGAACTTCTTCTCGCGCAGCTCACGACCCACCGGGCCGAAGATACGGGTGCCGCGAGGGTCGCCGTCGTTCTTGAGAATGACAGCGGCGTTCTCGTCGAAGCGGATGTACGAGCCGTCCTGGCGGCGGCGCTCCTTCACGGTGCGAACGATGACCGCCTTGACGACGTCACCCTTCTTCACGTTGCCACCGGGGATCGCGTCCTTGACGGTGGCGACGATGACGTCACCGATGCCCGCGTAGCGGCGGCCGGAACCACCGAGAACACGGATGCAAAGGATCTCCTTGGCACCAGTGTTGTCGGCGACACGCAGCCGCGACTCCTGCTGGATCACGTCTATCTCCTGATCGTCTGCCGGTTCCCGGCAGGGGCACCTGGGTGCCCCTGCCGAGCCTGGCGGAACTGTCCTGAGGGAAACCCCTCAGGGATTCTGTTTCTCAGCAGTCCCCTCGCGGGGACTACTTGGCCTTCTCGAGGATCTCGACGATGCGCCAGCGCTTGGTCGCCGACAGCGGACGCGTCTCCATGATGAGGACGCGGTCGCCGACGCCGGCAGCGTTCTGCTCGTCGTGCGCCTTGAGCTTGTTCGTACGGCGGATGACCTTGCCGTACAGCGCGTGCTTGACGCGGTCCTCGACGGCGACGACGACAGTCTTGTCCATCTTGTCGCTGACGACGAGACCCTCACGGGTCTTGCGGAATCCGCGCGTTTCGGTCTTCTCAGTCACGTTGCTCTCGCTCATCAGGCGCTCTCCACCGTCTCGATGCCCAGCTCGCGCTCACGCATGAGGGTGTAGATCCGCGCGATGTCCTTGCGGACGGCCTTGAGCCGGCCATGGTTCTCGAGCTGACCGGTCGCCGCCTGGAAGCGGAGGTTGAACAGCTCTTCCTTGGCCTCGCTGAGCTTGGCAACAAGCTCCTCGTTGCCCAGTTCGCGCAGCTCGGACGCCTTGGTACCGGTAGACATCACGACTCACCTGCCTCGCGCCGAACGATCCGGCACTTCATCGGAAGCTTGTGAGCAGCGCGGGTAAGCGCCTCACGCGCAATCTTCTCGTTCGGGTAGGACAGCTCGAACATCACCCGACCGGGATGAACGTTCGCGACCCACCACTCCGGGGAACCCTTACCGGAACCCATGCGGGTCTCGGCGGGCTTCTTGGTCAGCGGGCGGTCCGGGTAGATGTTGATCCAGACCTTGCCGCCACGCTTGATGTGGCGGGTCATCGCGATACGAGCCGCCTCGATCTGGCGGTTGGTCACGTACGCCGGAGTCATGGCCTGGATGCCGTACTCGCCGAACGCAACCGTCGTACCACCCTTGGCCATACCGCGGCGCTTGGGGTGGTGCTGCTTGCGGTGCTTGACCCTACGGGGGATCAGCATTTCGGTCAGGCCTCCGTTCCAGTGCTCTCAGCCGGAGCGGCAGCGGCGGCGTCGGCCTTGGGGGCCTCGGCAGGCTGCGGCTGGCCACTCTGGGCCCCCGGCTGCTGCGGCTTGCGGCCGCGACCGCCACCACGCTCGCCACCACGGCCACCGCGGCCGGCCGGGCGGTCGGCGCCGCCACGAGCCGGACGGTTGCCGGCGCGCGCGGCGGCGTTCTCGGCGCGGACCTCGGCGATGTTCTTGACGTCGCCCTTGTAGATCCAGACCTTCACACCGATACGGCCGAAGGTCGTCTTGGCCTCGAAGAAGCCGTAGTCGACGTTCGCGCGGAGCGTGTGCAGGGGCACACGGCCCTCGCGGTAGAACTCCGAGCGGGACATCTCGGCGCCACCGAGACGGCCACCGCACTGGATCTTGATGCCCTTGGCGCCGGCCTTCATCGAGCTCTGCATCGACTTGCGCATCGCACGACGGAAGGAGACGCGGGAGGAGAGCTGCTCGGCGACGGCCTGGGCCACCAGCTGAGCGTCCACCTCGGGGTTCTTGACCTCGAGGATGTTCAGCTGGACCTGCTTGCCGGTCAGCTTCTCCAGCTCGCCGCGGATGCGGTCCGCCTCGGCGCCGCGGCGACCGATGACGATGCCCGGACGAGCGGTGTGGATGTCAACGCGGACGCGGTCGCGGGTGCGCTCGATCTCGACCTTCGAGATGCCGGCCCGCTCCATGCCCTTCGTCATCATGCGACGAATGGCGACGTCTTCCTTGACGTAGTCCTTGTACAGCTTGTCGGCGTACCAACGGGACTTGAAGTCCGTGGTGATGCCGAGCCGGAACCCATGCGGGTTAACCTTCTGGCCCATTACCGGGTTCCTTCCTTGCTGCTGACGACCACGGTGATGTGGCTGGTCCGCTTACGGATCCGGTAGGCACGGCCCTGAGCACGCGGACGGAACCGCTTCAGGGTCGGGCCCTCGTCCACGTACGCCTCGCTGATGACCAGCGAAGAGGCGTCGGAGTGGTCGTAGTTGTGTGCAGCGTTGGCAATGGCGCTGTCCAGCACCTTGCCAACCGGCACGCTCGCGGCCTGCGGGGCGAAACGCAGGACCGCCTGAGCCTCCGTGGCATCCATGCCACGGATGAGGTCCACCACTCGGCGGGCCTTCATGGGCGTGACGCGGATGTACCGCGCCTGGGCCCTGGCTTCCATGGTTGTCCCTTCGGTGTAAGTCATAGTCAGTCACCCCGCTTTAGCGGCGCTTCGACTTCCGGTCGTCCTTGACGTGGCCGCGGAAGGTGCGAGTCGGCGAGAACTCGCCGAGCTTGTGGCCGACCATCGACTCGGTGACGAACACCGGGACGTGGATCTTGCCGTTGTGCACCGCGATCGTGTGGCCGAGCATGGCCGGGACGATCATCGAGCGACGGGACCAGGTCTTGATGACGTTCTTGGTGCCTGCTTCGTTCTGGACATCCACCTTCTTGATCAGGTGGTCGTCGACGAAGGGCCCCTTCTTGAGACTGCGCGGCATCTAAACCCGCTCCTAGCGCTTCTTGTTCGTCTTGCGGCGGCGGACGATGTACTTGCTCGATGCCTTCTTCGGCGAGCGAGTACGACCCTCCTTCTGACCCCACGGGCTGACCGGGTGGCGACCACCGGAGGTCTTGCCCTCACCACCACCGTGCGGGTGGTCAACCGGGTTCATCGCGACACCGCGGACGGTCGGGCGGACGCCCTTCCAGCGCAGACGGCCGGCCTTGCCCCAGTTGATGTTCGACTGCTCGGCGTTGCCGACCTCGCCGATCGTGGCGCGGCAGCGGGCGTCGACCAGCCGGATCTCACCGGACGGCATACGAAGGTGGGCCATCGTGCCCTCCTTCGCCAGCAGCTGCACGGAGGCACCCGCGGAACGGGCGAACTTCGCGCCGCCGCCGGGCCGCAGCTCGATGGCGTGGATGGTCGTACCGACCGGGATGTTACGCAGCGCCAGGTTGTTGCCGGGCTTGATGTCGGCGGCCGGGCCGTTCTCGACACGGTCGCCCTGCGTCAGGCCCTTGGGCGCGATGATGTAGCGCTTCTCGCCGTCTGCGTAGTGCAGAAGCGCGATGCGCGCGGTGCGGTTCGGGTCGTACTCGATGTGAGCGACCTTGGCCGGCACGCCGTCCTTGTCGTGACGACGGAAGTCGATCACGCGGTAGGCGCGCTTGTGGCCACCGCCCTGGTGACGGACGGTCACACGACCGGTGTTGTTACGGCCGCCCTTGCTGTGCAGGGGGCGGACCAGCGACTTCTCCGGCGTGGACCGCGTGATCTCGACAAAGTCGGCGACGCTGGAGCCACGACGGCCCGGGGTCGTCGGCTTGTACTTGCGGATACCCATTGTCTCTCAGTCCTCGGAAGAATTCCGGATCCTGGACGTCTCGACCTCCGTCAGGAGGTCGGGCCGCCGAAGATGTCGATACGGTCGCCCTCGGCGAGGGTCACGATGGCGCGCTTCGTGTTGGAGCGCTTGCCGAAACCGGTGCGGGTGCGCTTGCGCTTGCCCTGGCGGTTGATCGTGTTGACCCCGGTGACCTTGACCGAGAAGACCGCCTCGACGGCCTGCTTGATCTGGGTCTTGTTCGCGCGCGGGTCGACGATGAACGTGTACTTGTTCTCGTCCAGCAGCGCGTAGCTCTTCTCGGACACAACCGGCTTGACAAGAATGTCGCGCGGGTCCGAGTACGTCTTGCTGGTGACGACGGCCTCAGTCATCAGGCGTCGCTCCCTTCGGTCTCAGCGTTCCGGCCAGTAGGCGCGCCGGACACGAAGGACTCGAAAGCGGCCTGGGTGAAGACCACGTCGTCGGAGACGAGCACGTCGTACGTGTTCAGCTGGCCCGGCTCCAGGATGTGCACCTGGGGCAGGTTGCGGGCGGACAGCCACGCGGCCTCGTCGGCGCGGTCGACGACCAGGAGCAGGTTCTTGCGCTCCGAGATCTTGCCGAACAGCGTCTTGGCGGCCTTGGTGGAAGCCGCACCCTCGACCACGCCGGAGACGACGTGGATACGGGAGTGACGGGCCCGGTCGGACAGGGCACCGCGCAGGGCGGCGGCCTTCATCTTCTTCGGGGTCCGCTGCGAGTAGTCACGCGGCACGGGGCCGTGGACAACGCCACCGCCGGCGAACTGCGGCGCACGGGTCGAACCCTGACGGGCGCGGCCGGTGCCCTTCTGGCGGTAGGGCTTCTTGCCACCACCACGGACCTCGCCACGCGTCTTGACCTTGTGCGTGCCCTGGCGGGCAGCGGCCAGCTGCGCGACGACGACCTGGTGGATCAGCGGAATGCTGACCTT
Source organism: Streptomyces sp. NPDC096193 (assembly GCF_040302905.1). Classification (NCBI taxonomy): domain Bacteria; kingdom Bacillati; phylum Actinomycetota; class Actinomycetes; order Kitasatosporales; family Streptomycetaceae; genus Streptomyces; species Streptomyces sp. NPDC096193. Next base: position 221,952 of record NZ_JBEOSJ010000003.1, on the reverse strand, counting down.
GGCGTCGAAGATCTCGGCCGGGAGCTCAACGGTCCCGGACTTGTCGCCCGCGGGCGACAGAATGTCAATGGTGCTCATAGTCCTCAGGCCCCCTTGGCCGCAGTGCGGACCAGGACCAGGCCGCCGTTGGGACCAGGAACCGCGCCCTTGATGAGCAGCAGGCCCTTCTCCGCGTCAACGGCGTGAACGGTCAGGTTCTGGGTGGTGACCCGCTCGTTGCCCATGCGGCCCGCCATACGGAGGCCCTTGAACACACGGCCCGGGGTGGCACAGCCACCGATGGAGCCGGGAGAGCGGTGCTTGCGCTGGGTACCGTGACCGGCGCCGAGGCCCTTGAAGTTGTGACGCTTCATGACACCGGCGAAGCCCTTGCCCTTGCTCTTGCCCGTGACGTCGACCTTGACGCCGGACTCGAACACCTCGGCAGTGATCTCCTGGCCGAGCGTGTACTCGGCGGCATCGGAGGTACGGAGCTCCACCAGGTGGCGGCGGGGGGTCACGTCGGCCTTGGCGAAGTGGCCCTTGAGGGGCTTGTTCACCTTGCGAGGGTCGATCTCGCCGAAGGCGATCTGGACCGACTCGTAGCCGTCGGAGTCATTCGTACGGACCTGGGTGACAACACACGGCCCGGCCTTGACGACGGTCACCGGGACGACACGGTTGTTCTCGTCCCAGACCTGGGTCATGCCGAGCTTCTCGCCCAGGACGCCCTTGATCTGCTTTGCCATCTCTTCCGCGCCTCTCAGAGCTTGATCTCGATGTCGACGCCGGCCGGAAGGTCCAGGCGCATCAACGAGTCAACGGTCTTGGGCGTCGGGTCGAGAATGTCGATCAGGCGCTTGTGCGTACGCATCTCGAAGTGCTCGCGCGAGTCCTTGTACTTGTGCGGCGACTTGATGACGCAGTACACGTTCTTCTCAGTGGGCAGCGGCACCGGGCCCGCGACCGACGCACCAGTGCGAGTCACCGTCTCGACGATCTTCTTCGCCGAAGAGTCGATGACCTCGTGGTCGTAGGCCTTGAGCCGGATGCGGATCTTCTGTCCCGCCATGGCTACTCAGTAGTCCTGTCTCTCGTAACGCTCCGGAACTCGGCGGGTACTGCGTTCTTCTCCGACCCACGCGGTCGGGCGTGTCGCACTCCCTCTACGAAGATCTCCCGAAGGATTTCCCAACCAAGGGGGTGCGGGCCTGAGCCGCGCATCGGGGGAAGAACACCCACCGAGTGCCTGGCTGGTACCCCGCTGACACTTCCCGGAAGATTCCCGTACGTCCGCTCCAGCGCTGCCCGGTGGGCAGTTGGAGCGACGAGTACTGTGGGACTCGCTTCCGGTCCTCCCGGCGGGAGGCGCGCAGCATTGGCACTCAACCGAGCAACCCGGACAGTCTGCCATACGCGCCCGCGCCCTGGCCAATCGAGCCGAAGAGGTTACCCCGGCGGCTTTTGCTGTCAAACCCCGGCGCGCGGCGAACTCCCGTCCTCGGGCGCCCGACCGGGCTCATCGGGCCGAGGGTGAAACCGGGTCTTTGGAGCGGTGGCGCACCAGAAGCGGGACCGGCCGCCCGGGGCGGGATTCCTCGCTCACGCCGCCCGCAACGAACGGCCGATGTGCCGACGCCCCTCGACGCGCCGGACGCCGCGAGGGCCGCGAGGGGGCTCGTCCCACGCCGTCACGGCGCGTACGGAAGCGGACGTCGTGCACCGTCCCACCTGCGGGTGAAGACTCTCAACTCCGCACATCTGTCCCTGCTTTGAGCGCCACGGTCTCCGTGAGGTCGTCAGCGGCATGTGCCACCGGCAACCCTCCCCCGCTGCCCCGAACCCCGCAAGGAACCGCATGGTCAGCTCGCCGCACGACGCGATGCACCGCATCTTCCAGGAGTACCCCGGACTCTTCTCCCGGGTCTCCGAGGTGCTGGGCCTCGCCTTCGCCCCGCCCACGTCGGTCACGGTCGCCGGCTCCTGCGCGCACCCAACGCTTCCTCCGTCGAAGAGATCTTCACCGAGGACTGGGCCGCTTCGTTTGGACCACCGGGCAGACCAACGGCGCGCCGCTGTCAAACGGTCGGCCCGGTGCGGAGCCGCCGCGCGTCCCGCACGAGAGCGTACGAAGCGCTGAGGAAGATCACAGCTCCAGCCCCGATCCAGAGGGCCGATGCCCCGGAGCGGTACTCGCGAACGGCGAGAACGAGCAGCATCAAGCTGGCAAGGACGCCGAAGGCCGAGATCAGAGTGCTGATGCGGTGAGTCACACGGTCATCATCAACGACAACCTCGGCCGGCGGAAGTGATCCAAACGAACCGCGCCCCGGGCCTTGGGAGCCGGGGAGGCGGCGCATGGCCGCCTCGCGGGCCCCGCGGGCACGGCTCAGATGCGTCGAGCTGCCCTCGTCCTTCGGCATCAGGCTGACCGGCGGCCCTTGTCAACGGACGAACCAGGATCCTGCAGCTCGATCGGGACGGGCTTCCCCTCGCGCGCCTGCGTCTTCGGGGCGGTCGGGGACACGGACCCCGGAACCCCGTCGTCCGGCACACGACACCCCCGTCCCGTCCCCGACGCCGGACGGACATATGAGCACACCGGAGCCGGCACAGCCACGCATGACCGAGGCACCCACCGGCCTCGCGGGCCCCAGACAACTTGACCGAAGAGACTGGGGCGCCCCCGGTCGAACAAATGTCGCCGTCCAGAGCAACCCCAGGCATCGAACAGCCGTCTAGTTGATCGCGGAAAGCGGCCCTGACCAGCCCATCCGCGCTGTGGGGGAGATCACTGGACGCAGCCGGGGGCCACGACCCGTCCGCTGCGGGGGAAGCGGACGGAGCACGACTCGTGAACGACAGACCTGCCCATGCCCCGACGCGCCCCGAGCGCATACCGGGCGCGCGCACGGCCGGCGGCGAGCGCCGCGAGATACCCGGGCCGCCGGGCCCGCGGCGGTCGGCGAGGCCCCGTACCCGGCCGGCGGCCCCGCTGCCTCCACGTCCTCGCAGCGCATCTGGCCCACCGCGAAAGCCGACCCCGCACAGGGCGCCGAGCGAACCCGGCCCCGCCGTCGCAGCGTCGTCGCTGCCGCCACCGCGCTCCTCGGCGCCGGCGTCCTCTCCTCGTGCTCCGTCCCGGCCTCCCGGCGCTCCACCCGCACCGCCGATCCCGCCCCCGGCCTGGCGATAGCCAGTACCCGCCGTGCCCAGCTCATGCAGATACTCGCCCACCCCGACGACGACCTGTACTTCATGAACCCGGACACCCAGCGGATGCTCGACGCCGGAGTGCCCCTCGTCTGCGTGTACGTCTCCGCGGGCGAGCACGACGGCCGCAACCACATACCCGGCGCCCCGGACGTCCCCGCCGACCGGCCGGCGTACTCCTCCGCCCGGCACCAGGGCCTGCGGCAGGCCTACGCCACGCTCCTCGGGCTCGACAGGTTCACCGACTGGACCAAGGGCATCGCCTCCCTGCGCGGTGACCGGCTCGCCGAGATCAACACGCTCACCAACGGCAGCCGCCGGGTCGAGCTGATCTTCCTCAACCTGCCGATGCACACCACCCGCCGCTGGATGGCCCTTCCCAGCCTCTGGCGCGACCGGGCGCTCGGGCTCCAGACCGTCGTGGCCGAGGGCTCCCCGCTGCGCAAGGCGGTCGCGTACGACTACGACAGCCTCGTCGACGTCCTCGTCGGGCTGATGGAGCAGTACCGGCCGACCGTCGTCCAGACGCTCGATCCGGACCCGGACATCCAGCACAGCGACGAGGCCACCCGGAAGAAGGACAGCGAGCAGCGCGGCTACTCCGACCACGCCGACCACACGGCCGTCGCCTGCTTCAGCTGGGCCGCGATGGTGCGCTGGGTGGCGGACGCGACGGCGGACGGCGGGCAGGTGCCCGGGTTCGTCGCCACCGCCTTCCGCGGCTACTACAACCGGCACTGGCCCAAGAACCTCCCGGCCCCGGTCGTCCAGAAGAAGGCCGCGCATCTCGTCCCGTACGGCGGCGATCCCGCCTGGGAGTGCGGCAACCCGTCGGGCTGCGGCGACTACAACGTGAGCGGCATGCGGCCGCTGACCAACAAGAAGGGCTGGGTCCGCTCCACCCACCACCGCTACCCCGGCGCGCGTCCCGTGGTCGCCACGGACCCCGACGGGCGTCTCGCGGCCTACGGGGTGCTCGGGCTCCGGGCGGTGCGCTGGCGCGAGACCCGGCCCGGCAGCGGACAGTGGGGCGCCCCGGACGACCTGGGCGGAGGGCCGCTCGCCCCCGCGCTCGGATCGGCGGCGCTGCCCGACGGCCGGCAGCTCGTCTTCGGACTGCGATTCGCCTCCCTCGGCGGCCGCGGCGGGCCGAACCGCCGCGAGGTGGTCCTGCTCGAACAGCGCGCCCCTGGTGGGGAGTTCCTCGCCTGGGACGGTCTCGGCAACCCCGAGCGGGACGAGGACCGCGGTCGGCGCATCGGCGTCCCGGTCGCGGTGACCGCCCCCGACGGCCGGGTGCACCTCTTCGTGCGCAACGCCGACAAGGGCCTCAGCACACGGGTACGGAGCACCGACGGGCGCTGGGACCGCTGGCGGGACCTGGGCGGCGAGGAGGTCCAGGACGGGCTGTCCGCCGTCGTCGACAGCTCGGGCCGCGTCCATGTCTTCGCGGCGGGCCGGCATCGTGTGCACCACTGGGCGCAGGACGTCCTCGGCGAGGAGATGACCTTCCGCGCTGTCGACGGCGCCGACCTGCCCGCCCCGGGCGACGCGATCGCCGCGCTGCCGGCCCCCGGCGGCGGCATCGAGCTCTACTACCGCAAGCCGACCGCGGCGCCGGTGACGGCGGTCCGTGCCGGCGGGGCCCCGGCGCGCGCCCGGACCCTGCGGTTCGACGGCCACGGCCCGGTGAGCGCGGCCGCCGCGCCCGGCGGCCCGGTGCTGCTGGGCACCGACCTCCGTGGGCGGGTCCAACTCCACACACCCCGGGGCGTACTGACGCGCACTCAGGGAACCGAGCCGCTCCCAGGACCGGCGCTGACGGTGACCCGCTCCGGGACCACGGCAGTCGGTCTGGGTGCGGACGCGCACCCCTGGCTCTGGTACCCGCAGGCCGGCACGGCCGGCTGACACCCGGCACCCGGCACCCGGCACCCGGCACCCGGCACCCGCCGACAACGCGAGAAGGCCCCGCACCGTGAGGTGCGGGGCCTTCTGCTTGGTGCTCTGCGGGAGCTACCAGGTCAGACCGACAAGATTTACTTGTTGATCTTGGTGACCTGGCCGGCGCCCACGGTCCGGCCACCCTCACGGATGGCGAACTTCAGGCCCTCCTCCATGGCGACGGGCTGGATCAGCTCGACCGTCATGACGGTGTTGTCGCCCGGCATGACCATCTCGGTGCCCTCGGGGAGGGTCACGACGCCGGTCACGTCCGTGGTACGGAAGTAGAACTGCGGGCGGTAGTTGTTGAAGAAGGGGGTGTGACGGCCACCCTCGTCCTTCGACAGGATGTAGGCCTGGGCCTCGAAGCTCGTGTGCGGCGTGACCGAACCCGGCTTGATGATGACCTGGCCGCGCTCGACGTCCTCGCGCTTGATGCCACGGAGGAGCAGACCGACGTTCTCACCGGCCTGGCCCTCGTCGAGCAGCTTGCGGAACATCTCGATGCCGGTGACCGTGGTGGTGGTCTTCTCGGTCTTGATACCGACGATGTCGACGGTCTCGTTGACCTTGAGGACACCACGCTCGATACGACCGGTGACGACGGTTCCACGACCGGTGATCGTGAAGACGTCCTCGATCGGCATCAGGAACGGCTTGTCGACGTCGCGCTCGGGCTGCGGGATCGACTCGTCGACGGCGGCCATCAGGTTCAGGACCGACTGGCCCCACTCCTTGTCGCCCTCGAGCGCCTTGAGCGCCGAGACACGGACGACCGGAAGGTCGTCGCCCGGGAACTCGTACTCGGAGAGGAGCTCACGGACCTCGAGCTCGACGAGCTCCATGATCTCCTCGTCGTCCACCATGTCGGCCTTGTTCAGGGCGACGACGATGTACGGAACGCCGACCTGGCGGGCCAGGAGCACGTGCTCCTTGGTCTGCGGCATCGGGCCGTCGGTGGCGGCAACCACGAGGATCGCGCCGTCCATCTGCGCGGCACCCGTGATCATGTTCTTGATGTAGTCCGCGTGACCCGGGCAGTCGACGTGCGCGTAGTGACGCGACTCCGTCTGGTACTCGACATGCGCGATGGAGATGGTGATACCGCGCTGGCGCTCCTCAGGAGCCTTGTCGATCTGGTCGAAGGCCGAGGCCTCGTTCAGGTCCGGGTACGCGTCATGCAGCACCTTGGTAATGGCGGCCGTGAGGGTCGTCTTACCGTGGTCGATGTGACCGATGGTGCCGATGTTGACGTGCGGCTTAGTCCGCTCGAACTTCGCCTTCGCCACTGGGTCCTCCTGTGGAGTGGTTCTGTACGCCTTGCTTCATCGGCGCCAGGTGATCTTTGCTGGAATGCCGGGGCCCGGGGCATTCCCACCGATTACTTGCGTAACGGCCGGAATGCCCCAGCAGGCTCCGGTGACAAGCCTAAAGCGTGAACTCGGGAGAGTTACTCGCCCTTGGCCTTCGCGATGATCTCCTCGGCGACGTTCCGCGGAACCTCGGCGTAGGAGTCGAACTGCATCGAGTAGCTTGCGCGACCCGAGGTCTTGCTGCGGAGGTCTCCGACGTAGCCGAACATCTCCGAGAGGGGCACGAGGCCCTTCACGACGCGAGCGCCGCTGCGCTCCTCCATGGCCTGGATCTGGCCACGGCGGGAGTTGAGGTCGCCGATGACATCACCCATGTAGTCCTCGGGCGTGGTGACCTCGACGGCCATCATCGGCTCGAGCAGCACGGGGGACGCCTTGCGGGCACCCTCCTTGAACGCCTGCGAACCGGCGATCTTGAACGCCAGCTCGGAGGAGTCGACCTCGTGGTAGCCACCGTCGAGAAGGGTGACGCGGACGCCCACCATCTCGTAACCGGCCAGGATGCCGAACTGCATGGCTTCCTGCGCACCGGCGTCAACCGACGGAATGTACTCACGGGGGATGCGGCCACCCGTGACCTTGTTCACGAACTCGTAGGTCGCGTCGCCGCCCTCGATGGGCTCCAGCGCGATCTGCACCTTCGCGAACTGACCGGTACCACCGGTCTGCTTCTTGTGCGTGTAGTCGATACGCTCGACGGCCTTGCGGATCGTCTCGCGGTACGCGACCTGCGGCTTGCCGACGTTCGCCTCGACGCGGAACTCGCGCCGCATGCGGTCGACGAGCACCTCGAGGTGAAGCTCGCCCATACCACCGATGATGGTCTGGCCGGTCTCCTCGTCCGAGTGCACCTGGAAGGAGGGGTCCTCCTCCGCGAGACGCTGGATGGCGACACCCAGCTTCTCCTGGTCGCCCTTGGACTTGGGCTCGATCGCGACCTGGATGACCGGCGCCGGGAAGTCCATGGACTCCAGGATCACCGGGTTCTTGTCGTCGCACAGCGTCTCACCGGTGGTGGTCTGCTTCAGGCCCATGACGGCGACGATGTCGCCGGCACCCACCGACTCGATCTCCTCACGCTTGTTCGCGTGCATGCGGTAGATCTTGCCGATGCGCTCCTTCTTGCCCTTGGTGGGGTTCAGCACCGCGGTGCCGGACTCCAGGCGACCCGAGTAGACCCGGATGAAGGTGAGCTTGCCCAGGTGCGGGTCGCTCGCGATCTTGAAGGCCAGGGCGGCCAGCGGCTCGTCGTCGGACGGACGGCGCGTGATGACCTGCTCCGCGTCCTTGACGTCGTGGCCGTCAATGCCTTCGACGTCGAGGGGCGAGGGGAGGTAGCGCACAACCGCGTCGAGCAGGGGCTGAACGCCCTTGTTCTTGAACGCGGTACCGCAGAAGACGGGGGTGACGGTGGTGCCGCCGCCCTTGCCGGACGCGATGGTGATACGACGGATCGCCTGGTAGAGCTGCTCCTCGGTGGGCTCCTGGCCCTCGAGGTAGAGCTCCATCATCTCGTCGTCGTTCTCCGACACGGCTTCGAGCAGCTTGCCGCGCCACTCGTCGGCCGCCTCGGTGTGCGTGGCCGGGATGTCGACGACGTCGTACATCTCGCCCTTGGTGGCCTCTGCGGACCAGACAAGAGCCTTCATACGAACGAGGTCGATGACGCCCTTGAAGTCTGCCTCGGCACCGATCGGCAGCTGCATCACGATCGGGGTCGCGCCGAGGCGGTCCACGATCATGTCGACGCAGCGGTGGAACTCCGCGCCGGTGCGGTCGAGCTTGTTGACGAAACAGATACGCGGCACGCCGTAGCGGTCCGCCTGACGCCAGACGGTCTCGGACTGCGGCTCAACACCGGCGACGCCGTCGAACACGGTGACGGCACCGTCGAGGACGCGGAGCGAACGCTCCACCTCGACCGTGAAGTCCACGTGGCCCGGGGTGTCGATGATGTTGATGGTGTGATCGACGTCCTCGAGCGGCCAGTGACAGGTCGTCGCGGCGGACGTGATCGTGATGCCGCGCTCCTGCTCCTGCTCCATCCAGTCCATCGTGGCAGCGCCGTCGTGGACCTCACCGATCTTGTAGCTCACACCGGTGTAAAACAGGATGCGCTCGGTGGTCGTCGTCTTGCCCGCGTCGATGTGGGCCATGATCCCGATGTTGCGGACCTTGGCCAGGTCAAGCGAAGTGGTGGCCATAAGGCTCAATCTTCTCTCGGTCTCGATGTGGGTAGCGACTACCAGCGGTAGTGCGCGAAGGCCTTGTTGGACTCGGCCATCTTGTGCGTGTCCTCACGCTTCTTGACCGAAGCGCCGAGGCCGTTGGAGGCGTCGAGCAGTTCGTTCATGAGGCGCTCGGTCATGGTCTTCTCGCGACGGGCGCGGGAGTAACCCACGACCCAGCGCAGCGCGAGGGTGGCGGCGCGACCGGGCTTGACCTCGATCGGCACCTGGTAGGTGGCACCACCGACACGGCGGGACTTGACCTCGAGAGACGGCTTGACGTTCTCGAGGGCGCGCTTCAGCGTGATGACCGGGTCAGCGCCGGTCTTCTCGCGGAGGCCTTCCATGGCGCCGTAGACGATCCGCTCGGCAGTGGAACGCTTGCCGTTGAGCAGGATCTTGTTGATCAGCGACGTGACAAGAGGAGAACCGTAGACCGGGTCGATGATGACCGGGCGCTTCGGGGCGGGGCCCTTACGAGGCATTCTTACTTCTCCTTCTTGGCGCCGTAGCGGCTGCGGGCCTGCTTGCGGTTCTTGACGCCCTGGGTGTCCAGGGAACCGCGGATGATCTTGTAACGAACACCCGGCAGGTCCTTCACACGGCCACCACGCACGAGCACGATGGAGTGCTCCTGCAGGTTGTGTCCCTCACCCGGAATGTAGGCCGTGACCTCGATGCCGGAGGTCAGACGCACACGCGCGACCTTCCGCAGGGCCGAGTTCGGCTTCTTCGGGGTGGTCGTGAACACACGCGTGCAGACGCCGCGGCGCTGAGGGGAACCCTCGAGTGCCGGCGTCTTGTTCTTCTCGACCTTGTCCTGCCGGCCCTTACGGACCAGCTGCTGGATCGTAGGCACTACTTCTCCGGTTTCTGTGTGCCGTGTAGTGAAACTAACCTGGAACATCTCCGACCCACGCGGTCGGGTGTGTCGGATACTGCATGCTCCTGCCGCTAAGCAGAGAGAGCACAGATCACGGTGGCCGATTCTGCAGACCCGTCATGCGGCTGAGGACACGCACACGAGCCCAGGCACACCCCAGGCACAAGGTCAGAGCGTACCTACCGCATCGGCTCCGGTCAAAACAAATGCACGCGCGCAGGACACACCTGCCCGCAACATAAGCCACAGAGCGGCCACCTCGCGAGAGGTGACCGCTCTGTGGATGCGCTACCGCTTACTGGTTGTACGGACCGTAGTCGTAGTCCTCCAGCGGAACGGCCTGGCCGGAGCCGGTGCCGAACGGCGAGTAGTCGATGTCGTCGTAGCCGACGGCCGAGTACATCGCGGCCTTGGCCTCCTCGGTGGGCTCCACCCGGATGTTGCGGTAGCGGGACAGACCCGTACCGGCCGGGATGAGCTTACCGATGATGACGTTCTCCTTGAGGCCGATCAGGGAGTCCGACTTGGCGTTGATCGCCGCGTCGGTCAGAACCCTGGTCGTCTCCTGGAAGGACGCCGCCGACAGCCACGACTCGGTCGCGAGCGAGGCCTTGGTGATACCCATCAGCTGCGGACGGCCGGAGGCGGGGTGACCGCCCTCGGTGACCACACGACGGTTCTCGGTCTCGAACTTCGACCGCTCGACGAGCTCGCCCGGAAGCAGCTCGGCGTCGCCGGACTCGATGATCGTCACCCGGCGGAGCATCTGCCGGATGATGATCTCGATGTGCTTGTCGTGGATCGACACACCCTGCGAGTTGTAGACCTTCTGGACCTCGCCGACCAGGTGGACCTGGACCGCGCGCTGACCGAGGATCCGCAGTACGTCGTGCGGGTTGGTGGCACCCACGGTGAGCTTCTGGCCCACCTCGACGTGGTCGCCCTCGCCCACCAGGAGACGGGCACGCTTCGAGATCGGGAACGCCGTCTCGTCGCTGCCGTCGTCCGGGGTGACGACGAGCTTCTTGGTCTTCTCGGTCTCCTCGATACGGACGCGGCCGGCCGCCTCCGAGATCGGGGCGACACCCTTGGGCGTACGGGCCTCGAAGAGCTCGACGACACGGGGCAGACCCTGGGTGATGTCGTCACCGGCCACACCACCGGTGTGGAAGGTACGCATCGTCAGCTGGGTACCGGGCTCACCGATGGACTGGGCGGCGATGATGCCGACCGCCTCACCGATGTCGACCAGCTTGCCGGTGGCCAGCGAGCGTCCATAGCAGAAGGCACAGGTGCCGACCGCGGACTCACAGGTCAGGACCGAGCGGGTCTTGACCTCCTCGACACCGGCGCCCACCAGGGCGTCGATGAGCACGTCACCCAGGTCGACGTTGGCCGGCGCGATGACCTTGCCGTCGACGACGACGTCCTCGGCGAGCATCCGCGCGTACACGGAGGTCTCGACGTCCTCGGTCTTGCGCAGGGAGCCGTCGGCACCCCGCTCGGCGATCTTCAGCTTGAGGCCACGGTCGGTGCCGCAGTCCTCCTCGCGGATGATCACGTCCTGCGAGACGTCCACCAGACGACGGGTCAGGTAACCCGAGTCGGCGGTACGCAGGGCGGTGTCCGCCAGACCCTTACGGGCACCGTGCGTGGAGATGAAGTACTCCAGCACGGACAGGCCCTCACGGAACGACGCCTTGATGGGACGCGGAATCGTCTCGTTCTTGGCGTTGGACACCAGACCACGCATACCGGCGATCTGACGCATCTGCATCATGTTTCCGCGAGCACCCGAGTTCACCATCATGAAGATGGGGTTGGTCTTCGGGAAGTTCGCGTTCATCGCCTCGGCAACCTCGTTGGTCGCCTTGGTCCAGATGGTGATGAGCTCCTGCGTGCGCTCCTGCTTGGTGATCAGACCGCGCTCGTACTGCTTCTGGACCTTCTCGTCCTGCTCCTCGTAGCCCCTGACGATCGCCTTCTTGGCCTCGGGGACCACGACGTCGGAGATGGCCACGGTGACACCGGAACGGGTCGCCCAGAAGAAGCCCGCGGACTTCAGGTTGTCGAGCGTCGCCGCCACGATGACCTTGGGGTAGCGCTCGGCGAGGTCGTTCACGATCTCGGAGAGCTGCTTCTTGCCCACCGAGTAGTCGACGAACGGGTAGTCCTCGGGCAGCAGCTCGTTGAAGAGCGCGCGGCCCAGCGTCGTGCGCAGCCGGAAGCTGTCGCCCTGCTGGTACACACGCTCGCCGACGCCGTCCTCGCCCTCCTCGACGGCCGGAGGGGTCCAGCCGCGCGGCGGGATGGTGCCCACCGGGAAGCGGATGTCGACCTTCGCCTGGAGCGAGAGCTCCTTGGCGTCGAACGCCATGATCGCCTCGGCGGTGGAGCCGAAGGACCGGCCCTCGCCCTTGACCTCGCGCTCCTCCTCGTCCGTGGTGAGGAAGAAGAGGCCGAGCACCATGTCCTGGGTGGGCATGGTGACCGGACGGCCGTCGGCCGGCTTGAGGATGTTGTTCGAGGACAGCATCAGGATGCGGGCCTCGGCCTGCGCCTCCGCGGAGAGCGGCAGGTGCACGGCCATCTGGTCACCGTCGAAGTCCGCGTTGAACGCGGTGCAGACGAGCGGGTGGATCTGGATGGCCTTGCCCTCGACCAGCTGCGGCTCGAAGGCCTGGATGCCGAGGCGGTGCAGGGTCGGCGCACGGTTCAGCAGCACCGGGTGTTCGGCGATGACCTCTTCGAGGACGTCGTACACGACGGTGCGGCCACGCTCGACCATGCGCTTGGCCGACTTGATGTTCTGCGCGTGGTTCAGGTCCACCAGGCGCTTCATCACGAACGGCTTGAAGAGCTCCAGCGCCATGGCCTTGGGCAGGCCGCACTGGTGCAGCTTCAGCTGCGGACCGACGACGATGACGGAACGCGCCGAGTAGTCGACTCGCTTGCCGAGCAGGTTCTGACGGAAACGACCCTGCTTGCCCTTCAGCATGTCGCTGAGGGACTTCAGCGGGCGGTTACCGGGACCGGTGACCGGGCGACCGCGGCGGCCGTTGTCGAACAGCGCGTCGACGGCCTCCTGCAGCATCCGCTTCTCGTTGTTCACGATGATCTCGGGGGCACCGAGGTCAAGGAGACGCTTGAGGCGGTTGTTGCGGTTGATCACACGGCGGTACAGGTCGTTCAGGTCGGAGGTCGCGAAGCGGCCACCGTCCAGCTGCACCATCGGACGCAGGTCCGGCGGGATGACCGGCACGCAGTCCAGCACCATGCCCTTGGGGCTGTTGCTGGTCTGCAGGAACGCGGAGACGACCTTGAGGCGCTTGAGCGCACGGGTCTTCTTCTGGCCCTTGCCGGTACGGATGATCTCGCGGAGGCGCTCGGCCTCCTCGTCGAGGTCGAAGGACTCCAGGCGCTTCTGCAGCGCCGCGGCACCCATCGAGCCGTCGAAGTACGTGCCGAAGCGGTCACGCAGCTCGCGGTAGAGCAGCTCGTCACCCTCCAGGTCCTGGACCTTGAGGTTCTTGAAGCGGTTCCACACCTCGTCGAGGCGGTCGATCTCGCGCTGCGCACGGTCGCGCAGCTGCTTCATCTCACGCTCGGCACCCTCGCGCACCTTGCGGCGCACGTCGGCCTTCGCGCCCTCGGCCTCGAGCTCGGCCAGGTCGGTCTCGAGCTTCTTGGCACGGGCCTCGAGGTCGGAGTCGCGGCGGTTCTCGACCTGCTGACGCTCGACGGAGACGTGGGCCTCCAGCGAGGGCAGGTCGCGCGTACGGCGCTCCTCGTCCACGAACGTGATCATGTACGCGGCGAAGTAGATGACCTTCTCGAGGTCCTTCGGCGCCAGGTCCAGCAGGTAGCCCAGGCGGGACGGGACACCCTTGAAGTACCAGATGTGGGTGACGGGGGCGGCCAGTTCGATGTGGCCCATCCGCTCACGGCGCACCTTGGCGCGCGTGACCTCGACGCCACAGCGCTCACAGATGATGCCCTTGAAGCGGACACGCTTGTACTTGCCGCAGTAGCACTCCCAGTCCCGGGTCGGACCGAAGATCTTCTCGCAGAAGAGTCCGTCCTTTTCGGGCTTGAGCGTGCGGTAGTTGATCGTCTCGGGCTTCTTGACCTCGCCGTGGCTCCACTGACGGATGTCGTCAGCGGTGGCCAGGCCGATCCGGAGCTCGTCGAAGAAGTTGACGTCGAGCACTATGCGTCAATCCCTCTCAGGGTCGTGTCTCAATCATGGTCTGTACGGGGTCCGGGGCAGGGCCGGGACCTCACGAGGAGGTCCCGGCCAGACCCGTCAGACCTCTTCGACGCTGCTCGGCTCGCGCCGGGACAGGTCGATTCCGAGCTCCTCCGCTGCGCGGAAGACGTCCTCGTCCGTGTCGCGCATCTCGATGGACATACCGTCCGAGGACAGCACCTCCACGTTGAGGCAGAGCGACTGCATTTCCTTGATGAGCACCTTGAAGGACTCGGGAATGCCGGGCTCGGGGATGTTCTCGCCCTTGACGATGGCCTCGTAGACCTTCACGCGGCCGGTCACGTCGTCGGACTTGATGGTCAGCAGCTCCTGGAGGGCGTAGGCGGCTCCGTATGCCTCGAGCGCCCACACCTCCATCTCGCCGAATCGCTGGCCACCGAACTGGGCCTTACCACCCAGCGGCTGCTGGGTGATCATCGAGTACGGACCGGTCGAACGGGCGTGGAGCTTGTCGTCGACCAGGTGGTGGAGCTTGAGGATGTACATGTACCCGATCGAGATCGGGTCCGGGAACGGCTCACCGGAGCGGCCGTCGAACAGGTTGGCCTTGCCGGACGGCTGGACCATCCGGTTGCCGTCGCGGTTCGGGATCGTGGACTCGAAGAGACCGGAGATCTCGTCCTCGCGCGCACCGTCGAAGACCGGGGTGGCGACGTTCGTGCCACCGGCGACCTCATCGGCGCCGATCGCCTTCAGACGCTCCATCCACTCCTCGCTGCCCTCGACCTTCCAGCCCTGGCTGGCGAGCCAGCCGAGGTGGATCTCGAGAACCTGTCCCGGGTTCATTCGGGACGGGACACCCAGCGGGTTGAGGATGATGTCGACCGGGGTGCCGTCCTCCAGGAACGGCATGTCCTCGATCGGCAGGATCTTCGAGATGACGCCCTTGTTGCCGTGACGGCCGGCGAGCTTGTCACCGTCGGTGATCTTGCGCTTCTGCGCCACGTACACGCGCACCAGCTGGTTCACACCGGGGGGAAGCTCGTCGCCCTCCTCGCGGTCGAAGACGCGCACGCCGATGATCTTGCCGGTCTCACCGTGCGGCACCTTCAGCGAGGTGTCACGGACCTCACGCGCCTTCTCACCGAAGATCGCGCGGAGCAGACGCTCCTCCGGGGTCAGCTCGGTCTCACCCTTGGGCGTGACCTTGCCGACGAGGATGTCGCCGGCGACGACCTCGGCACCGATACGGATGATGCCGCGCTCGTCGAGGTCGGCGAGGACCTCCTCGGAGACGTTCGGGATGTCCCGGGTGATCTCCTCGGGGCCGAGCTTGGTGTCACGGGCGTCGACCTCATGCTCCTCGATGTGGATCGAGGAGAGGACGTCGTCCTGCACGAGGCGCTGCGACAGGATGATCGCGTCCTCGTAGTTGTGACCCTCCCACGGCATGAACGCGACCAGCAGGTTCTTGCCGAGCGCCATCTCGCCCTGCTCGGTGGCGGGACCGTCGGCGAGGACCTGGCCCTCGACGACGCGCGAGCCCTCGTCCACGATGACCTTCTGGTTCACCGAGGTGCCCTGGTTGGAGCGCGAGAACTTCGCGACGCGGTACGTGGTGTACGTGCCGTCGTCGTTGGCGACCGTGACGTAGTCCGCGGAGACCTCCTGGACCACACCGTCCTTCTCGGCCTTGATGACGTCACCGGCGTCGACCGCACAGCGGTACTCCATGCCGGTACCGACCAGCGGCGCCTCCGCCGTGATCAGCGGAACGGCCTGACGCATCATGTTCGCGCCCATGAGGGCACGGTTGGCGTCGTCGTGCTCGAGGAAGGGGATCATGGCCGTCGCGACCGACACCATCTGGCGCGGCGAGACGTCCATGTAGTCGACCTCGGTCGGCGGGACGTAGTCGACCTCGCCGCCACGACGGCGGACCAGCACGCGCGGCTCGGTGAAGCGCAGCTCGTCGGAGAGCGTCGCGTTCGCCTGGGCGATGACGAACCGGTCTTCCTCGTCGGCGGTCAGGTAGTCGACCTCGTCGGTGACCTGGCCGTCGGTGACCTTGCGGTACGGGGTCTCGACGAAGCCGAACGCGTTGACGCGGCCGTAGGACGCGAGCGAGCCGATCAGACCGATGTTCGGGCCTTCGGGGGTCTCGATCGGGCACATGCGGCCGTAGTGCGACGGGTGAACGTCTCGGACCTCGAAGCCGGCCCGCTCACGGGAGAGACCACCCGGACCGAGCGCCGACAGACGGCGCTTGTGGGTGAGACCCGACAGCGGGTTGTTCTGGTCCATGAACTGCGACAGCTGGCTGGTGCCGAAGAACTCCTTGATGGAGGCGACGACCGGCCGGATGTTGATCAGGGTCTGCGGCGTGATCGCCTCGACGTCCTGGGTCGTCATGCGCTCACGCACGACGCGCTCCATACGAGCCAGACCCGTGCGGACCTGGTTCTGGATGAGCTCGCCGACGTTACGCAGACGACGGTTGCCGAAGTGGTCGATGTCGTCGGTCTCGACGACGATCTGGGTACCGCTCTCGCCGACCGTCTCGGTCTCACCGGCGTGCAGCTTGACCAGGTACTTGATGGTCGCGATGACGTCGTCGGTGGTGAGCACGCCGGCGTCCAGCGGCTCGTCGGCGCCGAGCTTCTTGTTCACCTTGTAGCGGCCGACCTTGGCGAGGTCGTAGCGCTTCGGGTTGAAGTAGAGGTTCTCGAGCAGCGTCTGAGCAGCCTCACGCGTAGGCGGCTCGCCCGGGCGGAGCTTGCGGTAGATGTCGAGCAGCGCGTCGTCCTGGCCCTGGGTGTGGTCCTTCTCCAGGGTGGCGCGCATCGACTCGTACTCGCCGAACTCCTCGAGGATCTGCTCGGTGGTCCAGCCGAGAGCCTTCAGGAGGACGGTGACGGACTGCTTGCGCTTGCGGTCGATGCGGACACCGACCATGTCGCGCTTGTCGATCTCCATCTCGAGCCAGGCACCCCGGGACGGGATGATCTTGGCCGTGAAGATGTCCTTGTCGGACGTCTTGTCGATGTTGGAGTCGAAGTAGACACCCGGCGAGCGGACCAGCTGCGACACCACGACACGCTCGGTGCCGTTGATGACGAACGTGCCCTTGTTGGTCATGAGCGGGAAGTCGCCCATGAAGACCGTCTGGGACTTGATCTCGCCGGTCTCGTTGTTGGTGAACTCGGCGGTGACGAAGAGCGGGGCCGCGTACGTGAAGTCGCGCTCCTTGCACTCGTCGATGGAGTTCTTCGGAGGCTCGAAGCGGTGGTCGCGGAAGGTCAGGGACATCGACCCGGAGAAGTCCTCAATCGGGGAGATCTCCTCGAAGATCTCCTCCAGACCGGACTTCGTGGGGACGTCCTGTCCGCTGTCCAGGGCCGCCTCGACTCGAGACTTCCAGGCGGCATTGCCGAGGAGCCAGTCAAAGCTCTCGGTCTGCAGCGCGAGGAGGTTCGGAACCTCGAGGGGCTCCTTGATCTTTGCAAAAGAGATGCGCAGCGGGGCGGTGCTGGCGCCGTTGTTCGTATTCGCGGTCGAGGCGTTGCGCGAGGCGGCCAAGAGGGGGTCCTTCCGAGGGCTCGGACTCACTACGCGCGTACCGGTCCCATGCCGGACACGGAGGAAGAAATCCCAGCTGGGGGACGTTCAATCCTCTGTGCTCATGCGTGGGGATGCCCCTGGTGACGGGCAGGAGGCAGCTAACAGGCAGCGCAAAGGGTCAGTGTAGCCACTTGGCACACTGATGTCCAGTGCGGGTTTTCGAGACCCTCGTTGTTCTCAACTCCGCGTAAGCCCTCGCGCCGGGAGGCGCACATCCTTACTGCCCGTTCGGTCGTCGATCCATGCCTCGGATCCGGATCGTTGTGACGACGCGTCCTGAGAATTGCGCGCTCCGTGCGGTTCGTCAAGGCCCCCCAACCCAACCGGCTGACGGGATCGTCACTGACCAGGGTGCGGGACGCACGGCGAAGATCACGATACTCGTCGCAAACGGAAGCGCAATGCGCCCTGTCCACAACGCCGAAGGGCGACCACCCCAATGGGTGATCGCCCTTCGCTGTGCCTCCCGCGGAACCTGAGCGGAACCGACGGTGGGAGACTCAGAAGGTCACTTGACCTCGACGGAGGCGCCGGCGGCCTTGAGGGACTCGGCAGCCTTCTCGGCGGCCTCCTTGGCGACCTTCTCGAGAACCGGCTTCGGGGTGCCGTCGACGAGGTCCTTGGCCTCCTTCAGACCCAGGGAGGTCAGCTCACGCACGACCTTGATGACCTGGATCTTCTTTTCGCCGGCGCCCGTGAGGATGACGTCGAACTCGTCCTGCTCGGCCTCGGCCTCGGCCGGGGCGGCAGCGGCGCCACCAGCGGCAACGGCGACCGGAGCGGCGGCGGTGACGTCGAACTTCTCCTCGAAGGCCTTCACGAACTCGGAGAGCTCGATGAGGGTCATCTCTTCGAACTGCGCGAGCAGGTCGTCCTGGCTGAGCTTCGCCATGATGGCGGTCCTTCCACTAAATCGGCTGGTGCCGGGATGTACATGAAGGCGGGCGTACAGGCCCGCTACGACCGGTGCGTCACATAGCCCCGGTCAATGCGCGAGCCGATTACTCGGCACCGCCCTGCTCGGCCTTCTTGGCGCGAAGCGCTTCCGCGGTGCGGACGAACTTCGACGGGAGCGCCTGGAAGAGCGCGGCAGCCTGCGACTGCTTGCCCTTCATGGCGCCCGCCAGCTTGGCGAGCAGAACCTCGCGGGACTCGAGGTCCGCAAGCTTCTTGATCTCGTCGGCGGACAGCGCCTTACCCTCAAGGACACCGCCCTTGATGACGAGAGCGGGGTTGTCCTTGGCGAAGTCACGCAGTCCCTTCGCCGCCACCACCGGGTCACCGGTGACGAAGGCAACAGCCGTCGAGCCCTTGAGGTGCTCGTCCAGCTCGATCCCGGCCTCCTTGGCCGCGATCTGGGTCAGCGTGTTCTTCACCACTCGGTACTGAGCGTTCTCGCCGAGAGAACGGCGAAGCTCCTTGAGCTGCGCCACGGTCAGTCCGGTGTAGGACGTCACAACAGCTGCATTGGAACCGCGGAGCTTCTCCGTGATTTCTGCAACGGCTGCGACCTTGTCGGACGTCGCCATGTGCCTCGGCCTCCTTCCGGGGTGATGATCCTCGGCTGACCTTTCGATCAACCGCACGTCGCCGGACCGCCTGAATCAGGCACGTGGAGAAGGGGCTCTGCACAAAACGAAACGCCCCGGCACAGGTGCACGGGGCGTGAACTCGACCGGACGGAACCGTCCGGGAGTACTTCCACAGTCACCTGCGCGGGTCGTTCGCAGTTCAGCGAATCCTTCGGCCGCCACACCCTCTTGCGAAGGCGCAGCAACGACCAGCGGTCTTTGGCTTCTGGGGAAGACTACGTGAAGCGGCCCAGGTCGAGCAAATCGGGCCTGCGGGGGCGCCGACGGGCTCGTCGGCGGTCCCCCGGATCAGCTCTGCCCGGAGGACTCCATGCCCTCACCGAGCTCCTTGAGCATCCCCATGAGGTCGAAGGTGTCCTTCGCCGGCGGCGCCTGGACGGCGGCCTCGGTGCCGTAGTCCGTGTAGTGGGTGACGATCGTGACCTTGCCCTCGGGGGTGTCCATGCCGACGTCCATCCGCACCGGATACTCGTCGTCGTTGACCCAGACCTCGGTCTCGTACCCCTTGATGCCGGCCTTCTCGACACCGGCGAGCAGGTCCTTGCGCTCCTTCTCACCGAGCACCTTCAGCGACTCGTTGGAGGCCAGCATCTCCTCGACGGTGAGCGTGCCCTTGTAGTGCTGGGCCTCCACCCCGTCGATCTTCTCCGCTCCGACGTGCTTCACGTTCGGGGAGTCGAGCAGCATGGCGAGCTGCTGGGCCGGGTCCTGGTTCATGTTCTGCAGGCCACCGGTCAGCTGCTTCTGCAGCGCCTTGTCCCCCGAGTCCGCCGCCATGGCGCCGAGGTCCAGCTTCATCCAGCGCTTGCCGTCCATGTCCTGGGCCATCTTCGTGCCCATGTCCATGTACATGACGTCGTTCTGCCAGACCATGCGGACCTGCGCGGGCATGCCCGGGTCCGCCTTGAGCATGGACCCTTTCATGGTCATGTCCATCACGGTGGGGTCCCAGCCCATGACCCCGGAAAGCTCCATGGTGCCGCCGTCGTCCATCGTGGCCGGCGCGGTCATCGTCATCCGGACCTTGGCCGACTTCGCGGCCGACGTCTTCTTGTAGGCCGCCGTGAGGACCTGCGTCACCGCGTCGCGGGACTGCGTCGTACGGTCCTTCTCCGGCGCACCGGCAGCCTTCTCGGTGCCGTTCCCGCCCTGGCACCCGGCCGCTGCTGCGGTCATGACGGCCACTGCCGCCAGCGAGACGCCCGCGCGCCTCCATGCGGACATGCTCATGCCCCACCCCTCGTCGTGACGAATTCGAACCGTAGCGCACACGTACGACAGCGGGACAACGAAAAGCCGGCCCCGCACCTCCGGGGAGGTGCGGGGCCGGCTTCGATGCGCGAGACCCGCGGCTGCCGTCAGGATCAGACGGCGGCCGGGTCCTCCTCGACGAGGAGGTTGCGGGTGCGGTTGGAGTCCAGCGGGATGCCGGGGCCCATCGTCGTGGTCAGGGTCGCCTTCTTGATGTAGCGGCCCTTCGCGGCGGACGGCTTCAGACGGAGGATCTCCTCCAGAGCCGCGGCGTAGTTCTCGACCAGCTTCGTCTCGTCGAAGGAGACCTTGCCGATGATGAAGTGCAGGTTCGAGTGCTTGTCGACGCGGAACTCGATCTTGCCGCCCTTGATGTCGTTCACAGCCTTGGTGACATCCGGGGTGACCGTGCCGGTCTTCGGGTTCGGCATCAGACCACGCGGACCGAGCACGCGGCCGAGGCGGCCGACCTTGCCCATGAGGTCCGGGGTGGCGACGACGGCGTCGAAGTCCAGACGGCCCTTCGCAACCTCGTCGATCAGTTCGTCGGAGCCGACGATGTCGGCGCCCGCGGCTTCCGCGGCCGCAGCACGGTCACCGGTCGCGAAGACCAGGACCCGGGCGGTCTTGCCGGTGCCGTGCGGAAGGTTGACGGTGCCACGGACCATCTGGTCGGCCTTGCGGGGGTCGACACCCAGGCGGAAGGCGACCTCGACGGTTCCGTCGAACTTGGTGGCGGCGGTGTCCTTGGCGAGACGGACGGCCTCGAGCGGGGCGTAGTTGCGCTCCCGGTCGATCTTGGCATCCGCAGCGCGGAGGTTCTTGCTGCGCTTCACTTCTGCTCCTGTTGTGTGTTCAGGCGTGGAGTCGTGGTTCGGACCAGCGCTTGGCCCTGCCACTGAGGTCGTACGGGGACTGTCAGCCCTCGACCGTGATGCCCATGGAACGGGCGGTGCCGGCGATGATCTTCTCGGCGGCGTCCAGGTCGTTGGCGTTCAGGTCGGGCATCTTCGTCGTGGCGATGTCACGGACCTGGTCGCGCGTCAGCTTGGCGACCTTCGTCTTGTGCGGCTCGCCAGAGCCCTTGTCCACACCCGCGGCCTTGAGGATCAGCTTGGCGGCCGGCGGAGTCTTGGTGATGAAGGTGAAGGAGCGGTCCTCGTAGACCGTGATCTCCACCGGCACGACCATGCCACGCTGCGACTCGGTCGCGGCGTTGTAGGCCTTGCAGAACTCCATGATGTTGACGCCGTGCTGACCCAGTGCGGGGCCGACCGGCGGAGCCGGGTTGGCCGCGCCGGCCTGGATCTGGAGCTTGATAAGCCCCGTGACCTTCTTCTTCTTGGGAGGCATTGCTCTCTCCGGGTCCTAGTGAGAGTTTCCAGCGCTCCAGCCGATCATCCGGATGGAGGCATACCGCACAACGATAACGGGTATGACTGTGCGGCCAAAAACCGAGCAGGTCAGAGCGGCTGCGAGAGCCGTTCTGACCTGTTCGGAGGCGTGTGTTCCAGAATCAGTTCTTCTGGATCTGGTCGAAGCTCAGCTCGACCGGGGTCTCGCGGCCGAAGATCTCGACGAGACCCTTGACCTTCTTCGAATCCGGGTTGATCTCGTTGATCGTCGCCTGGAGCGTCGCGAACGGACCGTCGGTGACGGTGACCGAGTCGCCGACCTCGAAGTCCAGCACCTGGACCTCGACCTTGCGGGCCGGAGCCGGCTTGCCCTCGGCCTCCGCGGCCTCACGGGCGGCCTTCTCCTCGGCCTCGGGCGCCAGCATCTTGACGATCTCGTCCAGCGTCAGCGGGTACGGGTCGTAGGCGTTGCCCACGAAGCCGGTGACACCCGGGGTGTTGCGGACGACGCCCCAGGACTCGTTCGTCAGGTCCATGCGGACGAGCACGTAACCGGGCAGCTTGTTCTGCCGCACGTTCTTACGCTCGCCGTTCTTGATCTGGACGATCTCTTCCTCGGGCACTTCGGCCTGGTAGATGAAGTCCTCGACGTTCAGCGAGACGGCACGCTGCTCCAGGTTCGCCTTCACGCGCTTCTCGTAGCCCGCGTAGGTGTGGATGACGTACCACTCGCCGGGCAGACCGCGCAGCTCGTCACGGAGCGCGGCGACCGGGTCGGCCGGGGCCTCCTCGACGAGGAGCTCCTCGTCGGCGGCGGCGTCCTCGTCGGACTCGCCCTCGACGTCGGCGTCGGCGTCTTCATCGGACTCGTCGGCTGCGGCTGCGGCTTCGTCCTCGTCGACCTCGGCCAGGGCCTCGGCATCCTCTTCGACGCGGACCGCCGCTACCTCGGCCGGCTCGCCCGCGGCGGCGTCAGCAAGTTCCGCCTGGTCCTCGTCGGCCGCCTCGACGATGTCGAGCTCGTCCTCAGGGGACTCGAGGCTGTCGCTCGGCTCAACGGCGTCGTTCACGTTCGGGTCAGACACGGTGGCTGCTTCTTCCTGACTACAGACGGGGTGGAACATGCGAAAGGGGCGCCGCTACCGGCGCCCTTCGCGGGCATCAGCCGAAGACGTACTTGACGGCTTCCTGGAACCCATAGTCAATCACGGTCACCAGACCAATCATGACGACTACGAAGACAATCACCACTGTGGTGTACGTCGTCAGCTGGTTCCGAGTCGGCCAGACGACCTTGCGAAGCTCGGCGACGATCTGCCGGTAGAAGAGCGCGAGGCGGCCCAGAGGGCCCTTCTTCCCGCGCTTTCCGCCCTTGCGGGACTTCTTCGAGGGCGCCTCGTCCTCGGCATCAGGCGTGTCGATGGAGCCCACGGCGTCCGTCACGTTCTTTCACCTGATTCCGGGTCGTGGCCGTGCCGCGCCCGGTGGAGCCGCACGGCGGTTCATTGAATAACGTACATGCGCACACAACCTGGCGAAGGTGTGTGTAGCAGGGCCGGAGGGACTTGAACCCCCAACCGCTGGTTTTGGAGACCAGTGCTCTACCAATTGAGCTACGACCCTTTGTGGTTTCCCCAACCTACCGCATCCGCAGACGTGGTCGGTGTGGGCCAACGACGAGTGAGTGTACGTGGTCGGGGGCCCCGCGTCGAACAGATAGCTCCGGAGCGCTTTCTGTCCGCTACGCGAAACACGTGTGCCTGGCGCGTTTGCGGTCTGGGACGATGGCCGTATGAGCGCTGCAACCCCTCCGACCGAGCGCCGGGTCTCCGCCCGCATCGGTGCGATCTCCGAGTCCGCCACCCTCGCCGTCGACGCCAAGGCCAAGGCCCTCAAGGCCGCCGGGCGTCCGGTGATCGGCTTCGGCGCGGGTGAGCCCGACTTCCCCACGCCCGACTACATCGTCGAGGCTGCGATCGAGGCCTGCCGCAACCCGAAGTACCACCGCTACACGCCCGCCGGCGGTCTGCCCGAGCTGAAGAAGGCCATCGCCGACAAGACGCTGCGGGATTCCGGTTACGCCGTGGACCCCGCGCAGATCCTGGTGACCAACGGCGGCAAGCAGGCGATCTACGAGGCGTTCGCGGCGATCCTGGACCCGGGTGACGAGGTCATCGTGCCCGCTCCGTACTGGACGACCTACCCCGAGTCGATCCGGCTCGCGGGCGGCGTCCCGGTCGAGGTCGTGGCCGACGAGACGACCGGTTACCGGGTCTCCGTCGAGCAGCTGGAGGCCGCGCGCACCGACCGTACGAAGGTCGTCCTGTTCGTCTCCCCGTCCAACCCGACCGGCGCCGTCTACAGCCGCGAGGACTCCGAGGCCATCGGCCGCTGGGCCGTCGAGCACGGACTGTGGGTGATGACGGACGAGATCTACGAGCACCTGGTGTACGGCGACGCCACCTTCTCCTCGCTGCCGGCGCTCGTTCCAGAGCTGCGCGACAAGTGCATCGTCGTCAACGGTGTGGCCAAGACCTATGCCATGACCGGCTGGCGTGTGGGGTGGATCATCGGCCCGAAGGACGTGGTCAAGGCCGCGACCAACCTCCAGTCGCACGCGACGTCCAACGTCTCCAACGTCGCCCAGATCGCGGCGCTGGCCGCGGTGTCCGGCAGCCTGGACGCGGTGGCCGAGATGCGCACCGCCTTCGACCGCCGCCGGCAGACGATCGTGCGGATGCTCAACGAGATCGACGGCGTGGTCTGCCCGGAGCCGGAGGGCGCGTTCTACGTGTACCCGTCGGTGAAGGGACTCCTGGGCAAGGAGATCCGCGGACAGCGCCCGAAGTCGTCGGTGGAGCTGGCGGCGCTGATCCTGGACGAGGCCGAGGTGGCGGTCGTCCCGGGCGAGGCCTTCGGCACGCCGGGCTATCTGCGGCTTTCCTACGCTCTCGGCGACGAGGACCTGGTGGAGGGCGTCTCCCGCCTCCAGAAGCTCCTCGCGGAAGCACGCGACTGATCTTCGCTGTCACGGGAAGCGGGTCCGGGCTGCTGCCCGGACCCGCTTCTTCGTTCGGGCAAGGCCACGATCAGGGAAAGGGGCTGCCCGGACGCCGCGAGGTGCGGCAAGATCCTGGAATGCTGGACTTTTCCGAGGGACACTCCCCGAATCCCCCTCCCGTACGAGATGTGAGCCTCCTGCCCAAGGCGCATCTGCACCTGCACTTCACCGGGTCGATGCGGCCCGGCACCCTGCTCGAACTGGCCGACAAGTACGGCGTGCACCTGCCGGACGCACTGACCGGCGGCGAGCCGCCCAAGCTACGGGCCACGGACGAACGCGGGTGGTTCCGCTTCCAGCGGCTCTACGACATGGCGCGGTCCTGTCTGCGCTCCCCCGAGGACATCCAGCGACTGGTGCGCGAGGCCGCCGAGGAGGACGTGCGGGACGGCTCCGGCTGGCTGGAGATCCAGGTCGACCCCACCTCGTACGCCCCGATGCTGGGCGGGCTGATTCCCGCTCTGGAGGTCATCCTGGACGCGGTGGACAGCGCGTCGCGGGAGACCGGGCTGGGGATGCGCGTGCTGGTGGCCGCGAACCGTATGAAGCACCCCCTGGACGCGCGGACGCTCGCCCGGCTCGCCGTGCGGTACGCCGACCGCGGGGTGGTGGGTTTCGGGCTCTCCAACGACGAACGCCGGGGCATGGCACGGGACTTCGACCGCGCCTTCGCGATCGCGCGGGAGGGCGGACTGCTGGCGGCGCCGCACGGCGGCGAGCTGTCGGGCCCGGCGTCCGTACGCGACTGCCTGGACGATCTGGACGCCTCGCGCGTCGGCCACGGGGTCCGGGCGGCGGAGGATCCCCGGCTGCTGCGCAAGCTCGCCGAGCGCGGGATCACCTGCGAGGTGTGCCCGTCCTCCAACGTGGCGCTGGGGGTGTACGAGAAGCCCTCGGACGTGCCACTGCGGACGCTGTATGAGGCGGGCGTGCCGATGGCGCTGGGCGCGGACGACCCGCTGCTCTTCGGCTCCCGCCTGGCCGCCCAGTACGAACTGGCCCGCAGGCACCACGGCTTCACCGACGAGGAGCTGGCCGAACTGGCCCGCCAGTCGGTGCGCGGCTCCGCGGCCCCGCCCGAGACCAAGCAGAAGCTGCTGACGGGCGTCGACGAGTGGCTGGCAGCCCCGGGGGGACCCGCGGCCTGAAGTCCGGCCTCCCGCGACGGCACTTCGACGGTCGTACGGGGGGTGGAGGCGCGTGGCCTCCGACGGCCCGGATGCCGACGCGACCGGGGTCAGAGGCTGACGCCGACCGTCACCGGCTCATTGACCAGCGTCACCCCGAAGGCCTCGCGGACGCCGGTCACGACCTCGCGGGCGAGCGCCAGCAGGTCCTCGGTGGTGGCCCCGCCCCGGTTGGTGAGCGCGAGGGTGTGCTTCGTGGAGATACGGGCGGGCCCCGTGCCGTACCCCTTGGTGAAGCCTGCCTTGTCGATCAGCCAGGCGGCCGACGTCTTCGTGCGGCCGTCGCCGGCCGGGTACGCGGGCGGGGCGGTCTCGTCGCCGAGGCGCTCGCGGACGCGGTCGAGGAAGGCCGCGTACTCGTCCGCCTCCAGGATCGGATTGGTGAAGAAGGACCCGGCCGACCAGGTGTCGTGGTCCTCGGGGTCCAGGACCATGCCCTTGCCCGCGCGCAGGCCGAGGACGGCCCGGCGGACCTCCGCGAGCTCCTTGCGGTCACCGGGCTCCACACCGAGCACGCGGGCGGTCTCCGCATACTTCAGAGGCGCGCTCAGGCCTCCCGCCTCCTCCAGCTCGAAGCGGACGCGCAGCACGACGTAGCGCTCGGGGTGCTCCTTGAAACGGCTGTGGCGGTAGGAAAAGGCGCACTCGGCGTTGGAGAGGGTGACCGTCTCGCCGCTGCCGCGGTCGTAGGCGACCACCTCGGTGATGGTCGAGGAGACCTCCTGGCCGTACGCGCCCACGTTCTGGATCGGGGTGGCGCCGGCCGAGCCGGGGATGCCGGCCAGACACTCGATGCCCGCGAGTCCCGCCTCGACGGTGCGGGCGACCGCGTCGGTCCAGACCTCACCGGCGGCGAGCTCCAGCCGAGTGCCCTCCAGCCGGAAGCCCTCGGTCGCGATGCGCAGGGCCGTGCCGTCGAAGCCCTTGTCGCCGATGACGAGATTGCTGCCGCCACCGATGATCAGCAGCGGGGTGCCCGCCGTGTCCGCCGCACGTACGGCGGCGATCACCTCGTCGTCGGTCGTGGCCGTGACGAGCCGGGTCGCGGGGCCGCCGAGCCGGAAGGTGGTCAGGGGGGCGAGGGGAGCGTCGTGGAGTTCCTGCACGGGGACAAGGGTACGGTCCGTGGCCGCGCCGCTCGGCGGGGCCACGGACCGGGGGTGGGTACGGCAGGGGGCGCGGGTCATGGGGCCCGGGTGCGCGGCGGCGGGGGCGGGAGACGTGCGCCCGGCGCCGCCGGTCACGCCACGGCCGGCTCCCGCTGCTTGAGATCGTGCGCCGTCTCCCCCACGGGCCCGCCCGAGCGGCCCCGGCCCGGGATCATCAGCGCGATCACCGCGGCGAGCGCGACGGCCGCCGACCCGATCCACAGCGCCGGGACGGTGCCGTCACTGAACGCGTCGGGGGTCTCGTACCCGCCCTGGGCGGCGAAGACCGCACCCAGCACCGCGACACCGAGCGCTCCGCCGACCTCGCGCAGGGCGTTGTTGGCGCCGGAGGCGATGCCCTGCTCGCCCGGCCGGACGCTGGACATGACCACGCTCGCGGCGGGGGCGAAGTACATCGCCATGCCGACGCCACCGAGGATCAGGCCGGGAAGCTGCGCCGCGTACGACACCCCCGGCTCCAGGACCATGGCGAACAGACCGAGGCCGACCGCTTGGAGGGCCAGACCGGTGGCGACGACGGGCCGACCGCCGATCCGGTCGGAGAGGTATCCGGCGATGGGCGCGACGATCAGCGGCATTCCGGTCCACGGGAGCATCCGCAGTCCGGCCTCGGTGGGCGAGTAGCCGGCCACGCCCTGGAGGAACTGGCTGAGCAGGAAGATCGATCCGAACATGCCGAGGAACATCAACAGGGAGGCGATGTTGATCCCGAAGAAGGCACGGTCACGGAAGAGACGCATGGGGAGCATGGGGTTCTTGGCGACCATGCCGTGGCGTATGAACGCCAGGATCAGCAGCGTGCCCACGATGAGCCCGGCCAGGATCGGGAGGCTGCTCCAGCCGTCCGCCTGTCCGTTGACCAGGGCGTAGACGATGCCGAACAGGCCGCCGCTGACGAGAAGGGTGCCGGGGACGTCGAGCCGGGCGCTGGGCGCGTACGACTCGTCGAGACGCAGCCGGGCGAGCGGCAGCAGCGCGATCCCGATCGGCACGTTCAGCCAGAAGATCCACTGCCAGGAGATGTGTTCGGTGAGACTGCCGCCGATGAGCGGCCCGCTGGCGACGGCGAGACCGGTCACGGCGCCGAATATGCCGAGTGCGGCTCCGCGCCGCGCGGCGGGGACGGCGGCCGTGAGCAGCGTGAGGGTGAGCGGCATCATGACGGCCGCGCCGACGCCTTGGACGGCCCGGGCGGCGATGAGGGAGTCGATGCCGGGCGCGAGCGCCGCCGCGGCCGAGGCACCGGTGAAGATCGTGAGGCCGGCCATGAACAGCCGGCGGCGGCCGAACCGGTCGCCGAGCGCGGCTCCGAACATCAGCAAGACGGCGAAGGTGAGGGTGTACGCGCTCACCGTCCACTCGAGGTCCTCCAGCGCACCGCCGAGGTCCTCGCGGATGGACGGCAGAGCGGTGGTGACGACGAGATTGTCGAGTGCCGCCATGAAGCCGGCGACGCTGGTGATGACGAGCGCCCAGACGGCGGAACCGCGCCGGACTGACTGCTGGTCCATAACTCCCCCAGTAGATTAGTTATTGATTACTAACTTTTATGGACAGACGTCACCCCGGCACGGGGCCAGGCATCCGTCACCGACGGACGGCGTCCAGCTCGGCCATGTTGAGCCCGGACCACACCCGGTGATCCCGCG
Organism: Streptomyces sp. NPDC096193; assembly: GCF_040302905.1. Classification (NCBI taxonomy): domain Bacteria; kingdom Bacillati; phylum Actinomycetota; class Actinomycetes; order Kitasatosporales; family Streptomycetaceae; genus Streptomyces; species Streptomyces sp. NPDC096193. The sequence continues at coordinate 193,237 of NZ_JBEOSJ010000003.1, read as the reverse complement.
GATACCCCAACGCCACCAGCACATTGATCAGCATGCCGCAGCCCACGAAGTCGGCCGTGTCGCGGGTTCCCCCCAGCGCGACCCGCGCGTGGTCCCAGATCTCCGCCCAGCCGGCCCGGATCGCCTCCCCGAAGGCGTGGTCGCCCGCGGCTTCGGCGGAGGCCACCGCGACATAGGTCTGCATCTGCATCAGCAGCTGCTCCCGGTCGTCGATCAGCCCCATGTACGCCGCGGCCATCGCCTCCTTGGGCGTGACGTCCGGCCGCACCTCCAGTGCATCGGCCAGCGCCCGGGGCGTCTCTTCGAGGCAGCGCAGCGCAGCGGCGAGGAACAGCTCCCTCTTGTTCTTGAAAAGGCGGAAGAGATACGGCTGCGAGACACCCACCCGTTTGGCGATCGCCTCGGTGGAGGTGCCGTGGTAACCACCCAGCGCGAACTCCGAGATCGCCGCACGGATGACACTCTCGCGTCGCTCTTCTGCGCTCATCCTGACCATGCGAACAAAGTTAGTGAGCAATCACTAGCCTGGCAAACCGTGAGCGATGTCACGTACGGAACTGCGGAGCGTGACATACGGGAGGGCCGGGGCAGGCGCGGCTGGCGCCGATGCCGTTGGTCTCGTTGCAGGGGCCACCCGGGTTCACACCGCAGTGGAGCACGG